>WHUB01000037.1 GCA_009377395.1 Actinophytocola sp. | reverse complement strand
GGCGGCCCAGCGTTCCAGGTCGAGCGGGTTGCCGCGCTGGAAGATCATGCCGTTGATCGAGCTGGACCCGCCCAGCACCTTGCCCCGGCCGTGATACACCCGGCGCCCGCCCATGTAGGGCTCCGGCTCGGACTCGTACCGCCAGTCATACAGCGGGTTGCCGATCACCATCGTCAACGCCGCCGGCATATGGATCAACGGATCCCAGATCCAATCCGGCCTACCCGCCTCCAACACCAGCACACTCGTGTTGGGGTCGGCGGAGAGCCGGTTGGCGAGCACGCAGCCCGCCGAGCCGCCGCCGACGATGACGTAGTCGTATTTCTCCGTCATGCGGTTTCCTCTCCCGCGAACCAGCGCATCGGCGCCGGGTTGATGTTGTGGTAGATGTGCTTGGCCTCCCGGTACTCGTCCAAACCGGACGGACCCAGCTCGCGGCCGATGCCGGACTTGCCGAACCCACCCCACTCGGCCTGCGGCAGATACGGATGAAAGTCGTTGATCCAGACCGTGCCGTGCCGCAGCGCGCCGGACACCCGCTCGGCGCGGCCCGCGTCCGAGGTCCACACCGCGCCCGCCAGGCCGTAGTCGGTGTCGTTGGCCAGCCGGATCGCCTCGGCCTCGGTGTCGAACCGCTCCACCGTCACGACCGGGCCGAAGACCTCCTCCTGCACGATCGGCATCTCCCGATCGCAGTCGGCGAACACCGTCGGCCGCAGGAAGAACCCATCCTTCAACTCCGGCTCCGCCGGCCTCGCACCGCCGACGACCAGCCGCGCGCCGTCCTCGACGGCCTGCGCGATGTGGCGCTCCACCTTCTCGCGGTGCTCGGCCGACGACAGCGGCCCGCACTCGGTCGCGGGGTCGAGGCCGTCGCCGAGCCGGATCAGGTCGGCGCGCCGGGCCAGCTCGGCCACGAAGTCGTCGTGGATCTCCGATTGCACGATCAGCCGCGAGCCCGCTGAGCACACCTGACCGGAGTGCGCGAACGCCGCCGCCAGCGCGTAGTCCACGGCGGTGTCGAAGTCGGCGTCGGCGAACACCACGTTCGGGTTCTTGCCGCCGAGCTCGAGGGCGACGCGCTTCACGCCGTCGGCGGCCATCGACATGATCTTCTTGCCGGTCTCCAGCCCGCCGGTGAACGAGACAAGGTCGACGTCCGGGTGTGACACCATCGGCGCGCCGACGTTGGCGCCGCCGCCGAGCAGGAGGTTGACCACCCCTGCCGGAACGCCGGCCTCCTGGGTGAGTCGCACCAGCTCGATCGTGGTGAGCGGGGTGACCTCGCTCGGCTTGATCACCATGGTGTTGCCCGCCGCCAGCGCGGGCGCGACCTTCCACGACATCTGCAGCAGCGGATAGTTCCACGGCGCGATCAACGAGCACACCCCGACCGGCTCGTAGACAATGCGGCTCACCACGTCGGCGTTGCCGGTGTCCACGACGCGGCCGGCGTTGGCGGCCGCGAGGTTGGCGTAGTAGCGGAACACCGCGGCGACGTCGTCGACGTCGATCCGGCCTTCGGCCTGGGTCTTGCCGGTGTCCAGGCTCTCGGTCCGGGCGAGGGTCTCGCGGTTGCGCGCGAGGAGCTCGGCGACACCACGCAGCAGCTCGCCGCGCTCGGCCGCCTGCGTGGCGCGCCACGGTCCGGTGTCGAAGGCGCGGCGGGCGGCGGCGACGGCGGCGTCGACATCGGCGGGCCCGGCCTCGGAGACGGTCGTCAGCTCGCTGCCGTCGCAGGGATTGATCACCGCGCGGCGGGAGACCTTCGCCGGGGACGTGCCGTCGACCCACCGGCCGGCTATGAATAGGTCCCTCATGTGAACCTCGATCGCGTGTTCCTGTTTTGCACGCTATGTCGGTACAATCTTATACACAGTTATGTACTGACGTCCATATCCAAAATGTGCGGGGTGCCGCCGGTGAATGCTGCTGACGCAGGGCCGAGTAGGACCGCCGAGGTCACGTCCCAGCCGGTACTTCCCAAGCGCAGGCAGCGCGGTCCCAACGACCCGGATCGCAGAGACCGGATCGCCCGCGCGGCCGTCGCGGTGATCGCCGAGCACGGCATCGACTCACTCACCCACCGCAAGGTCGCGGCGATGGCGGGTGTCCCGCTCGGCTCGACCACGTACCACTTCGCGAGCCTGGAGGAGCTGATCGCCGCCGCGCTGGACAAGGCCGCCGAGGCCGGGATCGGTCAGCTGCAGGCGTGGGCGAACGGTCTCGACGACGGCGATGACGTGGCGTCCGCGCTGGCCGACTACGTGATCGAGTCGATCGGTGAGCGTCGCGAACAGACACTCGCCGAGTACAACCTGTATGTGCTCGCGCTGCACCGTCCGCACCTGCAACAGGCCGCCGTCGCGTGGGACAGCGCACTGTCCGATGTGCTCATCGCGCTGACCGATCGGCCGACCGGGCGCATGCTCGGCACGCTGCTCTGCGGCCTGCTCATGCAGAACGTGCTGCGGCCGGACCTGCCGAGCAAGGCCGACGTCGAGGAGACCTTCCGTCGCGCCATCGCCGGCACGGCGTAGCGGGTGCTAACCCTCGGCCGGCGGAACGACCTCAGCGGGCCTCGGCGGCCTGGCCTGTGGTGACGGTCCGGTGATGCGGCTGTGGCTGCGGAACTCGCGGGCGTGCCTGGCGGAGCAGGTCGACGACCTGGCTGTCGGTGACCTGGTCGAACCGGGCGTACCAGGTGTCGATGGCGATGAACCACTCCGGCGTTTCCAGGCACACGACGTCGTCCGCCGCGCTACGCAAGCCGGCGACGGCGTGCGGTTTCCCGACCGGCACGGCGAACGCCACTCGCGCCGCGCCCTGCGCGCGGGCGACCTCGCAGGCGGCTCGTGCCGTCGCGCCGGTAGTGACGCCGTCGTCGACGATCAGCGCGGTCTTGTCCCGCAGCGACAGCTCCGGTGCGCCGAGGCGGAACCGGGCGGCCCACCGTGGCCGCTCCCCCTGCCGGAGCCGGGCGACCCGCCGCCGCAACTCGGCGCGCTCGGCGTCCTCGATGGCTCGCAGTTCCTCCGCGCTGACGCGAGCGGCCCGCACCACGGCGGTGTTGAGCACTCGCACCCCGCCGGGACCGATGGCGCCCATCGCGAGCTGCGGCTGGTACGGCAGGCCGAGCTTGCGGACCACGATCACGTCCAGCGGCGCGCCGAGCGCACGAGCGACCTCGAAGGCGACCGGCACGCCACCGCGCGGCAGCCCCAGCACGACCAGATCGCCACCCCGCAGCCGGTTGAGTTCGCCTGCGAGCTTGCGGCCGGCCTCGGCCCGATCCGTGAACCGCATCGTCACCTCCCATGACGAGCCAATCTCACCAGGAACACCGGACGTGATCTAGAGCCGTTGGTCCCTGATGCCAGCGACCGAGACGCACAAAATAAGGACATACCACGCATCCTGTGGCGACCTGGGTCGTTGAAGCCGATGGAGGCACACCTGAAGGAGCGGAGATGTCACTTCCTATCTTTCCCGGCGACCTGGACGACTTCCCCGCGCACGCCTGCCCGGAGTGCGCCGACCCCATGCCGGCCGACCAGACCTGTCCCGGCTGCGTGGCCGAGCTGAGCGCCGCCTCGCTAGACGCAGCGAACCACCTGTCGGGTGAGCGGAATCCGCGTTAGGCGGTATTCACGGCGCTGCCCTGCGGCGACAATGAACGATGGCCTCGGCCAGTGACAGCGTTGTCGCTCCCGCCACGCTGCCCTTCGAGACCACTGCAAGTCACCAGCGCGTTCACGCACGAAAGGCGAGTCGCCATGAAGACCAAAGCAGCGGTTCTATACGACACGGGCAAACCTTTCGAACTCGTCGAGCTCGACCTCGACGGGCCCGGCCCGGGCGAAGTACTGATCAAATACACGGCCGCGGGGCTGTGTCATTCCGACCTGCACCTGACCGACGGGGATCTGCCGCCGCGCTTCCCGATCGTCGGCGGCCACGAGGGCGCGGGCATCATCGAGGACGTCGGGCCCGGCGTCACCAAGGTCAAGCCGGGCGACCACGTGGTGTGCAGCTTCATTCCCAACTGCGGCACCTGCCGGTACTGCGCCACGGGCAGGTCGAACCTGTGCGACATGGGCGCCACCATCCTCGACGGCCACATGCCCGACGGCACGTTCCGCTTCCATGGTGGCGGGCAGGACTTCGGCGCGATGTGCATGCTCGGCACCTTCGCCGAACGGTCCACCATCTCGCAGCATTCGGTGGTCAAGGTCGACGACTGGCTGCCGCTGGAGACCGCCGTGCTGGTCGGCTGCGGCGTGCCGACCGGGTGGGGCACCGCCGCCTACGCGGGCGGGGTGCGCGCAGGTGACACCACCGTCGTCTACGGCATCGGCGGCATCGGCATCAACGCCGTCCAGGGCGCCGCGCACTCCGGCGCGAAGTACGTCGTGGTGGTGGACCCGGTCGAGTTCAAGCGGGACACCGCGTTGCGGATGGGCGCCACCCACGCCTTCGCGACCGCCGAGGAGGCCGCCGAAAAGGTCGGCGAGCTGACCTGGGGCCAGGGTGCGGACCAGGCGCTGATCACGGTGGGAACGGTGGAGGAGGCCGTGGTGTCGGCGGCCTTCGACGTGGTGGGCAAGGGCGGCACGGTGATCGTGACCGGCTTGGCGAACCCGGAGAAGCTCACCGTGCACGTCTCCGGCGCCGTGCTGACCCTGTTCGAGAAAACGATCAAGGGCACGCTGTTCGGGTCCGCCAACCCGCAGTACGACATCGTCAAGCTGCTGCGGCTCTACGACGCCGGTCAGCTCAAGCTCGACGAGCTGGTCACGTCTACGTACACCCTGGACCAGGTCAACGAGGGCTATCAGGACCTGCGGGACGGCAAGAACATCCGTGGCGTGATCCGGCACGCCGCCTGATCGTCAGCCGGCGCGTGCCACCCGGATGACGTCGCCGGAGCTGAGCGTGGCGAGTGCCGTCGCATCGCCGTCGAGTGCGCCGAGCACGTTGGCCGCCGACGCGAGACGGCACTCGTCACCGTGGGAAACGGGTGTCGGCCCGAACGGGATCGCCAGCGCGCTGCCGGGCGGCCAGTAGCAGACCGCCCCGGCGTCGACGACGTCCGCCGCGTCCGGCTCCAGTTCGAGGTCGACCCCGATGTCGAAGTACACCTCGTCGCCCCAGGTCTGCGCGCGCGACTCGATGGGCAACGCGTCCCACACCGCACGCGACGACGGCGTGTCACGCAGCTCCGCCGCGGCTTCCCCGGACGGCCATGTGATCGTGATGCGCACCTGATCACCTCCAGCGGCAGCGTAGGACAGCCGACGCGCGACCGGCCAGCGAAGTGGGGCATTTCGACTCTGCCCCGCGCTCCGTTGGCCACCTACGTTCGGCACCATGTCCGACGTCGGCAGCGCCCCGTGGACACGCGGCGGCGACTGGGTGAATGTCGTGGCGGGCGCGTTTCTCGCCGTCTCGCCGCTGTGGGTTGACGGCGGCATCCTCGGGGCGGCGGGCATGGTGGTCATCGGCGTGGTGATCGTCCGGCTGGCGCTAGGCTCGCTGGCGACGCCGGGTGCCGTCGCCGACGAATGGGTGACGGCGGCGGCCGGTGTCGTGGCGTTCCTCGCGCCGTGGCTGTTCTCGTACGCCGGTCATAACTCCGGCGCGGCGTGGACGTCGTGGCTCGTCGGCTTCGTCGTCCTGATCTCCGCGCTGCTCACTTTGCCCGACAGCCGCGCGGTGTTCCGGCGTCAGCACCCGGCCTGACCTGTCAGGCCTGGTCGTCCTCGGGGCGGCTGGTCCTCTCGAGCAGCCTGTTCCGGATGTCGGCGACGCGCTCGTCGCGTGCGGACTTGCCCGAGCGTGGCGGAAACAGGGCCTCGGCCTGCGGCGGCGTGCCGGACCCGAGCAGCTGCTGCTCGACCGCCGCGAGCCGGTCGGCCAGATCGACGTCGCGCCGCTTCAGCGCGGCCTGCCGCGCCTCACGGACAGCGAGCACCTTGTCGTCGTCCGCCTTCTCCTCCTCGGGCGCGACCCGCTCGGCGTCGGCATCGGCGAGCCTGGCGTTGAGCCGGTCGAGCAGCTCGGTCGCGGCACCGGCCGCGCCCCGGAGCGGACGGAGGAACGAGATGACGAGCTTGCGGTTCGCAGGGCGCACGGTTGCTCCTTCCCTTGGCCGAGTCAGAGTATGGCCGCGAGAACCGCTTCCGCCAAGCGCGCAGGTCAGATGACGCCGCGCTCGGCGAGTCCGGCGATCGCGGCGTCGTCGAGTCCGAGCACGGTGCGGAAGATGTCGTCGTTGTGTTCGCCGAGTTCCGGTCCGGCGCTGCGGACTCGTCCCGGGGTCGCACTCAGCTTCGGGAAGACGTTCTGCATCGGCACCTCCCCCAGCTCGGGGTGCGCCACCCGCACGATCGCGTCTCGCGCCGCGAAGTGCGGGTCGGCGAACATGTCGCGGGCGGTGTAGATCCGCCCGGCGGGCACACCGGCCTCGTGCAGCCGGTCGAGCAGCTCGCCCGCGTCGAACCGGGCCGTCCAGTCCGCGATGAGCGCGTCCAGCTCGGCGGCGTTCGCGCCGCGCCCGGAGTGGGTCGTGTAGCGCTCGTCGGCGACAAGGTCCGGGCGCTCCATCACCTTGGCCAGCCGGGCGAACACCGTGTCCTGGTTCGCCGCGATGAGCACCAGCTCACCGCCCCGCGTCGGGTAGACGTTGCTCGGCGCCACGTTCGGCAGCACCGCCCCCGAGCGCTCGCGCTGGTAACCGCCCAGCTCCCACTCCGGCAACAGCGACTCCATCATCGCCAGCACCGCTTCGTAGATCGCGGAGTCCACGACCTGCCCGCGACCGGTCTGCTTCCTGGCGTGCAACGCGGCGAGCACGCCGATCGTGGCGAACACGGCCGCCAGCGAGTCCCCGATGGAGATCCCGTTCCGCGACGGCGGTTTCTCCGGGTCGCCGCTGACGTAGCGCAGCCCGCCCATGGCCTCTCCGATGGAGCCGAAACCGGCGCGCGGCGCGTACGGCCCGTCCTGCCCGTAGCCGGTGACCCGCGCGAGGATCAGGCCAGGATTCCGCTCGGCCAGCACGTCGTAGCCGAGGCCCCAGCGCTCCAGCGACCCCGGCCGGAAGTTCTCCACCACGATGTCCGCCCGCTCGATGAGCGACCGCGCCAGCCGCTGGCCATCGGCGTCTCGCAGGTCGCAGGTGACGGACTTCTTGTTCCGCGCGACCACCGGCCACCACAACGACTTGCCGTGCGGCTTCTCCTGGCCCCACTGCCGCATCGCGTCGCCGACGCCCGGCGCCTCGATCTTGATCACTTCGGCGCCCAGGTCGCCGAGCAGCTGTGCGCAGAACGGTCCCGCGAGCAGCTGGCCCATCTCCACCACCCGCAGGCCGGTCAGCGGACCATCCTGCTGTTCATCGCCGGACATGGCGTGACTCCTCCCTTACCAGTTGAGCTGACGACGTTCCGCCGCCACCGGGACCAGCGCGACCGCGGTGAGCGGGAACAACGCGATCACGGCGAAGGTGCTGCCGTAGCCGAGCGCGCCGATCGTGGCGCCGAGCACCGGCGGCACGGCGGCCGCGCAGGCGTTCTGCAGGGTGTTCTGCACCCCGAGCGCGCGCCCCGCCCAGGCGTAGCCGGCGTGTTCGGCGACGGCGGTGAAGGCGAGCCCGTTGGGGCTCACGCTGACGACCGCCGCCAGCAGCACCGTGACCGTGGCGACGACCGGCCCCGCCAGCGCCCCGATGCCGACGGCGAGCATGAGCCCGCCGATGCCGAGCGCGACCCACCGCAGCGGGCGCAACCGGCTGCTGACGCGGTCCGACCAGTATCCGGCGAGCAGCCGGGCGGCGGCTCCGCCCACGGCGGCGATGGCCAGCGCGTGCCCGGCGGGCGCCGGGTCCCAGCCGTGGTCTTCGACGAGATAGGCCAGCGCGAACGTGGCGATCCCGAACTGTGACGGGATCAGCAGCACGCTGGCCGCATGGATGCGCCACAGCGTCGCGGCGCGGTACGGCGACCGTGGCGAGGCCGCGACCTGCTCGGCGCCGCGCACGGGATCGCGCACCGCGAGGACGACGAACACGGTCGCGAGCAGACACAGCGTCGTCAGGAACAACAGGCCCGGCCAGAGTTCGTCGCCGGCGAGTGTGGGCAGCGTGAGCGCGCCGATCGCGATGCCGAGCGGCTGCGACGTCTGCCGCACCGCCATCGCGAAGCCCCGTTCATGGGTGGCGAACCAGCCGAGCACGAGACGACCGCTGGCCGCGTGCACCGAGGCGCCCGCGGCTCCGGCCAGGAACAGCGAGACGCCCAGGGCGTGGTAGTTCGGACTGAGCGTCGCGCCGGTGAGCGCGAGCGTCGCCAGCGCGAGGCCGGAGCCGAGCACCTTCCGCTCGCCCCACCGGTCCGCGGCCGCACCCCACGCCACGAGCGTGACCAGCAGACCGGCGATCGGGCAGGACATCAGGATGCCCGCCTGCGACAGCGACAGCCCGTCACCGCGCAGCGCGGGCATCAGGTAGGGCAACCCGTACTGGAACGCGCACGCCGTGGTCATCGCGACCATGCCGGCCGCGAGCACGACCCAGCGGCGGGCGCCGGAGAACTCCTCGGGCCGGGCGTCCGTGGTGCTGCCGCCGCCGCGCGTCACCGGGCGTCCCCGGCCGGGAACGGCCCGGCTCGTCCCAGCAGGGCGGGCACGGTCTTACCGAGCTGGGTGCCGATCCAGTCACCCGTCCGTGCGACCGCGCCGGCGTCGAAACCGGTGTGCACGCCCATCCCGGCGAGCAGGTACTCCAGGTCCTCTGTGGCCACATTGCCGGTCGCGCTCGGGGCGAACGGGCAGCCGCCGATCCCGCCGCAGCTCGCGTCCAGTGTGGACACTCCGGCCAGCACCGCGGCGGTGGCGTTCGCGTAGCCGGTGTTGCGGGTGTTGTGGAAGTGGAACCGCAGCGGGATATCGGTGACCTCACGGGACTTCCGCACCAGCTCGGTGACCTGGGTCGGCACGCCGGCGCCGATCGTGTCGGCGAGCACGATCTCCGCCGGACCGGCGTCGGCAACCCGGCGCACCAGCTCCCGGACGTGGCCTGCGCTCACCGCGCCCTCGAACGGGCAGCCGAACGCGGCGGCGATGGTCACCGTCGCCGGGACACCGGCATCCCGGGCGAGCCCGGCGATCTCGGACCAGACCCGGACCCCTTCCTCGGTCGTGGTGCCCTGGTTGCGCTTGCCGAAGGTGTCGGTGGCGACGACGACGGCGTTGACCTCGTCGACCCCGGCGTCGAGCGCACGCTCGACCCCGCGCCGGTTCAGCACGAGACCGGCGTAGGACACGCCGGCCGGGCGCGGCACGCTCGCCATGACGTCCTCGGCGTCGGCCATCTGCGGCACCCGGCGCGGATGGACGAACGACACCGCCTCGATGCGCCGTGCCCCCGCCGCGATCAGGCGCTCGATGAAGCCGACCTTGGTCTCGACCGGCAGCACGGTGTCCTCGTTCTGCAAGCCGTCTCTCGGCCCGACCTCGATGATCTTCGCGCGGGACGGCACGTCCATCGCTGACCGCCTTTCGTACACAATCTTTGTGCTGAGACATCGTTACTTCCCGGACTACTCGATGTCTAGCCTTGTTTCGCCGCAAGGCTTCCGCTAACTTGTACACAATCTTGAGGAGGTGAACCATGTCACACGCTTCGGAGCGGGCCTACGCAGACCTTCGTCTCGAGATCTTGAAGGGGGTGCATCCAGCCGGGACACGGCTACGTGAGGAGCAGCTCGCGGAGACGCTCGGCCTCAGCCGCACCCCGGTGCGAGAGGCGCTGCGGCGTCTCGAGTCGGACGGCCTGGTGACCCTGACACCGAACCGGGGTGCCGAGGTGGTTCGCCTAGGCGTCGAGGACTTCGAGGAGATCCTCGAGGTGCGCTCGGTGCTGGAAAGTCACGCCGCGCGACGCGCCGCCGAGCGGAAGGACGTCGACGTCGCTCCACTCCGCGCCCTGTGCGCGGCCATGGAGTACCAGCTGTCCGCGCTCGACGCGGACGGCTACGACGAGATCACCCGCTTGAACATGGAGTTCCACCGCGCCATTCACCGGGCGGGCGGGCACCGGCTGATCCCGGACCTGCTGTCGAGGGTGATCGAGGTTCCGCTGGTCCGTCGCACCTTCGACCAGTACACCTCGGCCGAGCTGGAACGGAGCTTCATGCAGCACCGGGAACTGGTCGAGGCGATCGACGTCGGCGACGGCGACTGGGCCGAAGCCGTGATGCGGTCCCACGTGCGCGCGGCACGGGCCGCGCTGCTGCGCGTCGTCACGGAGCCGGGAACGTCAACCTGACCGACGAGGAGTTCACAATGGACCAAAGACACGACGAGCACGTCCGGGAACCCATACGCAGTCCGTGGGTGTGGGTGGTGATGGCCCTGATCGTCTTGGCGGGCACACCGCTCTACCTGCCTGCCGGAGTAGTCGAGCCGCTGGTGTTCGGCATTCCTTATTGGATGGTGGTGTCCGTCTTCTTCACCATCGCGTTCGCCGCGTTGACGAGCTGGCTGTGCCTGCGTAGGTGGAATCTCGTCGAGCAGCGGGAAGAGGCGGCGGCCGAGGCCGGAGACGGAGGAATGTCGTGGGAAATCTGAGCTTCGGCGGCACCAGCGGCATCCTCGTTCTGCTGGCCTACGCCGTGATCATGTTGGTCATCGGCTACTTCGCGGGCCGGGAGCAGCCTGGTGTCCGCACCAGCGTGCGCGGGTACTTCCTGGCCGGTCGTGGCCTCGGGTTCGTCGCGCTGTTCTTCACGCTGTACGCGACCCAGTACAGCGGAAACTCGGTGATCGGCTACGCCCCGGAGGCCTACCGATCCGGCTTCGCGTGGTGGCAGTCGGTCATGTTCATGATCGCGGTCATCGCGGTGTACCTGGTGTTCGCTCCCCGGCTGTATGTCATCGCCAAGCGGGAGTCGTTCGTGACCCCGACCGACTGGATCCGTCACCGTTTCGGATCGACCCGGGTCTCGATTCTGGTCGCGATCCTGATGCTGTGGGGGCTGGCGAACTACCTGCTGGAACAGCTTGTCGCGATGGGTCAGGGCATCTCGGGCCTGACCGGGAACACCGTGCCGTACCAGATCGGCGTGATCGCGTTCGTGCTCGTGATGCTGACCTACTCCTGGATGGGCGGCATGCGCGCGGTCGCGTTGACCGACATCATGCAGGGCATCGCACTGCTGATCGGCGTCGGCGTGCTGCTGTTCGGCTCGCTGTACCTGATCGAAGGCGACATCGGCGGACTCACGCAGCATGTGGTGGCCACCGCGCCGGAGAAGGTCGGGGTGCCCGACATGGAGACCTCGGTGAACTGGCTGTCGATGATCGTCCTCATCGGATTCGGCGCCGCGGTGTACCCGCACGCGATCCAGCGGGTGTACGCCGCGAGAAGTGAGCGCACCCTCAAGCGTTCGCTTGCCATCATAGCGTGGATGCCGTTCCTCACCACCGGCGTCGTCTTCGTGGTCGGCATCGTCGGGATCAAGCTGTTTCCCGGCTTGTCGGAGGCCAGCTCGGAGCAGTTGGTCGGCATGATGGCGAACGAGGTCGCGGGTATCAACATCTTCTTCTATTTGCTGATGATCCTGCTGTTCGGCGGCGTGATCGCGGCGATCGTGTCCACTGCGGACTCCGCGCTGCTGAGCCTCTCGTCGGTGATCTCGCACGACCTCTACGGCCGGTACATCAATCCGCGATCGTCCGAACAGCGGCAGGTGCTTGTCGGCAAGCTCGTCGGCATCGCGGTGATCGCGGTGCTGTTGCTGATCGCGTGGAACCCGCCGACGACGCTGTACAACATCTTCGTGCTGAAGTTCGAGCTGATCGTGCAGATCGCGCCGGCGTTCATCCTCGGGCTCTACTGGGACCGGCTCCGGGCGGGCCCGGTGTTCTGGGGCATGCTCGCTGGGGCGCTGTTCGCCGGCGTGTGGACCGTGATGGGCGAGGAGGAGCTGTACGGCGTCCCCGCCGGGCTGCTCGGCCTCGGCATCAACCTCGCCATCGCCGCGCTCGGCTCGGTCGCGATGCCACGCCGGCACGACGCCGGTGAGGCGGCCGCGGCCGCGAAGGCCGCGGCCGGGTAGGTCGCCGCACCAGCGCCGGGAGCCCGTCCGCGCTCCCGGCGCTGGTGTCGTCTCCGGTCAACCGGAGACCGTCCGGCCGAGCCTGGCTGGTCCGAGCGGCGCAACTCCGCCGGATTCATGCCGAGTTGCGCCGGGGTGCGCTTAGGATCGGGCATCCATTCCCCCGGAGCCCCGATGTCAGTCCAGGACGATCCGTCGCCACCGCTCGCCCATCGCATGGCCGACCGGGAGCTGTCCGCGGCGGTAGTCGCCGCGCAGCGTGGCGACGAGGACGCGTTCCGGCTCGCGTACCGGGCGGTGCAGCCCGGGCTGTTGCGGTACCTGCGGCTGCTGGTGGGTTCGGACGCCGAGGATGTGGCGGCCGAGTCGTGGTTGCAGATCGCCCGCGATCTGGCGTCGTTCTCCGGTGACGGCGACGGTTTCCGTGGCTGGGCCACCACGATCGCCCGCCGTCGGGCATTGGATCATCTGCGCCGGGTGCGCAGGCGTCCGGTCGTCGAGGCCGGGGTCGAGGAGCTCAGCGTGCTGCCCGGGGACGCCGACACCGCCGATGCCGCCATGACCTCGTTCGCCACCGACGCGGCGCTGGCGCTGCTCGCCCGGCTGCCGCGCGAGCAGGCCGAGGCGGTGCTGCTGCGGGTGGTGGTCGGGCTGGACGCCAAGACCGCCGGGCGGGTGCTGGGCAAACGTCCGGGCGCGGTCCGCACCGCCAGCCACCGGGGCCTGCGCAAGCTCGCCGAGCACCTCGAACAGGCAGGCGTGACACTTTCGGACTCGGCGGCGCTGACGGATATGAGATGAGCACCCACCGTCACCGTCGCTTCGATCGGCGCACCGCCGAGCAGTTGCTCCGCGATGCGCAGTCACCGGGGCGGCCTGCTGCACCGGACGCCCTGGGCGAGCTGCTGCACGCAGCGGCCGGCCCGGCGCGTGAGGGCGAACTCGCCGGTGAGCAGGCCGCCGTGGCGGCGTTCCGCGCGGCTCGTCTCGCCCCCGCCCCGCTGCCCCGGAGACGCACCATGATCAAGACAACCCTGGCGGGCCTGCTGGCCGCGAAGATCCTGGCCCCGGTCGCGGCGGCGGCCGCCGTCGGTGGCATCACCGTCGCCGGCGTGACCGGCACCCTCCCCCTCCCCGAGGACACCCCGGCGAACCCACCGGCGCAGCAGCCGACCACGACGCCCCGCTCCGTGATCCCGACCCAGGACAACGCCGCGACGCCCGCCGCCCCGAACCCGTCGTTGACCGGCTTGTGCCAGGCGTACACCTCCGGTGTGGCCACCGCCGAAGGCAAGGCTATGGACAGCCCGGCCTTCCAGGTGCTGATCGCCAAGGCCGGCGGCGAGGACAAGGTCACCGGCTACTGCGCCCACCGGCTCGCCGACCGCTCCGGCGCACCGCAGTCGGTGCCGTCCACCGTCCCGACGACACCACCGCATCCGACCGGCCGGCCCAGCGAACTCCCCGGTGTCCCAGACGAGGACCGCCCGGACAGGTCCACCCACCCCACCGGGCCACCGACCTCGAAACCGGCCCACCCGATCGGATCACCTACCGCGATGCCGCCTCGCTGACCGTCGGCGCGGCGTGTCGGCTTGGCTTATTCGAACTGGTGTTCTAGTCTCAGGTCATGCCAGAGTCTGTCAGTCTTCCGTTCGCGCCTGGTGCCGCATGGCATCGGGTGGATCGGACTGGGTTGGTGACGGCTCTGCGCGCAACCGAGGTACTGATCCGGCAGGCTCAAGCGGTGCAGGGCGAGATCCTGGCGGAGATGCAGTCGCGCGGCGTGCCGCAGACGTTCGGCTACGCCGACGTCGAAGCCGTGGTCAAAGACCCGACACCAGCTAGCCTGCGGGGCTGAATCCGTTACGCCGACCCTGGCAGCCCCGCCTGGGCCGCTGGGGAGATTTCGGCGAGTCCGGCCAGGGCCCGTGGGAGCGGGCCGTGATGCAGAACGCCGAGGCGCTGGGTGGCGCGGGTGAGCGCGACGTAGAGCTCGGCGGCGCCGCGTGGACCGTCGGCGAGGATCCGGTCCGGGTCCACCACCAGCACGGCGTCGAACTCCAGCCCCTTCGTCTCCGAGGGCGCCACTGCGCCCGGCACACTCGGCGGTCCGATCACGACACTGGTGCCGTCGCGACCGGACTCGTCCCGCACGAACTCCTCGATGGCGGCGGGCAGTTCGTCCTCCCTGACCTGCCTCGACCACGGCCGGACGCCACAGGCGCGGACCGACTCCGGCGGCTGGACGCCGGGCGCGAACTCGGCGAGCAGTGCGGCGGCGACGGTCATGATCTCGGCCGGGGTGCGGTAGTTCACTGACAGCGACCGGTACACCCAGCGGCCGGGCACGTACGGTTCCAGCATCGGCTGCCACGAGGTCGCCCCGGCCGCCGACCGGCGCTGCGCGAGATCGCCGACCACGGTGAACGATCGGCTGGGACAGCGACGCATCAGCACCCTCCAGTCCATCTCGGACAGCTCCTGCGCCTCGTCGACCGCGACGTGCCGGTAGGTCCAGTCGCGGTCCGCGGCTGCGCGTTCGGCGAGGTCGCGGGTGTCGTGCACGACGAACCGGTCCGCCAGGTCCTCGGCGTAGAGCAAATTCTCGGCGGCCAGCAAGACGTCCTCGTCCATCTCCTCGCGGTCCAGCTTCAACATGTCCAGCACGCCTTCGGCGTACTCGGCCTCGGCCTGCCGCTCCTGCTCGACAGCCTGGTCCGACTCCGGTGCGTCGTGGCCCAGCAGGTCCACCAGTTCGTCCAGCAACGGCACGTCCGACACCGTCCACGCCGTACCATCGGCACGCCACAGCGCCAGGTCGGCGCCGGCCGCCCGCAGCCGCTCGGGTGACTCGTACAGCGAAGCAAGCAGTGCTTCCGGCGTCAGTAGCGGCCAGAGGTCGTCGAGCGCGGCGGCGAACGTGTCGTTCTTCGCGAGCTCGGTGAGCAGGTCCGCCCGCAGCTGCTCCCATGCGTCGCGGTCCGACCGCGTCAGCCAGCCCCGGCCGATCCGGCCGATCGCTCGTTCGGTGAGCACGTAGGTGACGATCTCGGTGAACACCGCGCGAGCCTCGTTGTGCGGCAGCCCGCTCCCCCGCGCCTCCTCCCTGGCCCACTCCGCGGTCTCGGCGTCGATCCGCACCGTGACGTCCCCCAGCTCGATCGGCACGGGCTGCTCCGGCAGCCGCCGCCGGTCGGCGATCGCCGCCGCGAGCACGTCGAGGATCGTGAGCGAACCCTTGCGCCGCGCGGCCTCCGGCGTGTCGTCGGCGGTCACCCGCAGGCCGGGCACGAGGTCGCCGGGCGTCATGAACACCACGTCGGACTCGCCCAGCGACGGCAGCACGCGGCTGATGTGGTTCAGGAACGCCGGGTTGGGTCCGACGACGAGCACGCCATGGCGTTCCATCCGCTCCCGCTGCGTGTAGAGCAGGTACGCGACGCGGTGCAGCGCCACCACGGTCTTCCCGGTGCCCGGGCCGCCCTCGATCACCAGCACACCCGGGTGGTCGAGCCGGATGATCTCGTCCTGCTCGGCCTGGATCGTCGCCACGATGTCGCGCATGCCCTCGCCGCGCGGCGCGTTGACCGCCGCGAGCAGCGCCGCGTCGCCGCGCTCGCCCCCGTCCGGGCGGCCGAGCACCTCGTCGGTGAAGTCGACGACCTCACGCCGTCGGGTGTGGAACTGGCGTCGCCGTCGCATGTCCTCCGGGCTCGCGGCGGTGGCGACGTAGAACGCCCGAGACGCCGGCGCCCGCCAGTCCAGCAGCACCGGCCGGTATTCGTTCTCCTCGTCGAACAGCCCGATCCGGCCGATGTACCAGTGCTCGCCGGACACCGTGTCCAACCGGCCGAAGCACAGCCCGTTGTCAGCCACGTCCAGCCGCCGCGCCTCCCTGGCCAGCGCGCGCACCCCGACGTCACGCTCCATCGGCGTCCCGCCGTCGTCCCCCAACGCCGCGCCGTACTCACGCTTCACTCGCGCTCGCTCGGCGTCGAGCCGCCGGTAGAGCCCGGCCACGTAGCTCTGCTCGGCCCGCAGTTCCTCGTCGTACCCCTGATCCGACACATGCCCCTCCTCAACGTGCCGGCTGATTGTGCGGTACGACCCGGGTCTTGCCGCAAGTCCCCCGGTGCGCTATATGTTGAAAATAGCGGCGTTCCGTCTCATCGCGCCAGATAGCGCAGCAGCACGACATCGCCGATCGTCTGGGTCTCGGCGAGATACATCCGCCGGGTCGGCGCGCCCGGGTAGCTGGCTGGGTTCAGGAAGCGCGGCGCACCACGTTGACCGACGACGATCGGCGCGATCGCCAGCTGGATCTCGTCGACCAGCCCTCTGGAAAGCAACGCGGTGTGGATCTGGCCGCCGCCTTCCACCATGAGCCTGCCGACACCCCGGTCGCCCAGGTCGTCCAGCAGCGCACCGAAATCGACCTCCGCGCCGAGAGCGACGACCTCGGCCAGCCCATCCAGCCGCGCCCGCAGCGCGCTCACGGCATGGTCCACTGTGTACACCATCCTGCCGGCTCCGTGCCGCCAGAACCGCAGCCCCGGGTCGAGATCACCGCTGCCGGTGACCGTCACCTTGAGCGGATACTCCGCCACGCCACGCGCCATCCGCTCCTTGCGCCGCCGCTCGCTGACCTCGATCCGGGGGTTGTCGGCCCGGATGGTGCCCGCGCCGACCAGGATGGCGTCGCAGTCCGCCCGCACCCCGTCGACCCGGTCCTTGTCCTCGGCGCCGGACAGCACCAGCGTCTCGGCACTGGTGTCGTCGATGTAGCCGTCGATGCTGGTGGCGACGCTGAGCAACACGTACGGGCGCACCGCTACCCCCTTGCCCGCCACAACCACACGATATCGCGGCCGAACGACCAGACCAGCAGCACCAGCGCCAGGCCGACGATGACCGTCTCGAGCGGCCGCCCCAACAGCCCCGCGCTTGCAACGACGAGGGCGACGCCCTGCGCGGCGGCGACCGTCTTGCGGGCGAAGCTCGGCGGCACCGGGGCACGCAGCCATGGCAGCACCCAGCCCGCCGCGACGAACGCATACCGCATCCCCCCGATGGCGAGCACCCAGGCGCCGAGCGAGGGCGCGAGGGACACGCTCAACACTGCGAGCAGGAACGCGTCGACCTCCATGTCGAACCGCGCGCCGAGCGCGGACGCGGTTCCGGTCGCGCGGGCCACCCGGCCGTCCACCGCATCCAGCAGCAATGCCACCGTCGCGATCGACACCAGGACCGGTCGTTCGGCAGGCACGCCGCCGAGGTCGGCGACGACGAGCGCGGTCACCGAGCCGACCAACGTCGACCGGGCGAGGGTGACCAGGTCGGCCGGACCGAGCCTGCCAGCCGGGGACCGGCGCAACGCCGCCACCAGCAGCACGGTGGAGACCACGCCGTACATCGTCCCCGCCAGCCAGCCCGCCAGCCCGAGCCCCCAGCCGACCGACAGCGCCGCCAGCTGACCGAGCTGGACTACCAGCCCCGCCACCGGCCCGCCCAGGGCGGCGGCGAACCGTCCGCGTTCGGCTATCGTCACGTTCTGGATCGTAACCGCGGTAGGGCGATCGCCCTGCCCGAACGGCCGACCGCCGTAGCGTGCTCGCGGCTGCGACCCGACAGCTGGCGAAGGTCCCAGGCTGTGAAACAGACAACACCGGGGGCGTCGATGGAGCCAACGACGACCGCGCGGCGAGGCCGCCGCGTCGTGGCGTCGGCGGTCACCGTCCTGGCCTGCCTGCTGGTGGCGTTCGCCCTGCTCGCCCCGAACAACACCGGCCGGATCACGCCCTGGTCGTTCGCCCGGATCCCGGTGGACGCGCTGCTCGCCGTCCCGATCTTGCTGCTGCTCCCGGCGCGCGCCCGGCGCGTGGTGGCGGTCGGCCTCGGGGCGGCAGTCGGGCTGCTCGTGCTGCTGACGATCCTCGACATCGGATTCCGGTCGGTGCTCGACCGGTCGTTCCACGCGGCGTACGACTGGCACTCGTTCGGACCCGCCGTCGAGATCCTGGCAGGCCAGTTCAGTCGCGTCGCGGCCACCGCACTCGTCGTGCTCGCGGCCCTGCTCGCGGTGGGGCTGGTGGCGGCGGGTTCCGGCGCGGTGGTGCGGCTGACGCGCGTCGTCGTCGACCACCGCGCCGCCGCGGCTCGGACCACGCTGGCGCTCGCGCTGGTGTGGATCGTCTGCGCTGTCTCCGGTGTGCGGATCGCTCCGGGCGAGCCGATCGCCGCCCGCAGCGCCGCCGCCGTCGCGTACGAGCGGGTGCGCCAGGTGGGCGCGGACTTCCAGGACCAGCGGCGGTTCGCGGCCGACCTGACCACCGACGCCTTCCGGGACGTCCCTGGCGACGAACTGCTCACCGGGCTGCGCGGCAAGGACGTCCTCGTCACCTTCGTCGAGAGCTACGGCCGGGTCGCGCTCGACCACCCGCAGGTCAACGAGGTGCTCGGCGCCGGGACGGCCGGGTTCGGCGCGCGCAGCGCCTTCCTCACCTCGCCCACCATCGGCGGCATCAGCTGGCTCGCGCACGCCACGCTCCAGTCCGGCCTCTGGGTGGACAACCAGCTCCGCTACGACACCGTGGTCGGCAGCGATCGGCTCACCCTCAGCCGCGCCTTCGACCGCGCGGGCTGGCGCACGGTCGGCGTCATGCCGGCGAACACCGAGGAATGGCCCGAGCACACCTTCTACGGCTTCGACGGGTATTACGACGCCCGCGACATCGGGTACCGCGGCCCGGACCTCTCGTTCTTCACGACCCCCGACCAGTACACCCTCGCGGCCTTCCACCGGGCGGAGCTCGCCGGTGCGCACCCGCCGGTGATGGCCGAGATCGACCTCGTCTCCAGCCACTGGCCGTGGCGCTCGGTCCCCCGGCTGGTCTCGTGGTCCGGCATCGGCGACCGCTCCGACTTCGCGGGCAGGCCCGCGCCCCGCGCCGAGTACGCCGACACCATCGCGTACTCGCTGCGCACGCTGATCTCCTATCTGCGGACCTACGGCGACGACGACCTGGTGCTCATCCTGCTGGGCGATCATCAACCGGACCCGGCGGTCGCCGCTGCGCACGCCAGCCGGGACGTGCCGATCACCGTCCTCGCCCGCGACCGCGACGTCCTCGACCGGATCGCCGACTGGGGCTGGCAGCGCGGGCTGCGGCCCGGCCCGGACGCCCCGGTGTGGCCGATGGACGCCTTCCGCGACCGGTTCCTCACCGCCTTCGGCCGGCCACCCGCGTGAGCAGCTCCCTGGTCTTCGGCCACCGGTACCAGGCCACCAGCGCGAAGAGCACGAGCAGTTCGAGGGGCAGCACCGCACCGGCGGCCGTGCGCACGGTTAGCTCGGTCGTGATGGCGCCGATCATGACGCCGACCAGCCCCAGCGCGGCCAGCCCGGCCAGCGGCGGGATCAGCAGGCCGATCGCCCCGGCGGTCTCGACGGTGGCGGTGAAGTAGCGGAACCACTGGCCGAAGCCGATCCGGTCGAAGGTCTCGATGTTGTACTCCCCGCCTTGGTACAGCGGGATGGCCGACTGGACCACCAGGAACACCGCGAGCGCGATCTGCAGCAGCCAGCACACGACGTTGAGCACCGTCTTGTCGTACGGTGTCCGGCGGGCGAATGATCCGTCCTGTGCCATGGGTTCACGATAGGCGAAATCGGGGTCCGGAATGGAACGCACCGCGAACGCCTACTGGCTGCGCTCCCCCGGCGCCGGGGAGATCCAGCCGGTGCCGTTGCCCGACGTCGGGCCGGGCGAGATCGGCGTCCGCACGCTGTACTCGGCGGTGAGCCGGGGGACGGAGGCGCTCGTCTTCGACGGCCGCGTGCCACCCAGCCAGCACGAGACGATGCGGGCGCCGTTCCAGGACGGCGACTTCCCCGGTCCGGTCAAGTACGGCTACCTCAACGTCGGCGTTGTCGAGGAGGGCCAGCCGGAGCTGCTGGGCCGGCCGGTGTTCTGCCTCTACCCACACCAGACTCGCTACGTCGTCCCGGCCGGTGCGGTGACCCCGATCCCCGACGACGTCCCGCCGGAGCGGGCGGTGCTCGCCGGGACGGTGGAGACGGCGGTGAACGCCGCGTGGGACGCGGCGCCGCTGGTCGGCGACCGGATCGCCGTCGTCGGGGCGGGCATGGTCGGCTGCGCGGTCGCCGGGGTGCTGGCCGGGCTGCCCGGCGCGCGGGTGCAGCTCGTCGACGTCGACCCGTCGCGGGTGCCGGTCGCCGAAGCCCTCGGCGTGGCGTTCGCCGAACCGCCGAACGCCCAGATGGACTGCGACTTCGTCTTCCACACCAGCGGCACCGGCGAGGGCCTCGCCAGGTCGCTCGACCTGCTCGCGGCGGACGGCAGCGTGATCGAGCTGAGCTGGTACGGCGACCGCGAGGTCATGGTGCCGCTCGGCGAGGCGTTCCACTCGCGACGGCTGGCCATCCAGGGCAGCCAGGTCGGCATGCTGCCCCCGGCACGTCGCGGGCGACGCGAGTTCGCCGACCGGATGGCGCTAGCCCTCCAGCTGCTCGCCGACCCCGCGTTCGACGCGCTCATCACCGGCGAGAGCCCGTTCGGCGAGCTGCCCGCCGTCATGCCCCGGCTGGCCGACGGCACCCTGCCCGCGCTGTGCCACCGCATCCTGTACCCGTAGCTGCGGCAGGTCGTGCCCGAGCCGGTCCCGTTTCGCGGTCAGGTAACGCACGTTGTGGTCGTTCGGGCCGACCGGCAGCGGCACCCGCGCGCTGACCCGGATGCCGTGCGACCGCAGCGCCCGGACCTTCTCGCGGTTGTTCGTCAGCAGCCGCACCGACCGCACCCCGAGGTAGCCGAGCACCCGCGCCGCCGGACCGAAGTCCCGGACGTCCACCGGCAGGCCGAGCGCCGTCGCGGAGTCGACGGTGTCCAGCCCGGCGCTGTCCTGCAACGCGTGCGTCTTCAGCTTGGCCAGCAGGCCGATGCCGCGCCCCTCGTGGCCGCGCAGGCACACCACGATCCCGCTGCCCTCGCGCTGGATCGCGTCGAACGCGGCATCGAGCTGCTGCCCGCACTCGCAGCGCAGTGCGCCGAAGACGTCGCCGGTGAGGCACTCGGAATGAACCCGGACCAGCATGTCCTGCCGTCGCTCGCCGAGCACCAGCGCCAGATGCTCATGGCCGTCGACCGGATCGCGGAAGGCCACCGCGCGAACACCCCTCGGCTCGTGACCAGATCGGACTCCGCCACGTCCCCGGCCGCGATCCCGTACTCGATCGCACCGTCGCTCATCGGCCTAGGGTACGGGGATGACCGACGCAGACTCCGCCCTCGTGCCGCTGGACACCACTGTGGACGAAGCCCATCGCCGGGCGAGCGTGGCCGTCCTCCCGGTCGGCAGCTTCGAGCAGCACGGCCCGTGCCTGCCGCTCGCCACCGACACCCTCATCGCGTGCGCCATCGCGCGAGAGATCGCCGACTGCTATCCGGTGCGACGGCTGCCGCCGGTGACGATCTCCTGCTCGCACGAGCACGCCGCCTGGCCGGGCACGGTCAGCATCTCCTCGGCCACCCTGGCCGCGATGGTCCGCGACATCGCCGCGTCGGTGGCCTCAGGGCTGGTCGTGGTCAACGGGCACGGCGGGAACTACGTGCTCGGCAACGTGGTGCAGGACGGGCAGCGCATGGCGCTGTTTCCCGGTCCGCTCGACTGGCGGGCCGCGTGCGCTGCCGCCGGGATCGTGACCCCGCCGGACAGCGACATGCACGCCGGGGAGATCGAGACGTCCATCCTGCTCACTCTCGGGCTGTCGCCGTACTCCGACTCGGGCGTCGTCGGCCGGCCGTCGCTGGCGTCCGCCGCGAAGGGCCGGGCGTTTCTCGCCAGCCTGGCCGAGTCGTTCGCCGGCTATCTCGCGGTGCTGTCACCGAGCGAGTAGGTCCACGTGGTCCACGGTCACCCGCAGCCGCCCGGCGGCGCATGCTCGCAGCCGACGGCGCAGGTAGTCCTCGACGTCGGTGGCGAGGTCCGGGCGCTGCTCGACGGCGGCCTCGCACCACTCCGTCAGCCACCGCGCGGTCAGGTCGGCCTGTCCGGCGCCGAGCCGCCACGGGCTCGGCCTGCTGAGCACCTCCCGGCCACGGCGCCGGAAGGCCGCCGCAGTGACGGCGGGCGCGTCCGGGCCGAGCAGCCCGTCGCGCCGCTGGTGGTCGTTGAACGCGGCGGCGATCTCGGCGTCCAGCGGATCGGCCGGTGCCAGCTCGACCCGTCCGGCGACCGACAGCGTCAGCAGCGCCGGGCACCGAGCGGCGCAGCAGGCCTCGGCCAGTGACTCGACGGCGGCCTCGCGGAGCAGGTCCAGCAACGCCGAGGCGGTCAGCAGCGAGGTGCCCGCGAGGTCGGCGGGGCACAGTCGGGTGAGGTCGGAGTGGTTGGTCTGGGTGGTGACCGGGGTGCCGTCCGCCGCGCTGACGGTGCCAGCGGTGGCGAGGGCCAGCAGCTCCGCGTCGTGGTCGTGCAGGATCCACCGCTGCGGTCCCGGCAGCCGAGGGGCCAGCCAGCGAAGGTTCGCGCCGGTGCCGCATCCGAGGTCGCGGATGACCAGCGGGCCGTCCGGCAGGCTCGCCCGCAGCGGGTCGAGTAGCTCGGTCGCGCGGGCGGCGGCGTCGGCGTCCTCCCGCAGCGCCAGCCACTCGGACATCACCGCGCCAGCACCTCGGCCATCCGGCGCGCCGCGTCCGGCCACGGTTCGAGGGCGTCCCGGCGCAGCCGGGCCGCCGCTTGCAGCCGGTGCCGCAGCCCGGCGTCGGTGAGCCAGCCGTGCAGCGCGGCGGCCAGTGCGGCCGGATCGTCCGGGGCGACCAGCAGCCCTGGGACACCGGCCGCGGTGTCCCCCAGCGCCTCCGGCACGCCGCCGACGTCCGATCCGGCGACGGGAATCCCCCGGGCGAGCGCCTCGGTCACCACCATCCCGTAGGATTCCGCCCGCGACGGCAGCACCACCAGGTCGGTGTCGGCGTACAGCTCCCCGGTGCGAGGGCCGACCAGCCGGATGCGGTCGCTGAGGCCGCGCCGGTCGATTCGCTCGTGCAGGTCGGCGGCGAACCCGGGGTCGCGGGGCGGGCCGACGCAGCGGCAGTGCCACGGCAGGTCCGCCAGCGTGGCCAGCGCCTCGACCAGCACGTCCTGGCCCTTGAGCGGGGACACCGACCCCACGCAGAGCAGCCGGTCGCCGGTCGCGGACGTCGCGGAGAGCGGCGCGGGTTCGGCTCCCGGGGGGACGACCTCGATGCCGTCCAGCCCGTGCCGGGTGGCGAGCCGCCGTGCGGTCGTCCGGCTGGTCGCCACCACCATGGCGGCCGCCGCCAGCGTCTGCGCCTCGCGGCGGTCCAGCTCGGCGGCGAGGTCGCCGGGCAGGCCGACGTCGTCCGCCAGCGGCATGTGCACCAGCACCGCCAGCCGCAGCCGCGCGGCCCGGGGCGCCACGACCTCGGGGACGCCGCAGGCGACCAGCCCGTCCGCGAGCACGACGGCGCCGTCCGGCAGCGCGTCGAGCGCCCGGGCGAGCGCCGCGCGGGCCGCCTCGTCGGGCCGGGGCCATGCGCCCGCCACCGCGATCTCCCGCGCGCCGAGCTCGTCGCGCATCCGCCGGTCGTAGACGTTGCCGCCGCTCGGCGTGGTCCCGTCGTCGATGCCCGCCGGCACGAGCAGCACGACGGTCACAGCGTCCGCTCGTAGCTCGCCCAGGCGACGTGGGACTCGTGCAGCGTCACGGCGATCCCGGCCAGGCCGTGCGCGGCGAACCGCTCGGCCAGCCGATCGGCGATCACCTTCGCGAGGTACTCGGTCGTCGTGTTGACCCCGGCGAAGGCCGGGTCGTCGTCCAGGTTGCGGTAGTTGAGTGGCGCCAGCACGGCGGCCAGCTCGCTGGCGGCGGCGCCGATGTCGACCACGACGTTGTCGGCGTCCAGCTCGGCGCGCCGGAAGGTGGCGTCGACGACGAACGTCGCGCCGTGCAGCCGCTGCGCCGGTCCGAACGTCTCGCCGCGAAAGCTGTGCGCGACCATCACGTGGTCGCGGACCGTGACACTGAACATCGGTGCGACACTAACGGTCGTGGGGTTCCTGGCGCGACCACGCGGAATCGCCCGCTCGCTGGCCATGTACCACGGCGTGCCGGGCAGGCGCCGCCGGATGGCGCGGTTCTACCGTGACCTCATCGGGCCCGGCGACCTGGCCTTCGACATCGGCGCCCACGTCGGCAGCCGGGTGGCCGCCTGGCGGCGGCTCGGCGCGCGGGTGGTCGCCGTCGAACCGCAACCGGACTGCCTACGGGTGCTGCGGCTGCTCCACGGCCGGGACGCCGAGGTGGCGATCGAGCCGCTGGCCGTCGGCGCCCGCTCCGGCCGGGCCCGGATGGACCTCTCGACCGCGACGCCGACGGTCTCGTCGATGTCGCCTGGCTGGATCGAGACCGTGGGCGCGGACCGCCGCTTCGCCCGGGTGCGGTGGGACTCGTCCGTCGACGTCGAGGTCACGACGCTGGACGACCTCATCGCGCGGCACGGCGAGCCCGCGTTCTGCAAGATCGATGTCGAGGGGTTCGAGGTCGACGTCCTGAAAGGACTCACCTGCCCGCTGCCCGCGCTGTCGTTCGAGTACCTGCCCGCCGCCCACGGCGTGGCCCTCGACGCGCTGGACCTCGTGGAACGACTCGGCGGCTACCGCTACAACTACTCCCCCGTCGAGACCATGCGCTGGACCGGCGAGCGCTGGCTGGACGCCGAGGACCTGGTGCGGCTGCTCAGCCGGTTCCGCCCGCTGGGGAGGTCCGGCGACGTCTACGCCCGCCGCATCCCCTAGCCTTATCGGCTATGTCGTGGTTGCTGGATGCGTGGCGCGAGTCCGGGGCGCGGCGTGAGCTGACTGCGCTGGGCGAGCGGCTCGGGCTCGCCGGTCTGCCCGCCACGCCGGGCTGGGGACCCGCACTGGTCGCCATGGTGGACCAGCACGCGGCGGCGGTGCGCGACATCCTGCAGGCCAGTACCGGCCGGGCCGGTGTGGTCGAGCTGGCGGGGTATGCGCGCGGGGTACAAGACGTCGCCCACGAGTCCGGCCGGATGTCGACGCCGTTGTGGCAGGACGCCGACTGGGTCAATCTCCGGCTGGCCGCGGTGTGTCTGCTCGCGGCGGCAGGCACCGTCACCACCGCGCTGGCGGGTGGCGACGGCGACCTGTCGCCGCTGTTCTGACCGGTTACGGCCTGGGCTGTTCGGCGGGCTCCTCGGCAGGCTGCCCGGCCCGCAGCGCGTCCTCACGGCCGCGTTGGTAGGCCTGCATCTCGCTCCGTGCCGCCGGCAGTTCCGCCTCGGCGCGGCCGAGCCAGCGCTCCCACCGCTGCTGCATGGGGCGCACCATGCCGCCGCCGAAACCGACGACCAGCACGCCGCCGACGGTCGCGAGTACGGCGATGAGCACCGGCGTCGTCACCGTCGTGGCGATGCCGATCTGGTTGAGGGCGGCGATCACACCGAGCGCGATGATGAACACCTGCGCGAGCCGCGCGACGACCCGGCTCCAGCTGAACCTGCTCAGTGCGCTGCTCGTCAGGTCTGCCACCACACCGGCGATCGCCGCGGCCACGACCACGATGATGATCGCGATGGCCAGTTGCGGCAGCCAAGACACGATCGCGGTCAGCAGATCGCTCACCGCGTTCGGCCCGAAGACACCGAACGCCGTCTGCAGCGCCAGCAGCAGCACCGCGTAGTAGATGACGGCCGTCACCAGGTCCTTGGGGTCATACTTCGACCCCTCCATCGCCTGCTGGATCCCACCGCGCTCCATCGCGCGGTCGAAACGCAGCCGCGTCAGCACGACGTCGACGAGCTTGCGCAGCCCCTTGGCGATAAGCCAGCCGATCAGCAGGATCAGCAGAAAGGCGGCGAGCTTCGGTACGAACGTGATGATCGCCCGGAGTGCGTCGTTCAACGAATCCATGATGTTCATGTGGGTCACATCCCGTGGTTGTGGCGACCAGCCGGGTCGCCGCGTGTGCGCATTCCGTAGGTACCCAGCAACCCGGAAATCAACACCAGTTACGACATCAATGCAGCCGTAGTGACCAACGCGTACTCTGGAGTGAGCTAGATCACATTAGCGGGAGGTGATCATGCTCAGGACAACGAGCGAGTTCACGACCGAACGCTCCCCGTGCGGCAAGGTCTCGGACGGCACGCGGCACCGCGAGGACGACGACGAGGGCCTGGTCATCGACGATCTGACCTTCGCGTGCGGCTGTCGCAAGACCCGTCGCACCTTCCACGACGGCAGCATCCGGATCAGGACCGTCCGCCACGACGGCAAGGTGCTCCGCGACGAGCACAGCGCTGACCACGAGGCGTGACGATGGCCGCGTGGCACAACGTCGTCATCGTCGGTGGCGGCGGGGCGGGACTGCGCGCCGCGATCGCCGTCGCCGAGGCGAACCCGAAGCTGACGGTGGCGATCGTGTCCAAGGTCTACCCGATGCGCAGCCACACCGTGTCGGCGGAGGGCGGCGCGGCGGCCGTCGCCGGGGACGACGACACCATGGACGAGCACGCCTACGACACCGTCTCCGGCAGCGACTGGCTTTGTGACCAGGACGCTGTAGAGGCGTTCGTCGTGGAGGCCAGGAAGGAGCTGCTGCGGCTGGAGCACTGGGGCTGCCCGTGGAGCCGCGAACCGGACGGGCGCATCGCGGTGCGCGCGTTCGGCGGCATGAAGAAGCGGCGCACCTGGTTCGCCGCCGACAAGACCGGCTTCCACCTGCTGCACACGCTCTTCCAGACCGCGCTGTCCTACACCGACATCGTGCGCTACGACGAGTGGTTCGTGACGAAGCTGCTGGTGCACGACGGCCGGGTGCGCGGCGTGGTCGCCGTTGAGCTGGCCACCGGCAGGGTCGAGACCATCGTGGCGGACGCCGTCATCGTCTGCACCGGCGGCTGCGGCCGGGTCTTCCCGTTCACCACCAATGCGAACATCAAGACCGGCGACGGCATGGCGCTGGCCTACCAGGCCGGGGCGCCGCTGAAGGACATGGAGTTCGTGCAGTACCACCCCACCGGCCTGCCGTTCACCGGCATCCTGATCACCGAGGCGGCCCGCGCGGAGGGCGGTCGGCTGCTCAACAAGGACGGCTACCGCTACCTGCAGGACTACGACCTCGGCACGCCCACCGACGAGCCGGTGCTGCGCAGTATGGAGCTGGGGCCACGCGACCGGCTGTCGCAGGCGTTCGTGCATGAAATGGAGAAGGGCCGCACCGTCGAGACCGAGGCCGGGCACGTGGTGCACCTCGACCTGCGTCACCTCGGCGAGAAGCTGGTCGACGAGCGGCTGCCGTTCGTGCGCGAGCTGTGCGCCAGCTACCAGAACATCGATCCGGTGCACGAGCTGGTGCCGGTCCGTCCCGTCGTGCACTACATGATGGGCGGCATCCACACCGACATCCACGGCGCGACCCCGCTGACCGGGCTGTACGCCGCGGGCGAGGTCGCCTGCGTCAGCATCAACGGCGCGAACCGGCTCGGCTCCAACTCGCTGCCCGAGCTGCTGGTGTTCGGTGCCCGCGCGGGCCAGGCGGTCGCCGAATTCGTCGCGACGGTGCCCGGCGCGGCCACCGCGCCGGTGCTCGCGCAGGGCCGGGACGAGGAGCGTCGGTTGGTGCGGGAGCTGAGCGGGCGTCAGCACTCCGACGGCGAGCGGATCGCCGACATTCGCACCGAGATGCAGGAGACGATGGAGGCGGGCGCGGGGATCTACCGGGACGAGGCGTCGCTGACCAAGGCGCTCGACAAGCTGGCCGAGCTGAAGACCCGGTTCGCCCGGGCGAGCATGGACGACGCCAGCCGCACCTTCAACACCGAGCTGGTCGCGATGCTGGAGCTGTCCGGGATGCTGGACGTCGCCACGTGCATCGTGGCGAGCGGACTGCGTCGCAAGGAGTCGCGCGGCGCGCATCAGCGCACCGACTTCCCGGACCGCGACGACGAGACGTACCTGGCCCACTCGGTGATCAGCCGCAAGCCGGACGGCGACTGGCGGGTCGAGTACCTCCCCGTGACGATCACCCGCTGGCCCCCTGGCGAGCGGGTCTACGGGAGATAGAGACATGCCTGAGTCGATCACCATGGAGGTCTGGCGCTACCGGCCGGAGCGCGAGTCCGAGCCGACCTGGGACTCCTACGAGGTGCCGCTGCGCAAGGAGTGGGCGGTCCTCGACGGCCTGAACCACATCAAGGACCAGCTCGACGGCACGCTGTCGTACCGGTGGTCCTGCCGGATGGGCATCTGCGGCAGCTGCGGCATGACCGTCAACGGCGAGCCGAAGCTAGGCTGCTCGACGTTCCTGACCGACTACGCCCCCGGCCCGGTGCGGGTCGAGCCGCTGCACAACTTCCCGGTGATCCGCGACCTCGTGGTGGAGATGGGCGACTTCATGGCGAAGCTGCCCACCGTGAAGCCCTGGCTGGTCGGTGACGACGAACCCGACGAGGACACCGAGTACCGCCAGACGCCGGTCGAGATGGACGACTACAAGCGCTACAGCATGTGCATCAACTGCATGCTCTGCTACGCCGCCTGCCCGGTGTACGCGCTCGACCCGGAGTTCATCGGCCCCGCCGCGATCGCGCTCGCGCAGCGGTACAACCTGGACTCCCGCGACGCGGGCGCGGAGGATCGCCGGGACGTCCTCGCCTCCGCCGAGGGCGTCTGGGCCTGCACCTTCGTCGGTGAGTGCAGCGTGGCCTGCCCCAAGGACGTCGACCCGGCGGGCGCCATCCAGCGTTACAAGCTCACCGCCGCCAACAAGGCCGTCAGGGACCTGCTGCTCCCCCGGGGTGCCCGATGAGTCAAGTACGCCTGTACCGACCCCCGGTGTCACTGACCTGGTGGCTGCGCAAACCGTCCTATCTGGTCTTCATGCTTCGCGAGCTGTCCAGTGTGTTCATCGCCTGGTTCGTGGCGTACCTGCTGATGCTGGTGTACGCGGTCGGCTCAGGTCCCGGCGCGTACCGGGATTTCCTTGACCTGTCGGCGAATCCGGCGCTGGTGGTCCTCAACGTGATCGCGCTGGCGTTCGTCCTGCTGCACACCGTCACCTGGTTCGGCCTCGCGCCAAAGGCGATGGTGATCCGGCTGGGCGCGCTGCGGGTGCCGCCGAACGTCATCCTGGCCGCGCACTATGGCGCGTGGCTCGTGGTGTCGGCTGTGGTGGCGTGGGTGGTGCTGCGATGACCACGAAGCGATCGCCGGAACCGTTGCTGTGGCTGCTGTTCAGCTCCGGCGGCATGGTGGCGGCTATGCTGGTGCCGGTGCTGCTGTTCCTGTTCGGCGTCGCGTTCCCGCTCGGCTGGCTGACCGCGCCCGGCCACGACTACCTGGCGTCGGTGGTGAGCCACCCGGTCACGCTGCTGGTGCTGTTCGGACTGTGCGTGCTGGCGCTGTTCCACTGGGCGCACCGCTTCCGCTACACCCTCTACGACGGCCTCCAGCTCAAGAGGTACCGCGTCCCGATCGGAATCCTCTGCTACGGCGGCGCCATCGCCGGGTCGGTCGTCGTCGCCCTCGTGCTGCTCCGCGCCATCTGACCGGGCTCAGACGACGGTCCCTCAACCTCGGGCATCGGCATTCCCGAGCTCGTCTGGCCAGCGTGGCGACGGCTCTCTGGTCACGACGCAATGACTAGCTGTGCCGGGGTAGCCGGCGGACGCTCCAGTCGAAGGTGCCGGAGCACACCACGCTGTGTCCGTTGTCGACGACCTCGGCGGTGGTGCTGATGCGCGCCCGGTCCGTCGTCCCGGCCAGCAGGGGTCGCAGGGTACGTCGCGTGTCCGGCGTGAGCCGGCAGGAGGCCACCAACCGGCCGGCCACGACCAGGAGCGGTGTCTGACCCAGTTCGGCGAGGACGTGCTGCCCCGGCTGCGCGAGCTGGCCGCGGTCAGCTGAGCTCGGCCTCGGCGCGTTCGATGGCCTCGAACTCCTCCTCGGGCGCGTTGGCCACCAGCCGGTGGCGGGAGTAGAACCAGAAGTAGGCCAGCGCGGCGACGAAGATTCCGGCGACGATGGCCGCGGCGGTGAGGTCGACGAGGAACACCGCGATCAGCGCGGCCACCGCGAGCACCAGCGCCACGCCGGTGGTGGCCACGCCGCCGGGTGTGCGGTACGGCCGTTCCATGCTGGGTTCGCGCCTGCGCAGCACGATGTGCGACACCATCATCAGCACGTAGGAGACGGCGGCGCCGAAGACCGCGATCTGGATCATCAGGTCGCCGGCCATGGTGATCGACGCCAGCGCGAAACCGATCGTGCCGGGGACAATCAGCGCGAGGTACGGGGTGCGGCGTTTGCCGGTGACCGACAGCCAGCGGGGCAGGTAGCCCGCCCGCGACAGCGCGAACAGCTGCCGCGAGTAGGCGTAGATGATGGAGAAGAAGCTGGCGATCAGGCCCGCGAGGCCGACGTAGTTGACGAACTCCGCCACCGCGTTGCTGCCGCCATAGGCCTGCCGCACCGCCTCGGGTAGCGGGTTGTCGGAGGCCATCAGCGCCTTGGCGCCCGCGCCGCCCGGTGCGGTCACCAGGATCAGCGCCGCGGTGGCGAGCAGGATCACCATGCCGACGATGATTCCCCTGGGCATGTCCCGCTTCGGGTCGCGCGCCTCCTCGGCCGCCAGCGGCACGCCCTCGATCGCGAGGAAGAACCAGATCGCGAACACCAGCGCGCCCCACACGCCCATGATGCCGAACGGCAGGAACGAGCTCGCACCGAACGAGTCGGTCATCGGCACGTCGAACAGATTGTCCACATCGAACTGGCCGATCATGCCGACGACGAACACCACGAGCGCGACCACGGCGAGTCCGGTGATCGCGAGCATCAGCCGCAGCGCCTCGCCCACCCCCCACAGGTGAATGCCAACGAAGATCGCATAGGTGGCAAGGAAAACCGGCCAGCCGCTGGTCAGTCCGAACAGGCCGAGCGCCTCGACGTACCCGCCGATGAACACCGCGATCGCCGCCGGTGCGATCGCGTACTCGATGAGGATCGCGGTACCGGTGGCGAAGCCGCCGATCGGACCGAGCGCGCGCCGGGCGAACCCGTAGCCCGCGCCCGCGACGGGCATCGCGGCGCTCATCTCGGCGAGGCCGAACACCATGCAGGTGTACATCGTCGCCATCAGGACGGTTGCGATCAGCAGCCCACCCCAGCCACCCTCGGCGAGACCGAAGTTCCAGCCAGCGAAGTCACCTGAGATCACATAGGACACTCCAAGCCCGGCGAGCAGCACCCACCCCGCCGCGCCCCGGCGCAGCGAGCGGTTGTCGAAGTAGTCCTCGCCCTTCGTCTCGTAGTCGACGTCAACGCCACGGTGCCGTTCGTCGTGGGCCATCGGGGCTCCCCCTCAATGGGCTATGATCGGTCCTTTGAAATATTGAAACGGGAGGGTGGCACGGGTTGAGTAACGCCGTCAAGGGCCATCTCGGTGGTTCAGGCCCCTCGTTGACCGCGGCCGGCGGAAGTGGTTCCATGCTTGAAAGGACTGATTTTAGCCCATTGGAAGGAGCGGTTGTCGTGTCTGGTTCCGATGGCCCGCTGACCGTCGAGGAGCTGCGCACCCTCGTCGACGCCGGGCAGATCGACACCGTGCTCATCGCCGTCACCGACATGCAGGGACGGCTCCAGGGCAAGCGGTGTGCCGCCCGCTACTTCCTCGACGAGGTTCTCTCCCGCGGTGCCGAGGCGTGCAGCTACCTGCTCGCCGTCGACGTCGACATGAACACCGTCGACGGGTACGCGATGTCGTCGTGGCAGAGCGGGTACGGCGACTTCGTGCTGACGCCGGACTTCGCGACGCTGCGGCTGGTGCCCTGGCTGGACGGGACGGCGCTGGTGCTCTGCGATCTGAGCTGGGAGGACGGCGGCCCGGTCGCCGCGTCACCGAGGCAGATCCTGCGCAGGCAGCTCGACCGGCTCGCCGACCGGGGGCTCACCGCCTACGTCGGCACCGAGCTGGAGTTCATCGTCTTCCGGGACAGCTACGAGACCGCGTGGCGGAAGGGCTACCGCGACCTGGAACCGGCGAGTCAGTACAACGTGGACTACTCGATGATCGGCACCGGCCGGATCGAGCAGCTGCTGCGCCGGATCCGCACCTGCATGGAAGGCGCCGGGATGTATGTCGAGTCCGCCAAGGGCGAGTGCAACCTGGGCCAGCACGAGATCGCGTTCCGGTTCGACGAGGCGCTGACGACCTGCGACAACCACAGCATCTACAAGACCGGCGCCAAGGAGATCGCCGCGCAGGAGGGCATGAGCCTGACGTTCATGGCGAAGTTCGACGAGCGCGAGGGCAACTCCTGCCACATTCACATCTCGCTGCGCTCGGCGGACGGCGAGCCGGTGCTCGCGGGCGACGGACCGCACGGGTTCTCGCCGCTGATGGAGCACTTCCTCGCCGGGCAGCAGGCGTGCCTGCCCGAGCTCACCTACCTGTTCGCGCCGAACGTCAACTCGTACAAGCGCTTCCAGCCAGGCAGCTTCGCGCCGACCACGGTGGCGTGGGGCATGGACAACCGCACCTGCGCGCTGCGGGTGGTCGGGCACGGACCGTCGCTGCGGATGGAGAACCGGGTACCCGGCGGCGACGTCAATCCCTACCTCGCGGTCGCCGCGCTGGTCGCGGCGGGCCTGCACGGCATCGAGCGAGAACTGGAGCTGGAACCCGAGTTCACCGGCAACGCCTACGACGCCGACCTGCCGCAGGTGTCGGCGACGCTGCGGGAGGCCGCGCAGCTGTTCTCCGACAGCAAGCTCGCCCGTGAGGCGTTCGGCGACGACGTCGTCGAGCATTACCTGAACGCGGCGAGGGTCGAGCTGGCCGCGTACGACGCCACCGTGACCGACTGGGAGAGGTTCCGTGGGTTCGAACGACTCTAAACCACTCATTGGCTTGACCACTTACGCCGAGCGGGCGCAGACCGGGGTCTGGGACACCGACTTCGCGCTGCTGCCCTTCAACTATGTCGACGCGGTCAGCAGAGCGGGTGGCGTTCCGGTGCTGCTGCCGCCAGTCAACGGCGACACCGACGGCTCGGCTGAGGCGGTCGCCGCGCTCGACGGGCTGGTGATCTCCGGTGGCGCCGATATCGACCCCGCCGCCTACGACCAGCCGCCGCACCCGGCCACCACCGGTACCCGACCCGGCCGCGACGGCTGGGAGATGCGGCTGCTTGAGCACGCGTTGAGCCGCGACCTGCCGGTGCTCGGTGTCTGCCGTGGCGCGCAGGTGCTCAACGTCGCGCTCGGCGGCTCGTTGCACCAGCACCTGCCGGACGTCGTCGGCCACGAGTCGCACCGCCCAGCGCCCGCGGTGTTCGGCCCCACCCGGGTGCGGCTGGCGGAGGGCAGTCTTGCCGCGCGAATCCTCGGCGGCGACTGCAAGGTGCCGTGCTACCACCACCAGGCACTCGACCGGATCGCCCCCGCACTCGACGTCAGCGGCTGGTCCGAGGACGGCACGGTCGAGGCCGTGGAGCTGCCCGCCCGGCGCTTCGTCCTCGGCGTGCAATGGCATCCAGAACAGGACTCCGGTGACCCACGGCTGTTCGAGGCGCTGGTCGCCGCCGCACTGAGGACTGCTAGCAGGTCCGAGGCATCAGGCACCGAGGAGGCGCGATGACGACGTTCGACGTGATCAACCCGGCGACCGAGCAGCGGGTGTGCGGCGTGCCGCTGGCGTCCGTCGACGAGGCGGACGCGGCCATCGCCCGCGCCGAGAAGGCCCAGCAGTCCTGGCGCTCGGTGGCGCCGGCCGACCGGGCGCGGCTGCTGCGCCGGTTCGCGGAGGCCGTCGACGCCGATCTCGATCACCTGGCCTCGCTTGAGGTCGCCAACGCCGGGCACACCATCGGTAACGCGCGGGGCGAAGCGGGCAACGTCCGCGACGTGCTGCACTACTACGCGGCGGCGCCGGAACGGCAGTTCGGCAAGCAGATCCCGGTCGACGGTGGCGTGAACGTCACGTTCGCCGAACCGCTCGGCGTGGTGGGCGTGATCGTGCCGTGGAACTTCCCGATGCCGATCGCGGCGTGGGGCTTCGCGCCCGCGCTCGCCGCGGGCAACGCGGTGGTGCTCAAGCCCGCCGAGCTCACGCCGCTCACCGCGCTGCGGCTGGCCGAGCTCGCCCGCGGGGCCGGTATCCCGGAGGACGTGTTCCAGGTGGTCCCGGGCAGGGGCTCGGTGGTCGGCGAACGGTTCGTCACCCACCCCGGCGTGCGCAAGGTGGTCTTCACTGGTTCGACGAGCGTCGGCAAGAAGATCATGGCAGGCTGCGCCGACCAGGTGAAACGGGTGACGCTGGAACTCGGCGGCAAGAGCGCCAACATCGTGTTCGCCGACGCCGACCTGGAACGGGCCGCGGCGACCGCGCCCTACGGCGTCTTCGACAACGCGGGCCAGGACTGCTGCGCGCGTTCCCGGATTCTGGTGCAGCGCAGCGCATTGGACGAGTTCATGGCACTGCTGGAGCCCGCCGTCACGGGCGTGAAGGTCGGCGATCCGGCGGACGAGGAAACCGAGATGGGGCCGCTGATCTCGGCGGCACAGCGCGACGCGGTCTCCTCCTTCGTCCCCGGCGACGCCCCGGTCGCGTTTCGTGGCGACAGCCCGGACCGCCCCGGCTACTGGTTCCCGCCGACTGTGCTTGCGCCGATCGACCCGGCGTCGCGGGCGTGGCGGGAGGAGATCTTCGGCCCGGTTGTCGCCGTGATGCCGTTCGATGACGAGGACGACGCGATCGGCATCGCCAACGACACCGCCTACGGCCTCGCCGGCTCGATCTGGACCCGCGACGTCGGTCGGGCGCTGCGGGTGGCGCGCGGCGTGGAGAGCGGCAACCTCTCGATCAACTCCCACTCCGCCGTCCGGTACTCGACCCCGTTCGGCGGTTTCAAGCAGTCCGGCCTCGGCCGGGAGCTTGGCCCGGACGCGCTGGACGCGTTCACCGAGACCAAGAACGTTTTTATAGCTACTGAGGACTGCTAGCCAGGTCCGAAGCATCCAACACGGAGGAGTGAGATGAGTCAGCGACTCGAAGGCAAGGTCGCCGTCGTGACCGGCGGGGCGAGCGGGATCGGCCTCGCCACCGTGCGGCGGCTCGCCGCCGACGGCGCCACCATCGTGATCGGCGACATCGACCCGGACGAGGGCAAGGCGGCCGCCAACGAGGTCGGCGGGCAATTCGTGCCCACCGACGTCACCAACGAAACCGACGTCGAGAACCTGTTCGCCACCGCCAACGACAGCCACGGCTCGGTCGACATCGCCTTCAACAACGCGGGCATCTCGCCGCCGGACGACGACTCGATTCTCGACACCGAGCCCGACGCGTGGCACCGGGTGCAGGAGGTCAACCTCACCTCGGTCTACCTGTGCTGCAAGGCGGCCATCCCGTACATGCGGCGGCAGGGCAGCGGTTCGATCATCAACACCGCGTCGTTCGTGGCGGTCATGGGTGCGGCGACGTCCCAGATCTCCTACACCGCGTCGAAGGGCGGCGTGCTGGCGATGTCGCGGGAACTCGGCGTGCAGTTCGCCCGTGAAGGCATCCGGGTCAACGCGCTGTGCCCGGGGCCGGTCAACACTCCGCTGCTGAAGGAGCTGTTCGCCAAGGACCCGGAGAAGGCGCAGCGCCGGCTCGTGCACGTGCCGATGGGCCGGTTCGCCGAGCCGGAGGAGATCGCCGCCGCGGTCGCGTTCCTGGCCAGCGACGACGCGTCCTTCATCACCGCGTCCACGTTCCTCGTCGACGGCGGCATCTCCAGCGCCTACGTGACGCCGCTGTAGGCGCCGGATGGTTAAATCGTGGAGTCAGACCTTTAACCATTGACACCCAGGCCGGAGGCCAGCGTGGTGAGCAGTGAGGAGGCGACCTCGGTCGGTCTCGCGGGCCCCGCGGACGAGGCGCTGTTCCGACCGGTCAGAAGCGGTAACGCCTTCGAGGAGACCGTCGAGCGGCTGCTCCAGACCATCAAGCTCGGCGTGGTCGACCCGGGCCAGCGGCTGCCCGCCGAACGTGACCTGGCCGCCCGGTTCAACGTCAGCCGGGTCACGCTGCGCGAGGCGATCCGCGCGCTGCAACAGGCCGGCTACGTCGAGTCGCGCCGGGGCCGCTACGGCGGCACCTTCATCAGCGAGACGCCGCCGCGTCCCGATCGGCGGCGTCTCAAGCGGGTCGCCCTGGAGATGGGCAGCGCGCTCGACGACGCCCTCACGCTGCGCTACGTCCTCGAGGTGGGCGCCGCGGAGGCCGCGGCATGCCGCGAGCTGACCGAGGCGGAGCGAGAGCACCTGCGTCGCAGGCTCGACGAGACCACCACCGCCACCCTGGACACCTACCGGCGGCTCGACTCCCGGTTTCATCTCGCCGTCGCCGAGGTCAGCGGCTCGCCCTCGCTGACATCGGCGGTCGCCGACGTGCGGATGCGGCTCAACGAGCTGCTCGACGCCATCCCGCTGCTGACACGCAACATAGAACACTCGAACGAGCAGCACACCGCCGTCGTCGACGCCATCATCACCAGCGATCCCGAGGCGGCCCGGCAAGCGATGGCCGAACACGTCGACGGCACCGCGGCACTACTCCGCGGCTTCCTGGCCTGACGTCGCCTACGACGCCGGGGCGTCCGTTCGGGGGCGTTCGAGCACGAATGTGTCGAACGGCTCTGGCGTGCCGCCGGTCAGCGCGGTGCGGTAGTAGGTCACGCAGATGCGGGTGGTGCCGCCGGGGGTGCCGGGATCGACGTCGAAGGCGGCGAATCCCCACGGGCACAGCGGGTCCCGCACCGCCGACCAGGGCGCGGGTTCGCGCTCGGTCGTCGACCGGCCGGTGATCACCTTCGCGGTCGCTGCGACGGTCACATCGCCGCCGTAGGCGTTGGTGGGTATGGCGGTGCCGCCGCCTCCCAGCGTCATGTGCACCGTGCCACGGCTTGTGTCGATGACATCGGTCGCGGTGCCCGTCACCCGCGGTGTCAGGGTGGCGCTGGTGGGCTCGACGCCACGCACCGGATGGCTGCGCTCGTAGTCGTGGTCGTGCCCGCACAACACCAGGTCGACGCCATAGCGGTCGAACAGCGGGAGCCACTCCTCGCGGATACCGAGGTCCGCGCCGTTGCCCTCGGCGGAGGACAACCCCAGCTGGTGCATGACGACCACGATCCAGTCGATCCCCGGATCCTCACGGGCGGCGGCGAGCCTGCTGGCCAGCCACAGCCGCTGCGCGCCCGCGCTGTAGCCGCGGATGTAGGTGTTGCCGCCGTCCTGGTAGCACACGTCGTCGTTCTGCAGCGAGATGAACCGGACACTGCCGACGGTGAAGTCGTACCAGTACCCCGCGAAGTCCGTGCCGCCGTTGCCCGGCAGCGCGAACTGCGTGGTGTAGGCATCGAAACCATGCGGGCCGTTGCCGCGTTCGTTCTCGTGGTTGCCCGCCGCCGGCATCCATGGGCGGTACCGCGCGGAGCGCGCGTTGTTGCCGAGGAACCGCCGCCAGACCCCGGTCCGGTCGGAGTTGACGTTGGCATAGCACAGGTCGCCGTTGAGCAGGTGCAGCAGCGGGTCTGCCCATTCGATCTGATCGACCACGCCGGCCGGGCCGGATACCACGTCCGAGGCATCACCGGTGCCCTGGTCGCCGAAGCTGGTGAACCGGAACGGCGCCCGGCCGTCCGGCCCGGTACGGAAGCTGCCCTGGGTCGGCGCGGCGCCGTCGTGCAGCACCTCGTAGATGTAGCTCGTGGACGGCCGCAGCCGGTCCAGCTCGACGTGGTGGCTGATCACCTCGACACCGGTAGCGCCGTCCACATAGGTCCGGGTGTCCGCCGCGACCTCCGTGCCCACGCCGCCTTCCGGCGTGCCAAGGCGCAGCCGTGGCGCCGACACCGAGCCCTGCGTCAGCCACGACACCGTCACCTGGCTGGCCGCGTCAGCGCCGAACTGGAGGTGCATGCCCTCCACGGGGACGGTGCCCGCGACGGCGGGACGCGCCCACAGCAGCGCCGCGCCGCTCGCGGCGGACCACCCCACGAACGACCGGCGGGAGACCCCGGAACCCCTGTTATCCGTCATGCAGCCTCCTCCTCGTGCGCGGCACGCCGCGCCGTTGCCTTGACGTCGGCGTGATCCCGAACGTTAGGCAGCCCCGCGAACCACCCCACGCCGGTTTCGCCAACCTGGCGTGAACTCTCGCCGAACGCCCGGACCGCTGGTCAGGGCGCCGCAACCTGGGCGAGTCCGGCCGCCACCTCGCGATGGAGGTGCAGCATCGCTCCGGCCGTGGCCGACCAGTCGAACCGCTCGGCCTGCCGCCGGGCGGCAATGCGGGCGGTGCGGGCATCCCGGCTCGCCAGCCGCAGCACGGCGTCGGCCAGCGCGGGTGGCTCCGGCGGCGCCCACGCGCCCGACGCCTCGGTGACCAGCTCACGACCCCCGCCGCGATCCGCCGTCACCACCGGCGTGCCGGACGCCAGCGCCTCCAGGATCGACAACCCGAACGTCTCCCCCGGGCACACCGACAGCGCCACGTCGGCGGATGCCAGCGCCGCCGCCAGCTCCCGCCGGCCGCCCACATGCCCGTGGAAACTGACCGGAGCGTCGGCCGCCAGCCTGCGCAGCGTGTCGAGCAGCGGCCCCTGCCCGTACACGTCCATGCGCACCGGGATGCCGCGCCGGTGCAGCTCAACCGCGGTCGCGACCGCGAGGTCGGGGCTCTTCTCCCGCGAGAGCCTGCCCGCGTGCACCAGGCGCAGCACATCCGACGCGGGACGCCCGCGGCGCGGGTGGAACAGCTCCAGATCCACCCCGAGCGGGATGTGCCGCAGCCGGGTCCGCGCCGTGGCAGGGAACTCGCCCGCGGCGTAGCGGGACGTGACGACGATGGCGTCGAACCCTCGCGTCAGCAGCCGGTGGGCGGTGCTGATCGCGGTGCTGATGCCGGCATTGCGCGCGCTGCGAATCCCGACCCGCAGCGCCATCATCGCGTCCAGCCGTTCGTGCGAGAACAGCACGCAGCCCGCCCCCGCCCGCCGGGCCCATCGGGCCACCGGCAGCATGGTGGTCTTGTCCGAGACCTCGATGGACGTGGGCGCGAAGTCCGACAGCACGGCGAGCACGCGCCACGGCTCCAGGATCATTCGGTAGCCGCCGGACACCTCCAGGGCACGCAGCTGCACATGCGTCCCGGCCGACGTCTCGACGACCGCGTCCCGGACGCCCGGTGTGACGAGCAGTCGCTGCGCCCCCGACGCGGCGTACCGGGCGCCGAGCGCGTCCACGGCGGTGCGCATTCCGCCGGAGTGTGGCCCGACGAAGTTCGCCACCTGGGCGATGCGAGGCTTGACGCGCTCCCCGCTGTGAACGGCGGGGATTCCCGCGCGGCTACGCCGCGTTTGGGGTGCTTCCTGCTTCATCGCCGA
>WHUB01000379.1 GCA_009377395.1 Actinophytocola sp. | reverse complement strand
ATGCCCCGGTCAACCACGGTCAGCAACGGCACGTCTCGCCCAGATGCCCCGCCATTCGTCCAGTGATGGTCGAACGCCGCGACGGCGGCATCAAGGCGGATCGTCACAACTCGATCGTGAATCCCGGATCGCTGTCCGTCGCTGGGATGCCGTTCAGGCTCCAATTTACGAGAGGCAAGGTCATAAACAACGATCTGTACATCGCCAGCAAGAAAACCGAGCTTGGCAAGTTGGTTCGCGAGATTCGAGTAGATACGACGCTTGGTTTGCTCCGTACGTCCCTCGAACATCGTGACCTGAATGATCGCGTAGCGACCAGAATGCCTCGGTGGGACGATCACATGATCCGGCGGATGCTCAACCAATCTGATTGCGGGATCGTCGGGCGGTACCTGTAGAGCTGCGACTAATGCCCGTCGTACGCTTTCCATGATGTCGCGCTTTTCGTCCGAACTTAGCCCAGCCAGCACTTCAACGGTCGCGAGAGCCATCGCCAGACGCTATCACCATCCGGGCCATTAGCGGGCCATTAGGAGCGGTCGACCACGGTCAACGGGCGCACACGGCCAGTAAGAACAGCAGCAGGACAGGGATACTTACCTGGACGATCGCTCTGGTTCCCAAGCTGAGAACGCGGGTTCGATTCCCGTCATCCGCTCTCATCGAGAAACC
>WHUB01000378.1 GCA_009377395.1 Actinophytocola sp. | reverse complement strand
CACCTCGGTCGTCCTGCAGCGGATCGTCGAGATCGCAGCCGAGCTCACCGGGGCCCGCTATGCGGCGCTGGGGGTCCTCGACGAGGAGGGCCACCGCCTCGCCGAGTTCCTGACTATCGGCGTCACCCCGGAGGAGCGGGCCCGCATCGGGAACCTGCCCGAGGGCCACGGAATCCTCGGCGTGCTCATCAAGGACCCCCGGCCCCTGCGGTTGCGGGAGCTCAGCCGGGATCCCCGCTCGGTGGGCTTCCCGCCCAACCATCCCCCGATGTCGTCGTTCCTGGGTGCACCCGTCAAGGCGCGTGGCGCGGTGTTCGGCAACCTCTACCTGACCGAGAAGCAGGGGGCCGAGGAGTTCACCGTCGAGGACGAGCACACGCTGACGCTGCTGGCCGCCCAGGCAGGTGTGGCGATCGAGAACGCCCGGCTGTTCGAGGCCAACGCCGGCCGGGAGCGCCGTCTCACGGCCGGCCGTCAGATCTCGATGGCCATCCTGGAGAACCGCGACACCGCCATGGTGCTCGGCATGGTGGCGTCCCGGGCCCGGGAGTTCACCGGCTCGGACCTGGCCATGGTGGCGACCGTCGTGGAGGGGGGCGAAGCCCTGGTCGTGCGCGTCGCCCACGGCGCCGGCGCCGACGCCCTGGAGGGCACGAAGCTGCCGATGGAGGGG
>WHUB01000377.1 GCA_009377395.1 Actinophytocola sp. | reverse complement strand
ACCAAGGTTCTGGGCGAGCGTGCTATGGAACACGAACACTTCAAGAACTTCGACCTGCCCTGTTCAACGCTCGCAGGCGCGGGGTTGTTCCCGACGCCGTGGGCGAGTTCTGCGGGCGCAAGCATGGGCTCCAGGATCGGCATGCAGAACATGGTGGCCATCGCGACATCGGAGACGCCCGGCCGCGCGATGACCATGCGACCACGGAGGCTGCCGAAGTAGCCGAACGACACTTCAGCGTGCGCGCCAGGTCGATGGCGACCGGTGACCCGGCGGATCCACCCGACGACGGACCGTGGCGTACTCCGCAACAGTTGTGCGTAGAAGGCACCCAATTCCTGCGGATCGGGAGCACTGAGCACTACCGCCAAGATTCGCATTCCTGGCCGTGCCGTGATCACCCTTTCCGCATTTATCCAGAAACTCGCCTACCAGACGACGATATATCTCCGAATTAGTTCACAAAACTCAATATTACAGTATGTGGTCACTGCCGGTACCAATTCAACTCCCCACAACATGGGACCCATTTTCAAGATCGATTTGCGCCACCTGGCAACCCTTGCTAGCGTAACTCGCCACTATGATCCACGTCACCGGGCGTTCCCCATCAGTTCACCCTCCCTTCATCAGCGATGACGCACTCCACCTGCCGACCGATTGGGACGCGGTTCT
>WHUB01000376.1 GCA_009377395.1 Actinophytocola sp. | reverse complement strand
CGGGCGCCGCATGGCCGGCGAGTACCCTGCAGCTGCCGTCGCTGCCTCTGGAGTTCGGAGCACCATGAAGCTGAGCATCGATCCGGACAAGTGTGCCGGGCACGGCCGTTGCTACGACGTCGCGCCGAGGTTGGTCGGTGAGGACGACCAGGGCTACGGGGTCGTCCTGGACCCGGGCGCACCCGTCGCCCCCGAGCTGGAGGGAGAGGCACGCCGGGCAGTGACGTCTTGCCCGGAACGTGCCGTCGTCCTCGAGTAGGTCCTCAGACCGAGGACCACAGGCTCTCGTCCGACATCAGCCCGTGGTCCTCGGCCGCCTGGGCGAAGCGACGCACGGTCTCGGAGGTGCTGTCGACGTCCTGGAAGTCGCCGAGTCCCAAGGTCTCGAGCCAGGCGACCAGTCCGTACGCGCTCTGCCAGCGGAAGTGCCGCCACGCCTCGGCGTAGGTCGGGACCTCGGGAACCCCGGCCACCGCGCGGCGTCCCGACTTCGTCGCGTCGCGCGACTTCACCCCGGTTCGGCGCTAGCAGGAGTTTCCTAGCTAGTTTGATCTTGGCGTGATGGCTCGCGCCACGTCTGGGTGTTGAGCTGGGGTTTTCCGGTGTGTCGTGTTGCGAATGACCGCGAGGTCGCCTATGACCTAAAGTTGTGGCGAGCTTGTACAAGAAGGTGATC
>WHUB01000375.1 GCA_009377395.1 Actinophytocola sp. | reverse complement strand
CTGGACGTCCCGCCGGACTGGAAGGCACGCGCGAGTTCCTGCGCACCGCGGGCCACAAACAGTGGCTCGCCGACCGCTGGCGGTCGATGACGGTCATCGCCGAGGGCAACTTCGTCGTCCAGTACGGCGTGCGCGAGGGCCACTGGCCGGGTGGTTGTTTCCGCGGGATCGACGTCCCGACCGGCGACTACACCCGAGACTTCGCGGTCATGTACCGCCTAGAGGACGGCCGCATCGCCGAACGATGGGCAGTGCGCGACGACCTCGGCATGATGCAGCAGCTTGGCGCCCTTACCGCCAACCAGGCCTGACTGCCGGCTGCGACCGGACCGGCCAGTCCACCACAGCCCCGGGCCGTCGAGTGCAACCGCCGAAGCGGGAATGTGGCGGGATTTGGGCCTGCCTGACTCCCCGGACCGGCGACACACCCAAGCGAGAAACTCGGATCCATTTCTACAGTCACACTGGAGACACTCATGACTGACAACTCACTCACCCGACCGCTCGCGAGGGTGACCGGATTCGCCGCCATCCTGGCCCCGGTTCTGCTGCTGCTGAGCAGCATCGCCTACATCACCGGCCCAGGTGCGGCGCGCCCGACGCGGGCAGGCTAACGTCTGTCGCGCGCGCCGTGCCGTGCCACGGCGACGACGTCGTCGGGGGACAGCGTCCCGTC
>WHUB01000374.1 GCA_009377395.1 Actinophytocola sp. | reverse complement strand
CTTGATCCAGAAGGCACTTCCCATGTCAACCCGCCGACACCGACCTCATCGACCCATGGATCGAGGCTTAGCGCCAATCGTTGCACCGGTGGTCCTCGACCCCAGCCCAGGCGGGCGCTTGAGATCATTGAGGATTGTCGTGTTCGCTAGGTTGTTGCAGACGCGTGAGTTTGGCTGCGGTGCTGCTGCCGGGCGCGGCGGTGTAGACGATGATGTGTATGTCGGCGTAGTCGGCCAGCGCGAGCTGGTGTTGTTCGAGTCGTAATGATCCAGCGTCGGGGTGCTCGAAGCGTCGTTGTCGTGAGGTGAACTGGGCGATGTCGTGTTGGGCCCAGGTTTGCCTGAAGTGCTCGCTGGTTTCGCGCAGCCGCTGGATGAGCGTGGACCTGGGGGGCTTGTGCACTCTGGAGCCTGCTTCCGCGCGGAACTCGTTCAGGAAACGTTGGCTGTCCGCTTGCCAGTCCGGCAGGAGGTCGTGGACATACGGGTCGGTGAAGATGAGCCAGAGCAGATTGCGTTCGTCGGTCGGCCTCGTTGCGATGTTGGGGTAGAAGTGTTGGTATGCGCGGTTCCAGCCGATGACGGTCCAATCGTAGGTGATGGCATACGCGGGCGAGTGCCCGTGTCCCGCGTCAAGAAATTGGCAGGGTTTCGGTCGTTTGAAATGTCGGGACGG
>WHUB01000373.1 GCA_009377395.1 Actinophytocola sp. | reverse complement strand
GGACGTCAAACTGGATGCCTGCTTCCTATCGGTCGACGATCACGAGAAGGCGATCGCGTTCTATCGCGACGCGCTGGGCTTCGAGGTACGCAACGACGTCAGCGCCTACGGCATGCGCTGGGTCACGGTGGGACCGCCCACGCAGCCCGACATCAACATCGTGCTCGAACCTCCGGCAGCCGATCCCGGCATCTCGCCGTCGGACCGGGAGGCGATCGGCGACCTGCTCGCCAAAGGCCTGCTGCGAGGGCTGAACTTCTCGACCCCGGACCTCGAAGGGACCTTCGACCGGGTGCAGGCGACCGGCGCCGAGGTGGTCCAGGAGCCGATGAATCAGTCCTACGGCCGCGACTGCGCCTTCCGCGATCCGGCCGGAAACATGATCCGGATCATTCAGACCCGCGGCTGACTGACCCGTCCACCTGATGTCGCTCACCAGCGACGACTCCGTCGAGCTCGGCGAGATCGTCGACGAGCGCCAGGCCTTCCACACCAAACCGATGTGACAGGAGGAACCTGCAATGAATGAAACGCAGAAGTCCGCGAAGAGCACCACCGCGACCCGCAAGACGTCCGGGCGATTGTCGGACGAAGAGCTCGCCGCGCTGAAGGAGCGCGCCCGAGAGGTAAAGGCGGAAGCGCGCGCGCACAAGAACAAGGCGGACGGGGAACGCGAC
>WHUB01000372.1 GCA_009377395.1 Actinophytocola sp. | reverse complement strand
ATGCCCGATCTGTTCGGCGCGGGCCAGCCCCTCGTCGCGGGCGCGGATCGCCGCGGCGGCGTCGCCGTCGCCGGGCGCCGGTGATGCTGTACTGGCTTGCCGGGTTCCCCGTCGCACGGGTACTGCACGAGGTGATCACGCGCCTCGTGATCACCGGGGAACCCGGCTTCCCGCCCGACCCTGTCGGCTTCCTCGCCTACCAGGGCATCGTCAGTGCGGGCTTCGCGGTCGGCTTCTTGTGGATGCACGAACGACTCGCCCCACGGTTGTGGCGGCGGTACGCCCCGCACAACCCGGTCGCCGCGCACATTTTCGACGCCTACGTCGCCTACGCGCGGCAACTGTACGAAGCCAAGAAACCGGCCAAGCAAACGCGGAGACGCCCCGCAAAACACGAGTCCTGACCGTGTCCGGCCGTCGGTGAGCGACGGTGGTGCCCCCTGCCCGCCGCTCACCGACGGCCTCCTTACAGTGCCGGTAGATACTAATCCGACCGAAAGTCAGCCGAACTGGCAGTTCAGGCCAGTGTGCCAGTCGGCATACTTTCGATCTTCTTAGTATGTGAAGACAGGGATGAGGATGAACGTTCCCGTTTGGGTCTGGCTGCTGACGATCGCCGGACTGTGCGCCATCATCTGTTTCGACTTCTATCTGGTATCCCGCAATCCGCGGGATCC
>WHUB01000371.1 GCA_009377395.1 Actinophytocola sp. | reverse complement strand
CACCTCGGCTCCCGCATTGCGGCCGGCCTGCACCAGCAACGAACCGATCCCGCCCGCGGCCGCGGTCACCAGCACAACGTCTTCACTGGTCAGGCGTGCCGTCTCGAGGATCCCCATGGTGGTGCGGCCGGTGCCGATCATCGCGACGGCCGCCTCATTGGCCAGCCCGTCAGGAACCTCATGCAACGCCGTGACCTCCCGTACGGCCATCTCGGCGTACCCGCCGCTGGCCTGACCGAGGTGTGCCACGACGCGCTTACGCCCGCGACTTCTCGACCCGGCGTCATCGGCAACTCGGACAACGGGAACGGCCCCGCCAGCTCCCCAGCTCGGATCTTGGTGTCGAGCAGATGGACGCCCGACGCGGTAACGGCGATCCGCACCTGCCCCTCGGCAGGACGCGGATCGTCGCACTCTTCGAATCGCAGGGTTGAAGCCGGCCCGAACTCATACTGCCTGATTGCGTGCATGAACCGACGCTACAAGTTCAAGTTAACTCGAGGTCGAGCCTGGTGCGCATGGAGGGTGGCGGCTAGGTGTCCAGCGCGTCGACGACCGATGTCGGCGTATGGGGGACGTCGACCGCGCCTCCGGTCAGCTCGACCAGCTCCGGCGCGACCGCGTGCGGCTTGATGCGGCCGGCGGCGATGTCCTCGGCCCAGTGGCAGGCAACCCGGT
>WHUB01000370.1 GCA_009377395.1 Actinophytocola sp. | reverse complement strand
CCAGAGCGGGCACGTTCCGCCGATCCGCGAAAAGTGAAAGTCGGTCGCCGACTGGCGCTTGGAGATATTGCCGGCGCGATCGACACGGATGAAGAAGAACGGCACGCCGCGTGCGCCCGGCCTTTGCAGGGTGCTCATGCGATGACATGTCGTCTCGAAGCCAACGCCGAAATGCTGGTCCAGAAGGTCGATGTCATAGCGGCAGCCTTCCGCCATGTTGCGAAAAGCCGTGTACGGCAGGATCAGCGCGCCCGCGAAATAGTTCGCAAGTCCGATGCGGGCGAGCCGCCGCGACTCCTCATCGGCGACAGAACCGCCAGCGACGATCGCGTCAATGGTCTCGCGCTGTTCGAGGAACGCAAGCTGCGTCGCCATCTGGAACGCCTGTTGTCCGGAACGGAGCCGCGACGACAGCCGCAACACGCCAGTGGCGCGATCGAAGCTGCGCTGTGCGTCGTATGTCCCGTCATCGCTCGCGCCAGAGACGACGCGAATGCCGTAACGAGATGACAGATGCTCGATCAAGGCGCCGGCCATGTTGCCGACCGGGAGACCTGCATCGACCGCGATGCGCTCCGCCGCTTCGTCAAGCTCGGCGATATAATTTTGCCTGGCATAGAAGAAGTCCCGCACTTCTTCGAATGGGGTCGAGGCCGGACCGGGAGAGCGATCCTGGCGGT
>WHUB01000036.1:24841-40161 GCA_009377395.1 Actinophytocola sp. | reverse complement strand
CTGTTCGATATGGACGCCGCCCTTGTCGACGGTGCGCATCTGGTTCTGGCATTTTGGGCATATCACGTGCCAAGCCTAGAAGAACAGCTCCGCGATGGTATGGATCGCCAGCCCGGCGAGCGCGCCGACGACGGTGCCGTTGATGCGGATGAACTGGAGGTCCCTGCCGACCTGCAGCTCGATCCGGCGGGAGGTCTCCTGCGGGTCCCAGCGCTCCACCGTGTCGGTGATCAGCGTCGTCAGCTCGCGGGAGTAGTTGGTGACGACGTGCGCGGCGGCGTCCTCGATCCAGGTGTCCACCTTGCCCGCGAGCGAGTCGCCGGACGCCAGCCGCTCGCCGAGCCGGCACAGCGCCTGCCGCACCCGCTGTCGCAGCTCGCTCGACGGGTCCTCGGTCGCGGCCAGCAGCATGTCCTTGCCGGTGGCCCACGCCGCCCCGATCAGCTTCTGCACCTCGGGGTGCTCGATCACCTGGAGCTTCACCTGCTCCGCCCGCGCGATCGTGTCCGGGTCGTCGCGCAGGTCGGCGGCGAACTCGGACAGGAACCGGTCCAGCGCGAGCCGCATCGGGTGGTTGACGTCGACCTTCACCGCCCACGCGAACGACAGCACCTCACCGTAGACCTTGTCCGCGACCAGCTCGTCGACGAACTTCGGCGACCAGGTCGGCGCCCGGTCCGACACCACCCGCAGCACCGTCTCGTGGTTGTCGCGCACCCACTCGTACGAGCGGTCGGAGACCAGGTCGACCAGCTTGTGGTGCGCGCCGTCGGCCACCACCTGCCCGAGGATCGCACCGAGCGGCGGGCCCCATTCCTTGTCGATGATGCGGTTGCCGACGGCCTGCTCCATCACGGCCTGCACGTCCTCATCGCGCAGCACCGTCACCGCGCCGCGCAGCACGTTCGCCAGCTCGGCCGTCACGCGTTCGGCGTTGTCCGGCCGCGCGAGCCAGCCGCCGATGCTGCCCGCGACGCCGACCCGGCGCACCTTGTCGCGCACCACGTCGGGCGCGAGGAAGTGGGTGCCGACGAACTCGCCGAGACTGTCACCGAGCTGTCGCTTGCGGTTCGGGATGATCGCGGTGTGCGGGATCTTGATCCCGAGCGGGTAGCGGAACAACGCCGTCACCGCGAACCAGTCCGCGAGCGCGCCGATCATGCCCGCCTCGGCCGCCGCGCGCACGTAACCGACCCAGCCCGGCCAGCCCGCCTTCTCGGCCCAACTCGCGAGCAGGAACACCACGGCGGCGCCGACCAGGAAGCCGAGCGCGACCGCCTTCATCCGGCGCAGGCCGCGCCGCTTGGCCTCCTCGGCGCCGAGGCCGCCTGGCAGCGGCGGTGGAGAGTGCCACTCGGCCGGACCGGTTGTGCTGGCTTGCTTCACAGCACCATTCTCCGTGAGGATCACATCTCATGCCGGAACCCGCCCTCGTCCCGCGCCTGCGGCCGTTCGCGTCCACCGTGTTCGCCGAGATGACCGCGCTCGCCACCCGCACCGAGTCGGTCAACCTCGGCCAGGGATTTCCCGACACCGACGGCCCGAAGACCATGCTCGACGCGGCCAAACAGGCCATCGAGGACGGCGTCAACCAGTACCCGCCCGGTGCGGGCAGGCCGGAGCTGCTCGTGGCGGTGGCCGAGCACCGCACCCGCTACGGCACCGAGTACGACCCGGGCAGCGAGATCCTGGTCACCACCGGCGCGACCGAGGGCATCACCGCGGCCGTGCTCGGGCTGGTCGACGCCGGTGACGACGTCATCGTGCTCGAGCCGTACTACGACTCCTACGCCGCCGCGATCGCCATGGCGGGCGCGACCCGCCGGGTGGTGCCGCTGGCGCAGCGGGGCGAGGGCCGGTTCGAGGTCGACGTCGACACGCTGCGGGCGGCCATCACGGCCCGCACCCGCGCGATCATCGTCAACTCGCCGCACAACCCGACCGGCACCGTGTTCACCCGCGACGAGCTGGCGGGCATCGCCGAGGTGTGCGTCGAGCACGACCTGCTCGCCATCACCGACGAGGTCTACGAGCATCTGGTGTTCGGCGACGCCGAGCACATCCCGCTGGCCACGCTGCCGGGCATGGCCGAGCGCACGGTGTCGGTGTCGAGCGCGGGCAAGTCGTTCAACTGCACCGGCTGGAAGATCGGCTGGGTCTGCGGGCGGGCCGAGCTGGTCGCGGCGGCGCGCGCGGCGAAGCAGTTCCTGACCTTCGTCTCCGGCGCGCCGTTCCAGGTGGCCGTCGCGCACGCGCTGCGCACCGAGCTCGACTGGGTCGAGCGGTTGCGCGACTCGCTGTCGGAGAAGCACGACCGGCTCGCGGCGGGGCTCGCGAAGGCCGGGTTCGGGGTGCTGTCCTCGGCGGGCACGTACTTCGTCTGCGCCGACGTGCGCCCGCTCGGCTACACCGACGCGACCGAGCTGGCGTGGCAACTGCCGGAGTGCATCGGCGTCGCGGCGGTGCCGGTGAGCGCGTTCGCCGACGGCGGCGGCTACGACCACCTGTTGCGGTTCGCGTTCTGCAAATCCAACAACGTGCTCGACGAGGCCGTGTCCCGGCTCGGCACGCTGGCCATGTAGTTGCCGCACGCTCGAATCGGGCAGATCGGGCCAATCTTCTTGGCGGCAGGGGCTGGATCGGCGGGTTGCGAGGTGTAACACTCAGACCCTGCGCAGGTCCGAAGTCCTGCGGCGATCCGGCGTGAGGTGGTGACGGCAATGCGGTCTGCATCGGCGTCGTCTCACCACGCCGTCGCCGTGACGGTGGCGCGGGTCGCGATCGTCGCCGGCTTCGCGCTCATCGGCTGGTTCGTGGCGGCGGCGCTGCTGAGCACGGCCGCGTCCGCGCACGAGCGTCCGGACCACGCCGAGGCGTCGAAGGCGGTCGAGCCGCCGCGCATGGCTGGATTGGTCCGGGGGCTCACCGACACGGTGACCAGCGCGGTCGACAAGACGACCGACGACGTCACCCCTACGGTCGACAAGACCACGGCCTCGGTGACGGACACCGTCACCGGCACCGTCGACAAGACCATCTCGACGGTCAACGCCACCGTCGACGCCACGATCAAGACCGTGAACGACAGCGTCGACTCCACCGTGAAGACCGTCACCGCGACGGTGGACGACAGCACCGGCGTGCTCGACGACAGCGCACCGGCCGTGGTGGAACCGAAGCCCTCGGAGTCCGCGCCCGAGGCGGCGCCAGAGCAGGCGGCCGCGACGCCGGTCACGAAGCAGCCGCCCGAGCAGCACACCACCGCCTCGGCACGGCAGCCGGTCGTCGCGCCCGAGCCGCCGCCGCAACCGACCGAGCCCCCCGCGCCGCCCGCGCCGGTGCCGACCAGCGACGACTCGCAGGCCACGACCGATCCCGCAGGCACCGGCACGCCGGGTGTGCCGATCGCGCCGTCCGCTCCGGGCTCGATGGCGGCGATCGCGAGCGCCGACACCGGTGCGTGCAAGAACCCGTTCGCGGTGCTTGCCGAGGACGCCGTCGCCGCGTTCGGCGACCACGACGGCGGCCGGCTCGGCCACCGCGCGCTCGGCGCGGGCATCGACGCCGCGCTGCCGTGCACCTCGCCTGACTGACCTCCCGCGTCCGGGGGACAACTGCGCCCTCTTGTGGTTCCGCCACACGGTCGAGCGCGCTGCGCCTTCCGTCGCAACTTCGCAAATTTGCCTTTCCTTACCCGCAACTCACTCGTTGGGGCACACAGATGTCGACAAACTTCCCGACCGGCCTACCGCGCCAGGCCGGTTCGGGCTCTGGCTCCGACGCCGCGATGCCCCCGTGGCGTCGGAGCCCCTCCATCTCCGAGCTGTCTCTCACTGACGCGACGGCGAACCGGCCACCGGGAGCGGATCACCTCCCGCCGCGACCGGCAGGCCGCGTCGTCGTCGCCGAGGGGACGGCCCGAATGAGGCGTGCCGCGCCCTGCGGCTTCACCGCGCCGAAGCCGCACCGGGCACACGCCTGAGCGGCGGTGGCTTTCCGGCGCACCGAGGGGCTGTGCCGGAAAGCCACCGCATCGCTCCCCGACGTCAGCGTTTCGTAACCGCGATCGCACTCCCACAACCCGCGCACACCAGCAAGACTGGCAACACAGGACGAAGCAGGGAGTGCCGTGATGCGCAAGAAGATCGTGTGGTCGGCCGTGGCGATCGTCGCCGCAATCGGGATCGGCGTCGGGTTGTGGGCGTTCCAACCGTGGAAGGTCTTCACGAGCAGCGAGCTGCACGAGGCGTCACCGCTGGCAGGGACGGCGACCGCACAGCCCACCGAGGAGACGCCGGACAAGACGGAGAAACCGGAGAAGCCCACGTTGCTGGCATCGGGCAGGTTCGTCAGTCAGGAGCACGAGACGTCCGGGACCGCCCAGGTCATCGAGCAGCCGGACGGCAGCCGGGTGCTCCGGCTCGAGAACCTGGCCAGCTCGGACGGCCCCGACCTGCACATCTGGGTCACCGACGCGACCGCGGGGCTGGACGACTGGAGCGCCTACGACGACGGCCGCTACGTCGCGCTCGGCAAGCTCAAGGCGACGCACGGCAGCCACAACTACGCGATCCCGGCCGGCGCCGAGCTCGACGGCCTGCGCAGCGTGGTCATCTGGTGCGACCGGTTCAACGTCGCGTTCGGCTCGGCGCGGCTCGACCTCTGACGGTCACGCATCCCCAGCGAGGCTCGCGCGCATGGCGGCGAGCACGCGCTCGCTCGTGGGCAGGTCGAGGCGGCAGGCGTCCGTGCCGGTGCCGGCCGAGCGCCCCATGACGTCCTCGCCGTCGACGAGCACCGTCGGTGACGGGTAACGGCCGACCGTCTCGACCAGCGGCGCGGTCACGCCGATCTGAGCGAGGCAGTCGGTGACGAGGTCGCGCGCGGCGTCCGCGTTGGGGCAGTTCGGCGCGAGCAGCAGTTCAACACGCATCGGCATCTCTCTGAATGTAGAACACGACGGCGTGAAGGTGGGACACGACGGCACGAGCGCAGGACACGACGTCACCGCATCCGGATGAAGCGGCGGCGCATCGCTGCCTCACTTGTGCGCGATCAGATGGTCGCGGGCCCGCAGGTACTCCTCGGTGTCCACCTCGCCGAGGGCATACCGCCGGTCGAGAATCTCCAGCGGCGTCTCGCGCTCCGGCCGTCGCTGCCCGCCACCGCTACCGCGATCACGCGCCAGCCACACCACGGCCCACACCACGGCCCCGATCAGCACCAGCCACACCACCGGCATAAGCACCATCCACGCCGAGCCGACGCCGTAGTCGTACATCATCACCGTCACCTCCGACATCCCCGCAGTCTGCCAGACTTCTGCCGATGAGCTGGCCCGAGCGACGGTCCTTGGTCACCAACAGACCCGCCGTAATACCCCATAGCGGTGAATTCGGCCCGCTACGCCGGGCCAAGGCCGCAAGGCCCTGGTGGCATCGGCGCCGCCGGTGTTCGATGACGACATGGACCCCTCCCACCTCGCCGAGCTCGACTTCGGCACCGCCTTCGCGGCGCCGACCGACTGCCCCGACTGCGGTTCGTCCCGACTCACCGCCCAGGACGCCGGCGACCGGACCGACTTCTCCTGCGACGACTGCCGTGCGGAGTGGGCCTTCCGGCTCGGCCGGATCGTGCGCGTCACGGCGGGACACGCCGTGCCCGAGCCTCGCTAGACTCAGCGCCCGATCATCCCCACCCAACACCGGGAGACGTGAGCCGTGACCGAGCCATGGGCCGCGACCGGCGGACCACGCCACGGCGGCGTCGCCGACGACCGGGTCACACTCATCGACGGCTCGACGTTCTGCATCAGCGAGCGCGACGGCCGGGTGCGCGCCGGTCATGCGCAGGGCCTCTTCGTCCGCGACAGCCGGTACCTCTCCCGCTGGGAGCTGCGGCTGGACGGCGTCCTGCCGGAACCGCTGACCACGCACGGGAAAGAACCGTTCGGCGCGACGTTCGTCGGCAGGATGCCGCCGCAGCCAGGACTCGCCGACAGCTGGCTGCTCGTGCTGGTACACCGGTTCGTCGGCAACGGGATGCGTGAGGACATCGAGCTGCGCAACCTCTCCGGCGAGCCGGTGAGCTGCGTGGTCACCCTCGACGTCGACGCCGACTTCGCGGACCTGTTCGACGTGAAGGGCGGCGTCGCGGGCGCCAAAGGGACGGTCTCGGTCGGTCGCGGCGACGCGGCCATCGACTTCACCCACGACGCCGCGCTGCCGCAGGGGGTGCGGATCGAGTCGCACGGCGCGGCCGAGGTCAGCGGCCGCACGCTGCGCTGGGTCGCGGCGATCCCGCCGAGGGACAGCTGGACCGTCACGCTGGAGACGCAGCCGTTCGAGCGGGGCGAGCCGCTGCCGCTGCGACACCCCTACGGCCGCCCGGTCGAGCACACCGAACCCGCGCGCAGCCTGCGGGAATGGCGGGAACGGGGACCACGGGTCAACACCGCGGACGGCGACCTCGCCGCGGTGCTGCGGCAGAGCGTCGAGGACCTCGGCGCGCTGCGGATGTTCGACCCGGAGCACCCGCACCGCGCGATCGTCGCCGCCGGGATGCCGTGGTTCATGGCGCTGTTCGGCCGCGACTCGCTGCTGACGTCGTGGATGCTGCTCCCGATCGACCAGCGGCTCGCGATCGGCACCGCGCAGACGCTCGCCGCGCACCAGGGCGCGGTCGTCAACCCGGTCACCGAGGAGCAGCCGGGCCGGATCCTGCACGAGATGCGGTTCGGGCAGTCGGCGGCGCTCGCGCTCGGCGGCGGCACCGCGTACTACGGCACCGCCGACGCCACCGCGCTGTTCGTGATGCTGGTCGGCGAGCTGCGCCGATGGGGCCTCGACGACCAGCGGTTCAAGGAGCTGCTGCCGCACGTCGACCGCGCGATGACCTGGCTGACCGGCGACGGCGACCCCGACGGCGACGGGTTCGTCGAGTACCGGCGGGCCACCGAGAACGGGCTGGCCAACCAGGGCTGGAAGGACTCGTGGGACGGCGTCACCTTCGCCTCCGGCGAGATCGCCCGCGCGCCGATCGCGCTCGCCGAGGTGCAGGCCTACACCTACGGCGCGTACCGCGCGCGGGCCTACCTGGCCGGCGAGCAGGGCGACGACGACGCGCGGCGATACTGGTCGGGCATGGCGGCCGCGCTCAAGCGCGCCTTCAACGAGACGTTCTGGCTGCCGGACCGCGGCTGGTACGCGCTCGGCCTCGACGCGGACAAGCGCCCGATCGACGCGCTCGCGTCGAACATGGGCCACTGCCTGTGGACCGGCATCGTCGACGACGACAAGGCGCCGGACGTCGCGCGCCAGCTGCTGTCGCCGGAGCTGTTCAGCGGCTGGGGCATCCGCACGCTGGCGACGTCGATGGGCGCCTACAACCCGATGAGCTACCACAACGGCTCCGTCTGGCCACACGACAACGCGATCTGCGCCGCAGGCCTGATGCGGTACGGCTTCGTCGCGGAGGCGCAGCGCGTAGCGGTCGGCGTGCTGGCGGCGGCGCGGGAGTTCGGCCACCGGCTGCCGGAGCTGTTCTGCGGCTTCGACCGCGAGGAGTTCGCCGAGCCGGTGCCCTATCCGACGTCGTGCTCGCCGCAGGCGTGGGCGGCGGCCGCGCCGTTGCTGCTGCTGCGCACGCTGCTGCGGCTCGACCCCGAACTGCCGCAGGGCCGGGTCAGCTGCGATCCGGCGATGCCCGCCCGGTACCTGCCGCTGGAGATCAGCGGGCTGCGGGTCGGCGACGACGAGCTGACCATCCGGGTCACCGAGGAGGAGACCGTGGTGCGGGGCCTCGGCACCCCACCGGCGCAGCGGCGGCGGCCGGACGGGTGACGCTGAGCGATGCCGATCGTCCGGCTCAGAGGGGACCTTCGGCCCTATGGCGTGAACTCTGCGATGACGGAGTGTGGTAGTCGACAGAGTTGTCGGCGTGGCGAGACCACTGATGGTGATGGGAGCCGTTCATGGTCAGCCTTGGAATGGGGCACGTGCGGGGCACGGAATGGTTCCACGGCATGACGTGCTCCGGCTGCGGCACGGTCAGCAGCGCCGGTGACCGGATGCTCCGGGGCACGCTGCGCGCGCTCGGCGTCTTCCTGCTCGTGCCCACGCTCGCGACCATGTTCGCGGTGCTGGCCGGCATGGAGTCGGCGCAGCAGACCATCCCGCTGTTCGTGGTGGCCTGGGTGTTGCTCGGCGTCCCCGCGGCGGCCGTCACGCTGCGGGAGGGGTTCCGGTGGGCCTGTCCGCACTGCGGGGCGACCGAGCTGTTCGCGTCGGACGAGCCGGTCAGCGCCCCCCGCCGATAGCGCGCAGCGCCTCGCGCAGGTTCACGCTCGGTGCTTTCACGGTGTCGATGGCGACGGCGTCCGGCCACGGGTCGGTGTGCGAGGCCATCACGACGGCGATGCCGACGTCGGCGTCCGACGCCGAGCCCGTGCGCCTGCCGATCCGGGCCGCCGCCACGTCGGTCGGCGCGTAGCAGCGCAGCTGCGCCAGCGCGCTGTGGGTGTCCCCGGCGACCGCGCGGGCCGCGTCCCGATGGACCTGCCGATGCCAGGACGCGTCGAGCACGACCGTCTCACCCCGCGCCAGCAGCGACCGCGCCCGCCGCAGCAGCTCCCGGTAGGTGCGCTCGGTGTGCTCGGCGTCGTAGATGCCCTGCCGGTAGGCCGCCGCCGCGCTGACGCCGGGATCGCGACCGGCCAGCTCCTTGCGCAGCCGGTCGCTGGACAGCAGGACCGCGCCGAGCTCGTCCGCGAGCGCGCCCGCGACGGTGGTCTTCCCGGTGCCCGGCAGCCCGCCGACGAGCACCAGCCGCACCTGCCCCCGGCGCAGATGGTCGAGGGCGATGCCGGCGTACCGCGTTGCCTCCTCCGCCGCCGCCGCGTTCCCCTGGGCGTGCCGCAGGCACGCGACCTTGACCCGCACGAACGCCCGGTAGGCGAGGTAGTGGTGGCACAGCGAGGCGGGTGTCGGGTCGGCGGCGAACTCCGCGTAGCGGGCGAGCAGCCGCGCCGCGAGGTCCGGCGCGCCGAGCCGCTCCAGATCCATGGCGAGGAACGCGATGTCGTCCAGCCCGTCCAGCCAGCGCAGCCGGTCGTCGAACTCGAGGCAGTCCAGCACCCGCGGCCCGTCGTCGAGGCAGAAGATGTCGTCGGCGAGCAGGTCGCCGTGGCCGTCGACGATCCGACCCTCGGACATCCTGGCCGCGAACAGCGGCTCGCGGCCGGCCAGGAACGTCTCCGTCAACCGCTCGATCTCGGCGACGACCCCAGGCGCGACGGCCGGGTCGTCGAGCCCGCGCAGCTCGCCGAAGCTGGCCCGCCAGCGGCCGAGGATCGCGTCACGCGAGCCCTGCGCGGTGATCTGCTCGGAGCGCTCGGCGGCGGCGTGGCAGGTGGCGATCATGCGCGCGATGTGGCCGACGACGTCCGCGACCGGCTCGCCCGCGGCGACCAGCGTGCTCAGCCGTCGGTCCGCGGGCATCCGCCGCATCACGACGAGGTGGTCGCACACCGACCCGTCGGTGTCGGTGACCTCGGCGAGGCCCAGGTAGACGTCGGGCGCGAACCGCCGGTTCAGCGCCAGCTCCCGGCGGCACACCTCGAGCCGCTGTTCCTTCGTGCGCAGGTCGAGGAACCCGACGTCGACCGGCTTCTTCAGCTTGTAGGCGCGGTCGCCGACCAGGAACAGCGCCGCGACGTGGGTCTCGTGCACCGCGGCGAACGGGACGGCGGCCGTCATGTCGGTGGTCATGCGGAGGGCAGGTCGGCGGTGGAGTCGCCGCGCCGGGGCCACGGTGCGGCCGTGAGGCGGCGATAGAGGTGTTCGTGGTCGCGGGCCATGCGTTCGGCGGCGAAGCGGGTGACGGCGGCGTTGCGGCAGGCGACGCGGTCGAGCTCACCGAGCCGGTCGAGCGCGGCGACCATCTGGTCCTCGCCGTCGCAGAGGTACCCGGTGGTGCCATGGTCGATGATCTCGGGTGCGGCGCCGTAGGAGAAGGCGAGCACCGGGGTGCCGCAGGCCAGCGACTCGGCCATCACCAGCCCGAACGGCTCCGGCCAGGTGATGGGACTGAGCAGCGCGTCGGCGTGGCGCATGAGTTCGACCCGCTGGGCGAGCGGCGCCTCGATGGGTTGCGGGTCGTCAGGGCGGAGCAGTGGCGCCACCCGCTCCTCGTAGTAGCGACGCTCGGCGGGTTCGCGGATCGTGGTGACGATGACCAGCATCCGGCCCGCCCGGCGGGCGATGCGCACCGCGCGGTGCACGCCCTTGTCCTCGCTCATCCGGCCGACAAACAACAGGTACCCGCCGCCACCGGGGCCGTCGGTGTAGGTGTCGAGGTCGACGCCGTGGTGGATGACCGCGCTGATCGGGATGCGGCGCGCGTAGCGGCGCTGCGCCCGCGAGACCGCCACGACCGCCACCGTCTCGGCGATCCGGGCGTAGCTGCGCAGCCGCATCGCGTCGAACGCGCCGTGCGCGGTGGTCACCACCGGCGGCGTCGGCAGCGACGACCCGGCGGCCAGCAACGGGCCGAGCGCGGTGTGGTCATGAATGACGTCGGCGTCGGCCAGCTCCTCGTAGGCCGCCAGCACATGCGCCACCTCGGGCTCCCCCACGGTGAACAACCGCACCTCATGCCCCAACGCCGACAACCCCCGCGCCAGGTTGTCCACCACCGCCTCGGTACCGCCATATGCTGGTGGCGGAACCGGAATCGACGGCGGGGCGATCACACCGATCCGCATCACAGACTCCCCTCGTCGGTGCACTCCCACCCATCGCACCGCACCAGAAGCCGGAACGGCAGTGCCGAAGGTCATCAACTGCCGGGAAGATCTCCGGCACGCGCGATGTTGAGGTCCGGAAGGAGGCAGACATGAACGGTCGGGACACGGTCGCGAGGCCGCACCACCACACCGGGCACGAGCAGCACGGCCATGACAAACACCAGGGCCACACACCGGCGATGTTCCGCGACCGGTTCTGGCTGTCGCTGCTGCTGACGCTGCCGGTGGTCTTCTACGCCCACATGGTCCAGATGTGGCTCGGCTACACCGCGCCGCACTTCCCCGGCGACGACCTGCTCGCGCCGGTGCTCGGCACGGTGATCTTCTTCTACGGCGGCTGGCCGTTCGTGGTCGGCGCCGTGCGCGAGATCCGCGACCGCACGCCGGGCATGATGCTGCTGATCGGCATGGCGATCAGCGTGGCCTACGTCGCCAGCCTCGCGGCCAGCTTCGACATCTTCAGCGTCGACGTCTGGTGGGAGCTGTCGCTGCTCATCGTCATCATGCTGCTCGGGCACTGGCTGGAGATGCGTGCCATCGGCCAGGCACGGGGCGCGCTCGCCGCACTGGCCGAGCTGCTGCCGGACGAGGCGGAGCGCGTCGGGACCGACGGCAGCGTCACCACCGTCCACATCGGAGACCTCGCGGTGGGCGAGGTCGTGCTGGTGCGGCCGGGCGCGCGGGTGCCCGCGGACGGCGAGATCGTGCGGGGTGCCGCCGACCTCGACGAGTCGATGATCACCGGCGAGTCGAACCCGGTCGCGCGCGGCGAGGGCGACCGGGTGATCGCCGCCAGCGTGTCCACCGACAGCTCCATCCGGGTGCGGGTCGACGCGATCGGCGAGGACACCGCGCTTGCGGGCATCCAGCGGCTGGTCACACAGGCGCAGGAGTCGAAGTCCCGCACCCAGGTGCTCGCCGACCGGGCGGCGGCGCTGCTGTTCTACGTCGCGGTGTCGGTCGCCGCGGTCACCGTCGCGGTGTGGGCGCTGCTCGGCGACGCCGACGCGGCCGTGGTGCGGTCGGTGACGGTGCTGATCATCGCGTGCCCGCACGCGCTCGGCCTCGCGATCCCGCTGGTCACGTCGATTTCGACGTCGATGTCGGCCCGCAACGGCATCCTGGTCAAGGACCGGCTGGCGCTGGAGCTGATGCGGAACGTGGACGCGGTGCTGTTCGACAAGACCGGCACGCTGACCAGGGGCGAGCACGCCGTGACCGGCGTCGCGGCCGTCGACGGCGACGAGGACGCGCTGCTCGGCCTCGCGGCGGCGGTGGAGTCCGAGAGCGAGCACCCGCTGGCCAGAGCGATCGCCGCCGCCGCGGCGGAGCGTGGCGCGACGGCGCCGCGGGCGTCCGGGTTCCGGTCGATGACCGGCCGAGGCGTCCAGGCGACCGTGGCTGATGCCGAGGTCGCCGTCGGCGGGCCCGCGTTGCTGCGTGAACGCTCGCTGGAGGTGCCCGACGGCGTGCGGGAGGCTGTCACCGGCTGGCAGGAACGCGGTGCCGCCGTGCTGCACGTCGTCAGGTCCGGGGAGATCATCGGCGCGGTCGCGCTCGAGGACCAGGTGCGGCCGGAGTCGCGGCAGGCGGTCGACGTGCTGCACCGGCGCGGCGTCACGGTCGCCATGATCACCGGCGATGCGCGGCAGGTCGCCGACGCCGTGGCGCGGGACATCGGCATCGACGAGGTGTTCGCCGAGGTGCTGCCGGAGGACAAGGACTCGGCGGTGGCCGACCTGCAGCGCCGGGGCCACACGGTGGCGATGGTCGGCGACGGCGTGAACGACGCGCCCGCGCTCGCCCGCGCCGACGTCGGCATCGCGATCGGCGCGGGCACCGACGTCGCTATCGAGTCGGCGGGCATCGTGCTCGCCTCGGACGACCCGCGCGCCGTCGTCGCGGTGAGCACGCTGTCGGCCGCGAGCTACCGCAAGATGACCCAGAACCTGTGGTGGGCGGCCGGGTACAACCTTTTCGCGATCCCGCTCGCGGCCGGGGTGCTCGCGTGGGCCGGGTTCGTGCTGCCGATGGCACTCGGCGCGGTGCTGATGAGCCTGTCGACCATCGTCGTCGCGCTCAACGCCCAACTCCTGCGGCGCGTCGACTTGCGCCCGGACTCAACGTAGCACCCAGACGTTGACTTGCCGAATGTGTGTTCGATATTCTTGTCGTCATGACAGCATTCGCCGACGTCGACTCGCCTCACTGCTTGGGCGTGCTGTCCTCATCGTCGGCGAGCCGCTCGATGGCCTCGAAACAGGCCCGGCGCAGGGCGGGATGGCGCAGGTCGACGACGTGGACGTCGTGCCAGCGCTCGAAGCCGAGCCGTTCCAGCAGCTGCCCGATGCGGACGCTGGCGAGCTCGGCGCTGATGCGGTCGGGCGACTCGTGCGCGAAGTCGAGCGCGGACACCCGGCACACCGCGAGCCGCGCGCCGGGCTCGAGCGCGCGCAACACACTCGCGATGAGCACGCCGCCGAGCCCGAAGCCGCGCCATTCCTCGGTCAGTCGCAGGTGGCGCAGGATGATCATCCGGGGCGGGCCGTCGGTGATGCGATCGTCGAGCTCCGGGTGCAGCAGGCCCTGCTTGGGGTCGATGACGGTCTCGGCGATGAAGTCGAGCGCCCAGTCCTCGACGTCGACGGCGTCGAGCAGGTTCGTCTCCTGCCGCAGGTCGGAGATGACCAGGGAGACGTCGGCGACATGCACCGCCCCCGGCCGGCACTGGGCGAACTCCCAGACATCGGCGGAGACGTGCCAGCTTTCCGGAATGTGGTCCTCGTCGTCGACTTGCCACCACAACCGTTGGTGCGAGAACGTCAGCGAAATCGACAGCGGATTCGCGGGCAGGTCGCTTACCCCAGTCACTGCGTCCGTTCCCTCCTCACTCCCGTCCGGTGTCGTCCGGTCGTCTGACGAGGTGGTTCGCGAGAACCTGCCGCGTCCGGCAGGGCGCGGGCTGACCACACGCGCGACAGTCGCCGTCATCGGCTCGATGGTCGGCGTAGACGGTGCCGAGCGCCTCGCTCAGCGCTCGCAGCACCGCAGGTGCCTGCTCGAGAAACTCCGCCAGCGCGGCATCGTGCAGCTCGGCGACCACGCGGTCGCCGCGGCGCGCGGTTATGCCGCCGTCATCGGGAGATGACAGTGTCAACGGGTCGTCGCTCACCAACCGCGCCAGCGTCTGCGCCCGAGCCAAACGCGAGTAAACATCGGGTGAGTATGGTGACACACGCGGACTGTATCATTACGCATACAAATTGTCTGCTATTCAAGACAAAAATCGAATTCGCAATCGGCTAAGCTCGATCCCCGATGATCGAGAACGAGGGCGAGGACCTGGAGCAGCTGTACTGGCTGCGATTGCGGGCTACCGGTTCCCGTATTCGAGAAAGGCGTCGGCAGCAGGACCTGACGCAAGAAACCGTGGCCTATCGCGCGGAAATGAGTCGGCCTCAGTTATCGAACCTGGAACGGCACGGCAAGAACATCACCCTCATTACGCTGTTCCGCATCGCGGACGTGCTCGGCGTCCACCCGGCCGACCTGATCGACGACCGCGAGCGCTAGCACAGTACCGCGCCCACTTGCGCGCCCTGATAAAATGACTCGCATATTTCACTCCTAGAAACATGCCGTGCCGCGCTCTGCGCAGGCAACAGCCAATTCACTCTTCTTCCCACTCTTATTCCGTGAGGAAACCGGCATGACTGGAAATCGCGTAGTCGTTTACAAGGGCCCAGGAAAGGTTGGCGTCGAAAGCATCGAGTATCCGACGCTTGAGTTGCCAGACGATGTGTCGAATGGCCTGGGAATCAAGAAGAAGGCACCACACGGCGCCATTCTTCGAATCGTGTCGACGAATATCTGCGGCAGCGATCAGCACATGGTTCGCGGCCGGACGACGGCCCCGGTCGGGCAGAGCCTCGGCCACGAGATCACCGGCGAGGTCATCGAGGTCGGCGACGATGTGCTGTTCGTGAAACCGGGAGACATCTGCTCGGTGCCGTTCAACATCGCGTGTGGTCGCTGCCGTATGTGCAACGAGGGAAAGACCGGCGTCTGCCTCAACGTGAATCCCGCGCGGGCCGGGGCCGCATACGGATATGTCGACATGGGCGGTTGGATCGGCGGCCAGGCCGAATACGTCATGGTGCCGTTCGCGGATTTCAACCTGCTGAAGTTCCCCGATCGCGAGCAGGCACTCGCGAAAATCCTCGACCTGACGATGCTGTCCGACATCTTCCCCACCGGCTATCACGGCGCTTACACGGCCGGGGTGACAACCGGCTCGACCGTCTACGTCGCCGGTGCCGGCCCGGTCGGGCTCGCGGCCGCCTACTCCGCGCATCTGCTCGGCGCGGCGGTGGTGATCGTCGGTGACCTGATCCCGGAACGGCTCGGACAGGCGCGCAGCTTCGGTTGCGAAACCGTCGACCTCACCGACGAAGCAAGCCTGCCCGACATGATCGAGCAGATCGTGGGCGAACCCGAGGTCGACGCGGCGGTCGAC
>WHUB01000036.1:16570-24831 GCA_009377395.1 Actinophytocola sp. | reverse complement strand
AGGGCGCCAAGATCGGCCAACTGGGCGTCCGGCTCGGGCTCGGCTGGGCCAAGTCGCACGTGCTGACCACCGGCCAGTGCCCGGTCAAGCGGTACAACCGGCTGCTGATGAACCTCATCCTCAACGACAAGGCGCACATCGCGAAGGCCGTGAACGCCACCCGCATCACGCTCGACCAGGCGCCGGACGGGTACGAGGACTTCGACCGTGGCGTGGCGAAGAAGTTCGTCATCGACCCGCACGGCCTGGTGGCGGCATGACGACACTGCGCTGCGGGAACGCGGTTTTCGAGTGGATCGGCGACTGGGCGTCACCACCGCCGGATGTCCACGACGGGGCGGGCTGGGCACACCACGGCGTCGCCGTGACCGCAGACCAGCGAGTCGTCACCTTCCAATCCGGTGGCGACTCGGTGTGCGTCTTCGATCAGGACGGCCGGCTCGTCGACAGCTGGCCGACCGGGCTCGTCGAGGCACACGAGATGGCGATCAGCGGGCCACCCGGCGAGCAACGACTCTGGATCGCCGATCCCGGTATCAAGTGCGTGCCCAATGGTGCCGGAGCGTACGACGTTCACCGGCCGCACACGCATGGCCGGGTCCGGTCGTTCACGCTCGACGGCGAGAAGTCCGACGAGCTGCCGACGCCGGACCATGCCGCGTACGAGTCGAAGCCCTATGCGCCGACGGCCGTCGCCGTCGCCCCGGACGGGTCGATCTGGGTCGCCGACGGTTACGGGCAAAGCCTGGTGCACCGGTTCTCGCCGGAAGGCAAGCTGGAACTCACCCTCAGTGGCGAGGAGGGTGCCGGCCGCTTCGCCTGCCCGCACTACGTGTTCATCGACCACCGCCAGAGCCGGCCGAGGGTCTACGTCGCGGACCGGGGAAACAGTCGGTTGCAGATCTACGACACGGATGGCGCGTTTCTCAACACGGTGTCGGACGGGCTCAACTCGCCCAGCGCGATGACGACGTTCGGGGACCAGCTCTTCATCGCCGAGTTGCAGGCCCGGGTCACGGTGCTGGACGCCGACGACACCGTCGCCTGCTACCTCGGGCACGACGAGGAGGCGCCGCAGCGGAACGGCTGGCCGAACGCGGTCACGGACGACGAGCACACGACCAGGCCCGACGCGCTGAAGCCGGGGATGTTCAACAGCCCGCACGGCATCGCCGCCGACGAACGCGGCGACCTCTACGTCGTGGAGTGGCTGATCGGCGGCCGCATCACCCGGCTTCGCCGGGCGAGCTGACCGGAGCGCGGCACTCCGCGTGATCGTGCGGAGTGCCGCGCCCGGCGGCGGTCAGTGCCCGAGATGCTGCCGTGCCAGCGCGGGCGGCGCGAGCGCGAGCCAGCCGTCGAGCAGGGCCTCTCGCAGTACCGTCGTGGACACCGCCGACAGCTTCACCAGGACTGCCGCGTACCCGTCGAAGTGCGGGATCGTGAAGCACGAATCCGGGTTCGCGGCGAGCACGGCCTCCTTCTCGCCGAGGTCCTCGACTCGGATGGCCAGGATCGGGCCGCCGGGCGGCGTCGCATCGCCGAAGCGCCTGATGTCCGCCTTGCTGAACGGCCGTTCCCACGCGAAGCACTTGCCGCGCACCGTCCAGCTCCGGTTGCCGCGACGCTCTCCCTCCGCCGTCTCCGGCAACGCCGCGACCAGCTCGGCGACGTCATCGAAAGTCTTCATGCGACTAACCTACGGGCGTAGCGAGAGACCTCCCACCGCGGAAGGTCGAGAGGAGTGTCGTCATGTGGCACACCATTCTCATCACCCTGCACGCCGTCGCGGGCGTTGTTGCGCTGGTGTCCGGCCTCGTCGCCGTACGGCGCGGTCGGCTGTTCGACGTCTACCTGTGGTCCCTCGCAGGCATGGCGGTCTTCCTGCTGTTTGCCGTCGCCGTCACCTGGGCGGAGATCGACGCCGGGACGCGGGCGCTGTTCGGCGCCTTCCTGGTGCTGGCCGGGGTCATGGTGTGGCGGGCGGTGCGCGCCCGGCGCATTCGACCCACCGGATCCGACGCGCCCTCGCCGCGTTACCTCGACCACGTCGGGTTCACCCTGGTGGCGTTGTTCGACGCGTTCGTGGTGATCGCCGTGCTCGACTTCGGTTGGCCGATCTGGCTCGTCGCCGGAACCGGTGTGGCGATCGCGATCGCCGGTCACTTCGCGATCCGCTGGGCGAAGCGAGAAGCTCAGCGCGACGGTCGCGTAATCCTGCGCTGAGTGGCCCTGACCCGGTACCGCGCGGCCCGCCAGCCACGATGCAGCGCCCCGGCCAAGCCGCCGCGCCTGGCACGCCGGAGCAGCGCGAGCTTCGCCGTCTCCGTCGCCGTCGACAACCGGAACGGCGGCTTCGACGTCTGGCTGGGCGCGGTGTTGTTGTCCTGCCCAGCCTCCAGCATCCGGTTGACCTCACCGACCAGGCCGACGATTCCCTCCAGCGCCGCCTCGAGTAGCTCGCTGTCGGTGACCTCGTCCGGGGTGATGCCCTCGCGCGCGTTCGCCGGGTCGGGGATGAGCTCGGCGAGATCGCCCCAGACGTGCGCGCCGGTCTCCTCCACCTCGGTGGCGAGGCGCTTGCCCTGCTCGATCGCCCAGGGGTAGAGGTCTTCCGGCAGCGCGAGCGCGGGTTCCCGGCTCTTGCGCTTGGTCAGCACGCGCTTGGCGAACACCTGCTTGAGGATCCGGCCGCTGGCCTTCCATCCCAGGCCGCGTTCGTGACCGAGGGTGTTGATGCGCCGCATCAGCTCCGCCGAGACCACGCCGAGCGAGGCGTTGCTGGTCTTCGGTGGCGTGCCGAAACCCTCGGCGTCGATGCCAATCACGGAGGCGAAGCGCTGCCACAGCACCTGCGGATCGGTGCCCTGCGGCGGGACCGTGACGACGTGCAGCCGCTCGGCGGGGACGACCTTGCCCCATCGGCGCAGGATGGCGCCGACATCCTGCTGGCCCCACAGCCGCCTGCCGGTGTCGATGGCGGCGGATTCCGGGTTCCGCACGGCGGCGAGGTAGTCCTGCCAGCCGCAGGTGGACCAGTTCTGCGTGTCCTCCTGCCAGTCGGCGGGGATGTTGCGCGCGAGGTCGCGGGCGGTAACCACGACATGGACCTGGGCGGGAGCAAGCGTCTCGATGGAGCGCCGGATGTGGCGCGGCTTGGCGTCGACCAGCCACTCCATGGACACGACCGCGCTGTGGCCCTGCCACGCGTGGATCTCGTCGACGAGGCGCTGCCATGCTCCGGCCACGTCGGCGGACCGGTGGTCGAAGGGGTGGATGTTCGCGAGGTCGCGCACCGCGTGGACCTGGTCGACCCAGGTGCGCCCGGGCCACAGCACACCCTGCGCGGCGAGACGTTTCCGGTTACGCCCCAGCAGCCGCTGAAGGTACGTCGTGCCCGACTTCGGCGTGCCGATGTGGAGATACACGGTCGGACAGCGGTCCTGCGCGGCTGCTTCCTGGGTCAACGCCTACCTCTGTTCGGCTGGGGCCTCGATGCTGGCGTTTCAGAGGGGTGGCCAGGGCCGGGATCGAACCGGCGACCTTCCGCTTTTCAGGCGGACGCTCGTACCAACTGAGCTACCTGGCCGTAACAGCGGGCCTGCCGAGAGGCAGACCCGCTGTTTGGCAATGGCGACCCTGACGGGACTCGAACCCGCGACCTTCGCCGTGACAGGGCGACGCGCTAACCAACTGCGCCACAGGGCCATGCTTTCTTCCGTACTCCCAACGGGATTCGAACCCGCGTCGCCGCCTTGAAAGGGCGGAGTCCTAGGCCGCTGGACGATGGGAGCCCGGTCGGTTCGGCGAACCGACCGACCGCGTTCCCAGAGCCATCGGATCGATCCCCTGGGAGCCGCGTACAAGCATACGGTACCGACCCGGCCGCTCGGCAACGGGGGTCCGCACGTTCCCTCTCGCCACTAGGACGCTCGGGTGACATCGTGAATCCGTTACGGGTAATCGATTGCCATGATCGGCTGTCAGTAGTACGGTCGTCCAAGTCGCCGTTTAGGTGCGCGACCAGGGGGTGTGCATCTAAACGGCGACAAATATCAAATGCCCCGCCGGCTCGTCACCGCTGCACCGGCGGCACGCCGTCGGCGTCAGGAATCAGACCGAGCATGTCGAGCAGCTGCTCACAGTCCTGTGTCCCGAACGATCCGGTGGCGACGGCGGCACGAGCGCGGCGAACCTGATCATCGGACACCCGCGCGGTTTCCGCGCCCCCCGAGCGTTGCGACGGCACACCGCCGGACCCGCGGCCCGCCTCGGCGCCGTCGTATCGCATGAGGAATTCTCGGACTTCTAGCGACCCACCCACAGCTACCTCCTCACGCTCGGCACGACGGCATACCGTCTGGCGGCGAGGCTAACCAGGTCTCAACCATGACCACAGCCCCCCGCTGGGTGAACTATTCATCACGGAACGTTGTTTCGCCAGCTGGGCGTACATCCGACCCGATTCGGGTGAGAACACCGAGGCCTGAACAAAGTAACCGCTGGATTGCCACGGGATAGACACTCGGTGGCATCTTTTTACCAGCAACGGTCGCGGCACCGCCGACTTTCATGTAACAATCGTGGTGCTGACACACCCCCGGTCAGCGCCTGTGGAGATCCCCTCCGGCCCCCGCGTTCCTCCCCCTGGCGCGGGGGCCTCTCCATGGATCCGGCATCGTCCACCGGACCAACATGGCTATGTCGATATCTTTTCGTTATCGTTGCGCCGTGGCCTTCCGATTCAACTCCCGCAACCAGAAGACCCGCGATGCGGCACCCCAGCCGCAAGCGGGACAAGACGCCCCCGACCGCGAGCTCGAAAGCTACCTCGCCGCGCTGGCACCCGAGACGGGGCCGGAGACGACCGACGGCGGCAAACGGTTCGGCGACGCCCAGGTGTTGCAGCTCCGGCTCAACCTCATCGCGAGCGACGAGCTGAAGCAGCTCGCCGCCGCGCGCCGCACCTCACCGCAGGCGCTCGCTCAGGAGTGGGTCCTCGAACGGCTGTCCTGGGAAGCCAACGCGGCAGCCCAGCAGCGCCAGGCGCAGCAGCCGCCGCAGGGGTATCCGGCTCAGCACGTGTACCGGAACTGGTAGCCCTGACACGCGAAAAGCCCCCGGCGGCGATGCCACCGGGGGCTTCTCAGCCCAGTCCTCGCTGGTCAGATCGTGCGGACCTTCTGGGCCTGCGGCCCCTTCTGGCCCTGACCGACCTCGAACTCCACTCGCTGATTTTCCTCAAGGGTGCGGAAGCCGCGGCCCTCGATCTCCGAGTAGTGCACGAAGACGTCGCCTTCGCCATTGTCCTGGGCAATGAAGCCAAAGCCTTTTTCGGCGTTGAACCACTTCACAGTGCCTTGCGCCACCGTTTTTTCTCCTCGTTACAGAATCCGCTTCGAGCGCCTGTCAGGGCGCCCGCGGCCGTCCCGGGCGGTTCCAACGAGTCGAGCTGCGCTTACGCTCCAGCTCGCGTCAGAAGTTCCGCGAGCGTGAAGCCACGAACACGCAAAACGACGGCCTGCGGGTCAGCCTACCCGGAACCCGCTCGTTCGGAACACCCTCGCTGCCATGTGAGATCACCGGACAACACGATCAGCCTCTTGCCCCTGGCCACCAGGCTCCCATTAGGGTGAACGCGCACGTCTGAACGGACGTCGTGACCGGGCCACTGTGAGAACGGAACAGCGCGTGCGGCGCCATAACCTGATCGACCATCGGCGACCGATGTGGACGCTCACTGCCCAGGTCACCGCCCTGGCCGTCGTAACAATGTTGCTGGCGGGCGGCTGCGCGAACCAGGTCGCGCCCAGCGGGAACAGCACCCCGACGGTGCTGACCGAGGACTTCGGCATCGTTCCCAACCCGCCGTTCAGCTCGGCCGGAGTTTCACCCGTTCAGCCCATCACGATCACGGTGACCGACGGCACCCTGCTCACCGTCACGCTGACGAACGGCGAAGGCAGCGAGGTCAGCGGCACGCTGTCCGACGACCAGCAACGCTGGACCGCGACCGAACCGCTCGGCTTCGGCAAGCGCTACACCTGGTCCGGAACCGCGTTCGACGCCGACGGCAAGCGGTACCCGATCAACGGCTCGTTCCGGACGCTCGTGCCCGAGGTCGTCGTCGGCGTCGAACCCAGCGTCGCGCCCGGCGGCTCCTACGACACCGACACGCCCATCGTGCTGCGATTCACCTCCCCCATCCCGGACCCGGCGGCCGTCAAGCGCGTGCTGACCGTCGAGACTCACCCCGGCACACCCGGCGACTGGTCCTGGAACGACGACCGCACCGCGATCAGCTGGCGTCCAGCCGACGGCTGGCAGCCGGGAACGACCGTGCGGCTGCTGGCCAAGCTCTACTCGGTGCAGGTGGGAGACGGTCAGTACGGCGCGACCGATGTGGACGTCCGGTTCCGCATCGCACGCGGCTGAGCCGGAAACGGTAGCGTGGGGCGGTGAGTTACACCGCGCAACCATGGCCGCCGGTCGAGACGGACCCGCCGGAGATCCACGAGAAGGCGCCGGCACCAGGCACCAAGCTCCAGCCGCACTACACCGAATGTTTCGGCTGCGGCGACGACCAGCCGGGCGGGCTGCGGATGTCGACCGAGGTCGCCGACTCCTATGTCATCAAGTCGACGTTCGCCGTCACGCGGGAACACCAGGGCGCGCCCGGGCTCGCCCACGGCGGCCTGCTCGCCTGCGCGTTCGACGAGGCGCTCGGCACCGCCGTCGGCCAACTGCTGCGCAAGCCCGCCGTCACCGGCAAGCTCGAAACGGACTTCCGGAAGCCGGTGCCGGTCGGCTCGACGCTGTACATCCACGCCCGCGTCGACGGGGCGAGCGGGCGCAAGTTGTACGCCAGCGCCAACGGCCACCTCGACGCCGAGGACGGGCCGATCGCGGTGCAGGCGCGGGCGCTGTTCGTGATCGTCGCGTTCGAGCACTTCACCGCGCACGGCGACGAGGACGCGCTGGACAAGCTGCGCGACAGCGCGCGGAAGGCAGAACAACCGCAGCGCTGGGACATCAACCCATAGGGTGTGTCTCCCAGTCTCCGATCGATGGGATTCGTGATTCAGATCGTCGCGGGCAAGGCGGAGGAGGGGCGCATAGCGGAGCTATGTGCCCCGACGACAACGCAGCCGGCGGCGATCTGGGCGCGAAGACCGCGATCAGCGAGACTAGGAGACACACCCTGACGTCAGCGGAAGGCGGCGGCGGTGCTCTTCTTCGTGATCGGTGTGCTGGTGCTGCTGGCCGCACTGCACGTCTATCTGTGGCGGCGGCTCATCCGCGACACCATGCCGCGCGGCGTCGGCCGTCGCGTGGCCACGCTCACTCTCGGGGCGCTGGTCGTCGTGATGGTCGCCGCGCTCGCGCTCGGCGGGCAGATCGACCCGGACATCGGCCGCTGGCTCGCGTGGCCGGGCTACCTGTGGCTGGCGCTGTTCTTCTACCTGCTGCTCGCGCTGCTGGTGCTGGAGCTGCCCCGGCTCGCGCTGCGGCGGTGGGTGCGGGCAGGTGGGACGACGTCGGCCGCGCCATCGGCCGCGCCGGTCGCCGCCGCTCCCGGGGCCGCCGCGGCGCCGGTCGTCGATCGACGCCGGGTGCTGGCCAGGACGACCGCAGGCATCGCCGCGGTCACGGCGGCCGGGCTGGTCGGCTACGGCACCACGGTCGCCCTCGGCCCGCCGAGCGTCACCCGGGTGCCGATCGCGCTCCGCAGGCTCGACCCGCGCGCGGCGGGCTGCCGGATCGCGCTGATCAGCGACATCCACCTCGGGCCGATACTCGGCCGGTCGTTCACGCAGCGGATCGTCGACATCATCAACGCCGAGGGCGTGGACCTCGTCGGCATCGCGGGCGACCTGGTCGACGGCAGCGTCAAGCACCTGGCCGATGCCACCGCGCCGCTGGCCGGCCTGCGCAGCACGCACGGGACGTTCTTCGTCACCGGCAACCACGAGTACTACTCCGGCTACCGGCAGTGGGTCGACTACCTGCCCAGCCTCGGCATCACCGTGCTGCGCAACGAGCGCACCGAGATCACGCACAACGGCGGCACGTTCGACCTCGCGGGCATCAACGACGCGACCGGCGACGAGTGGCAGGACCCCGGCGACGTCGGCGCAGCCGTCGCGGGCAGGCAGCCGGACCGGGCAGTGGTGCTGCTGGCGCATCAGCCGGTCGACGTCGCCGACGCCGCGAGGCACGACGTCGACCTGATGCTGGCCGGGCACACCCACGGCGGGCAG
>WHUB01000036.1:0-16560 GCA_009377395.1 Actinophytocola sp. | reverse complement strand
CACCCGGGGCGCCGGGTTCTGGGGGCCGCCGGTGCGCGTCGGCGCGCCGCCGGACATCACGATCGTGGAGCTGAAGTCGGCGTGAACGCAGGACACGCAGGCAGGAACGCAGGACACAACGGCGTCAACGCAGAACACGGCGGCGTGAACGTGGGACACGACGCCGCTGGGGCTCAGGTCAACGTGCGGGGGCGGATGGCGTTGGCCTTGTCCACGAGGGCGATGCGTTGTTCGGTGCGCGTCGACAGCCGGGCGAGGGCGCGGTAGCAGCGCTCGAGTCCGAACCGGACCTCCCGCTCGGTCAGCTCGCAGCCGAGCACCCGCGCGCCCTCCGTGCAGTTCCCGCCGGAGCACACCCAGCCGTACGCCGCCTCCAGCACCTCCGCCGCCAGCGTCGCCCGGCGTTCGGCGTCCAGCGTCAGCCGTTCCAGCCGCTCCGAGGCGTCGAGCAGGTCCCGTTCGGCCACCGACGCCGTGCCGATCCGCGTCTTCGTCTTGATCGCCGCGACCTGCGCCGCCGTGTGGTGTGTCGACGACGGCGGGATCGACTCCAGCACCCGCACCGCATCGTCACGCGCGCCCTGCGCCAGGCATACCCGCGCCAGCCCGAACGCGGCGCTGACGTAGCTCCGGTCGGTGCGCCACACCATCTCGTAGCACCGCGAGGCCGAGGCGTAGTCGCCCATCGCCTCCGCCGTCACCGCGAGCCCGAGCTTGGGCGCCAGCTCGCCGGGCAGCTCCGCGTAGACAGCGTCGAACGCGGCGTGCGCCAGCTTCTGCCGTCCCCCGGCCAGCTCGATCAGGGCCCGATACCACTCCAGCCGCCAGTCGTGCGGCACCGCGGCCTTGACCGCGATGTACCGCGCGGCCTGCAGCTGCCGGTTCGCCTCCGCGAGCTCGCCGAGCGAGATCCGCGCTCGCACCACCCGCAGCCGCACCTCGATCGAGTCGTGCGGCGCGCGGGCGAGCGACTCGATCACCGCCTGCGGATCCGACGCCGTCATCGACGCCAGCAGCGAGGCGGCCGGGTCGTCGGTGTCGACCATCGGCACCGGCAGCGACTCGATCACCTCGAGCGCGTCCGGCACCGGCGCGCCGTCACCCGGCTCGGCGACGACGGCGTCCACGCCGAAGGTGCGGGTCTCGGCGCCGAACATCGTCGACTCGCCCGGCTGCGGCTTGCCGGTGTCGAGCGCCATGGTCTCCCGAAGCACCCCGGTGAGTTGGTCGGCCATCTCGGCGGCCGAGACGAACCGGCGACCCGGGTCGGCGTGCGTCGCGCGGCGCAACAGCCGGTAGTACGACCCGAACCGCGAGAACAGCGGCACGTCCCCGGCGGGCGGCAGCGTCGTCTTGTACTTCGTGGAGAACCCGGCGAACTCGAACGACAGGACCGCGAGCGTGCGGCCCACGGTGAACAGGTCCGACTGCACGCTCGGGCCCTCGGTGACCAGCTCGGGGGCGCTGTAGCCGGTGGTGAAGAACATCGGGCTGGTGTAGTCGTCCATCCGCCGCACCGCACCCATGTCGATGAGCTTGAGCTGCTCGTCGGTCTGGATGACATTGTCCGGCTTGAGGTCGCAGTACAGCAGGCCCTGGCTGTGCAGGTAGCCGAGCGCGGGCAGGATCTCGAGCCCGTAGGCGAGCACCTGACCGAGCGGCAACCCCTCCGGGCGCGCGGCCTGCCGGTGGTGCTCGATCGCGAGCTGCCGCAGCGACTGCCCGCCGACGTACTCCATCACGATGTAGCCGACCGTGGTGCCGGTGGCGGGGTCGGGGTGCTCGACGAAGTTGTAGATCTTGACGATGTTGGGGTGCTCGACCTCGGCCAGGATGTTGGTCTCGTTGACGGCGGCGGCCATCGCCGTCTCGTCGCCGGTGTCGATCAGTCCCTTGAGGACGACCCACCGGTCGGCGACGGCGTGGTCCTGCGCCAGGTAGACCCAGCCGAGCCCGCCGTAGGCGAGCGCGCCGAGCACCTCGTACTGCCCGCCGATCGTCTCGCCGGGCCTGAGCCTCGGCGTGAACGAATAGGCGGCGCCGCACTGCGCGCAGACCCCCTCGGTCGGCCCCAGCCGGCCGTCGCTGCCTCGGCCGACCTCGGCGCCGCAGTTGCCGCAGAACCGCTTGTGCTCGGCGACGACCGGATCGCGCATCACGGCGGACTGCGGGTCGCGATACGGCACCGGTGGCACGTCGACGAGGCCCGCGCCGAGCCCGCCGCGATGCGCCGGTCGGCCACGCGAGGACGTCCGCCGCCCCGCGATCGGCCGCGAGCCGGAGTCCCAGTCCGTGCTCTCGGAGTCGGGCCCGCCCCACGAGGCCGCATGGGTCGAGGTCGGCTCGGGCGGCGCGGCCTGCCGCGTCTCCGGCCGCTCCTGCCGCAACGCGCTCGTCGGCTCGGCGTCGTCCGCGGCGTGATCCGAGCTGGTCATCTCTGCACCTGCCTGTACGTCGGCTGCGGCGGCGACCCCGGACCGAGCGCGGGCTCGATCCACCTGTCGTACACAGCCTGCCACCTGTCCTCGCGCACCTGTCGCAGCACGGCGTTCACGTAGCGAACCATGTCGCGGTCCCCTTGGGGAATGCCGACGCCGTACGGCTCGGTGGTGAACCTCGACCCGACGACGTGGGTCGTCGGGTCCTGCTGCGCCATGCCCGCCAGGATCGTGTCGTCGGTCGAGATCGCCTCAATCTGCCCCTGCTGCAACAGCACGAGACAGTCGGACCAGTTGTCGACGGCGACCGGCACCGGATCCGACGCGGCCGCCGCGATGTTGCCCAGCGAGGTCGAGCCGGTGGTCGCGCACACCCGCTTGCCGCCGAGGTCGGCCAGCCCGGTGTAGCCGGAGCGCTTCGTGACGAGCACCCGCTGGCCCGCGACGAAGTAGACGCTCGAGAAGTCGATCAGCTCCCGGCGCTCGCAGTTGATCGTCATGGTGCGCACCACGACGTCCACCGTGCCGTCCCGCAGGACGTCGATCCGCTGCTGCGACGTGATCGCCTTGAACGACACCCGGTCAGGGTCGCCGAACAGCGCGTCGGCGATTGCCCGCGCGATCTCGATGTCGAAGCCTTCCAGCTCGCCGGTCGCCGGGTTGCGGAAGCCGAACAGGTACGTGTTCTGGTCGACGCCGACCCGCAGCATCCCGCGCCGCTTGATCTCGGCCATGGTCGAGCCGGGTGGGGTGGCGAGCCCGGTCGGCCGCAGGCTCGCCGTCGGGTTGCCGCAGTCCTCGTCGCCGCTGCCGCCGGTGTCGATGTCCGGGTCGATCTCGGTGTTGGCCGGTGTCGGCCGCTGCGCGGTGACCGGCGACGCGAGGTCGGGCGGCTCGCCTGCCGGGCCGCACCCGGCCAGCAGCAGTGCGACGACGACGAGTGCGAGCCTGCTCATCGGTACTCCCGCTCTGTGACCTTCGCCGGCACCACCACGGCGCTGACCCTGCTCGCGCCGGTGAGACCGCTGTCGGCGCCACCCCTCGCAGGCTCGCGGCGACCCCGCCACCGGTCGGCGAAGCTCCCAACCGCTCATCGGTACTCCCGCAGCCGCTGGGTGATGCCGGCGCCGACGCCGAGCGCCGCGACGACGCCGAGCACGATCCAGCCGGACGCGAGCAGGGTCAGCGCGCGGGAGGCATTGGTGGTGTCGTCGAAGAACGACTGCCGCGCCGCGTCGATGGCCGCGCGCAGGTGGTCGTCGAGCGCCAGGAACGCGGCGGTCGCGCCGTCCGGCCGGTCGGCGTCGATGGCGAGCCGCACCGCGTCGCCGTAGTCCCCGGCCTCGTCCAGCTCGCGCACCGTGGCATGCGTGCGCAGCCACCGCGCCGCGCTGTGCTGCGCCGCCGCCACCTGATCGGCGAGCGGCGTCTCGTCCTCGGCGTCGGCGGCCACCTCGGCGAGCCAGCCGCCGGTGCCGTCCTCGCCCGCCAGCCGGGAGGTCAGCCGGGCGAACTCCGCCTCGTAGCCGCCGCCCTCGCCGCGTGCGACGAGCGTCAGCGTCTCGTCGGCGCGTGACTTGAGCGCCGCGATCCGGGCCTTGACGAGCAGATCGACCTGCTCGGTGCCGTCGCGCCTGCCGGAGCCGGTCAGCGCGCTCTGCGTCGTCACGGCCGCCGTGCTCCACAGCACGCCGAGCACGATGGCGACGGTCGCGACCAGCAGGCCGATGTTGAGCGTGCGGTTGGTCAGCCGGGTGAGGTAGAGCTGGGTCGCCACCAGCGCCGCGAGCAACGCCGCGACGACGACCGCCGCGAGCGCCGGAAAGCCACCCGCGTCGTGCTGCCGCTCGGCCACCCGGGCGGTGTCGACGCGGTACAGCCGCTCGGCGGCGGGCAGGATCTCCGAGCGCATCAGGGCCGACGCCTCCCGCAGGTAGGACGCGCCGACCGGGAAGCCCTGGCGGTTGTTGGCGCGGGCGGTCTCGACCAGTCCGGTGTAGACCGGGAGCTGCCTGCCGATGACGTCGATCTGCGCCGCCATGGCCTCGCTGGCCGCCGGGTCGGACGCCGCCCTGCCCAGCGATGACCCGGCCATGGCGACGTCGTTCTCGTAGCGCACGCGCAGCTCCTCCGGCTCCCCGCCGGTGGAGAGGAACGCGCTGGCGGCCGTGGCGTCGGCGTCCGAGAGGGCGCGGTAGACCTGTTGCGCGGCCACGGCGAGCGGCTCGCGGCGTTCCGTCAGCTCGGTCAGCGTGTGGTCGCGGTCGCGCACCGCGAGCCAGGCGGTCAGCGCGGCGAGCGTGGTCAGCACGATCAGGCCGACGGCGATGAGGGTGAGCCTGCCCGGGGTGGTCGCCGCCGGGCGCGTCACCGAGCGCAGGCCCCTGCCAGCCGGGTGTGGCACGGTCGTCCGCCTACTTTCGGTCCACTCGGCAACTACGCTTCGCGAACGAAACTAGCCGAACCGGATATCGAAAGCGACACGACTCGGGGTCAGGAACGGACGAGGCGGGCGATGGCCTCGCTAGCCTCCTTGACCTTGGCGTCGGCTTCCTCGCCGCCGTCGGCGAGGGCGGCGGCGACGCAGTGCTGGAGGTGTTCGTCGAGCAGGCCGAGCGAGACCGCCTGCAGCGCCTTGGTGACCGCCGAGACCTGGGTGAGCACGTCGATGCAGTACTCGTCCTCGTCGATCATGCGCGCGAGGCCGCGCACCTGACCCTCGATCCGGCGCAAGCGCTTGAGGTAGCGGTCCTTGTCGTGGGTGTATCCCCGCATCGCTGCTCCCTGCGTGTCGTGGGCCATGCTCGCCGCCCAGTATACGGGGTAGGGGTATCTGTGTCAGGCGTTCAGCGGGCGGCCCGCTCGGCCAGCGCCGCCGTCGCCGCGGGCAGCGCGGCAGCCCGGTCCACCGCGGCGAGGCCGATGCGGGTCCTGCGGTCGAGCAGGTCGTCGACGTCGAGCGCGCCCTCGTGGCGCACCGCGAACCGCAGCTCGGCGGCGGTGACGTCGATGCCGTCCGCGATCGGCTCGGGATCCGCCTCGGCGAGCACCCTCGGCGCCTCGGTGCCGTAACGCCGGACCAGACGTCGCGGCGCGTCGACCGCCGCCAGCGTCTCCCGGGACGCCGCGCCGACCAGCGGCAGCCGCGTGGTCACGCAAGCCCCAGCCGTCATGCCGCGCGCCGCCAGCCCGGTGTCGAGGGCGTCCTGCGCCATCCGCCGGTAGGTGGTGAGCTTGCCGCCGACCACGGTCACCAGCCCGTCGGGCGCGGTGATCACGGCGTGCCTGCGGGAGACGTCGGCGGTGCGCCCGCTCCCGGTGTCGAGCAGCGGGCGAAGGCCGGAGAAGGTGCCGAGCAGGTCGTCCCTGGTCAGCGGGGTCGTCAGGGCGCTGTTCATGGTGCCGAGCAGGAAGTCGATCTCGGCATCGGACGCGGCGGGCACGTCGGGCACGTCGCCGGGCGCCTCCTCGTCGGTGAGGCCGACGTAGACCCGGTCGTCGGCGGGCAGCGCGAACACGAACCGGTTGCGCTCGCCGGGCACCGGCACGGTCAGCGCCGCGCCGAGCCCGCCGAAGCTGCGCTGCGAGAACACCAGGTGGGTGCCCCGGCTCGGCCGCAGCGTGATGCCGTCGGCGACCTCGCCCGCCCACACCCCGGCCGCGTTGACGACGAGCCGGGCGTCGACCGGACGGGTGGTGCCGGTGAGCGTGTCGCGCAGCACCGCACCCGCGCCGGTCACCTGTTCGGCCGCGCAGCGGGTGAGGACGCGCGCGCCGTGCGCGGCGGCGGTGCGGGCGATGGCGACGACGAGCCGTGCGTCGTCGGTGAGCTGGCCGTCCCAGAAGAGATATCCGCCCTGCGCGCCGCCGCCCCGGATGGTCGGCGCGAGCCGCCGCACCTCGGCGCCGGTCACCCGGCGCGAGCGCGGCAGCGTGTGCCGGGAGGTTCGGGCCGTGACGCGCAGCAGGTCGCCCGCCAGGAACCCGCCGCGCACCATGGCGGCGTCGAGCCTGCCCATGCCGGGCAGTCTCGGAACGAGCTGCGGCATGGCCTGCACCAGGTGCGGCGCGGTGCGTTCCATCAGCACGCCGCGCTCGGCCGCGCTCTCGTGCGCGATGCCGAGCCCGCCGGAGGCGAGGTAGCGCAGCCCGCCGTGTACCAGCTTGGAGCTCCAGCGGCTGGTGCCGAAGGCGAGGTCGTGCTTCTCGGCGAGCACGACCGACAGCCCGCGTGACGCGGCGTCGAGCGCGATCCCGGCGCCGGTGACGCCGCCGCCGACGACGAGGACGTCGACCGGTCCGTGCCCCAGCTCCTCGAGCTCACGGGCGCGGCGGTCGGCATTGAGTGAGCTGTTCACGGTGCCAGGTACCTCTCTAGTAGGTCGTGCAGTTGGCCGTCGAGTGCGTCGAGCGGCGCCTCGGCGAGCGCGGGTCCGGTCAGCGCGAACGACCACGCCGTGAGCAGCACCGCCTCGGCGCGCACGCCGACGTCGCCGTCGCGGATCGAGCCGTCCTCGATGCCGAGCCGGATGCCCTGCTCGATCAGGTCGAGCTGGTGGCTGGTGTTGGCGCCGCGCCGGTGCAGCAGGTACGGCAGCAGGAACTCCGGGTCGACCTCGACGATCTTGCGCAGCATCCGGTTGTCGCGGCTGGCCCGCACCAGCCGCACGACGCCGCCGACGAGGCGTTGCCGGGCGGTGCCCGAGGTGACGTCGAGCTCGGCGGCGGCGAGCGTGGTCCACTCGCGGGTCATCAGCGTCGCGACGACCTCGCGCACGTTGCGCCAGCGGCGGTACAGCGTGGCACGAGAGACGTCGGCCTTGCGGGCGATGTCGGCCATCGTCATCCGGCGCATGCCGACGGCGAGCAGCAGTTCGTAGGCGGCGTCGAGGATGCGCTGCTCGTCGATCAGGTTGGGCGCCCTGCGCTCACCGGCGAGGATCGCGTTGCGATACTGAGACATAATGTGTCAAAGTGTATCAGCCGTTCCGAAGGGGTGACCAATGAGCGAGTCCGACCTGCCCGTCGTCGAGTTCCACCCGTACCGCTGGGGCGACCCGGCCGTCCCGGCCGAGCTGCCCGACGCGGCGGCGGGCGCATTGCAGGCGCTCGGCGTCACCGCCCCGGAGCACGAGCCGGTCAAGGTGGACGAGATTCCGCTGGCGCAGGTCGCGCTGAGCGAGCAGGCACAGGCCGAGCTCGAGTCGATCGTCGGCGCGGCGCACGTGACCTCCGAGCACGCCGCGCGGGTGGCGCACACCCGCGGCTGGTCGACGCCGGACCTGTTGAAGATCCGCGCCGGGGACGCCGGGGACGCGCCCGACGCGGTGGTGTTCCCCGGCTCGCACGACGAGGTGGTCGCGGTGCTGGAGGCGTGCTCGCGGCTGCGGGTCGCGGTGGTGCCGTACAGCGGCGGCACGTCCGTCGTCGGCGGGCTGACTCCGGCGCGGGAGTGGTTCGCCGGGGTGATCGCGCTCGACCTGCGACGGCTGGACCGGCTGGTCGACGTCGACGCGGTTTCGCGGACGGCGACGTTGCAGGCGGGCGTGCGCGGCCCGGCGGCTGAGCGGTTGCTGGGCGAGCACGGCTTCACGCTCGGGCACTTCCCGCAGTCGTACGAGGGCGCGAGCATCGGCGGCTACGCGGCGGCTCGCTCGGCGGGGCAGGCGTCGGCCGGGTTCGGGCGGTTCGACGAGATGGTCGTCGGCCTCGAGCTGGCGACCCCGCGCGGCACGATTTCCCTTGGCACGGCGCCGATGTCGGCAGCGGGGCCGGACCTGCGGCAGCTCGTGCTCGGCTCGGAGGGCACGCTCGGCGTGATCACCTCGGTGACGGTGCGGGTGCAGCCGGCGCCGGAGCAGCGGGTGTACGACGGCTGGCGGTTCGAGTCGTTCGCCGAGGGCGCGGCGGCCCTGCGCGCGCTGGCGCAGGACGGTCCACTCCCGACGGTCGTGCGGCTCTCGGACGAGGCGGAGACGGCGGTGAACCTGGCCGACCCCGGGTCGGCGCTGAGCGGCGGGCCGGGCGGTTGCCTCGCGATCGCGGGCTACGAGGGCACGGCGGCGGACGTCACCGCGCGGCGGGCGGCGGCGTCGGCGGTGCTGACGGCGTGCGGTGGCACGGCATTGGGCACGGAGCCGGGCGAGAAATGGCGCACCGGGCGCTATCGCGGGCCGTACCTGCGAGATCCGCTGCTCGACGCGGGCGTGCTCGTCGAGACGCTGGAGACGGCGACGTTCTGGTCCAATCTGGACACACTGCGGGACGCCGTCAGCGCAGCGGTCACCGGCGCGCTCGGCGAACAGGGCGTGCAGGGGCTGGTGCTGTGCCACATCTCGCACGTCTACGAGACCGGCGCGTCGCTGTACTTCACGGTGGTGTGCGCGCAGACCAGCGACCCGATCGGCGAGTGGCGGCGCGCGAAGGCGGCGGCGAACCGGGCGATCCGGGAGTGCGGCGCGGCGATCAGTCACCACCACGGCGTCGGCACCGACCACCGGGAGACGTACGGCGAGGAGATCGGACCGCTGGCGTCCGAGATGCTGCGGGAGGTCAAGCGCACGCTCGACCCGGCGGGGATTCTCAACCCGGGCGTGCTGATCCCGGCGGCGTCCTGATGCGCGCGTTCACCGCGCTGGTCAACCCGATCTCCGGTGGCGGGCACGGGCTCCGGCAGTGGGAACCGGTCGCGGACGTGCTGCGATCGGCCGGGGCCGGGGTTCGGGTGGTCGAGACGTCCAGCGCCGAGCACGCGCGGTCGGCCGCCGCGTCCGCCGCGCGCGACGGGGACATCGTCGTCGCCGTTGGCGGCGACGGTCTGGTGCGCGACGTGGCCGGTGGCGTGGTCGACGCGGGTGGCGTGCTCGGCGTCGTGCCCGGCGGCAGGGGCAACGACCTGGCGCGGGCGCTCGCGCTGCCGTCCTCGGCGGCGGAGCTGGCGCGGCTGCTGCTGGACGGCGAACCGCGCGCCATCGACGTCCTCGATGTCGGCGGCGTCCTCGTGCCGGGCAATGTCTACGTCGGCATCGACTCGCTGTCCACCCGCATCATCAACGACACCCGGTGGCTGCCCGCACTGCTGGCGTACCGGCTGGCGCCGGTGCGGGCGATCCTGCGCTGGCGCTCACCGATGTTCACGGTCACCGTCGACGGACAGGCGCACTCGGTGCGGGCGTACTCGGTGGTGGTGGCGAACTCGGGCGCGTACGGGCACGGGCTTCGGATCGTGCCGTCGGCGGTGCTCGACGACGGCGCGCTCGACGTGCTGACCGTCGGAGACGGCCCCCGGCGAGAGATCGTGAAGTTCATGCGGGAGGCGAAGACCGGCGAACACGTCCGGCGCGACGAGGTCACGCTGACCACCGGCACCTCGGTGACCATCGACGCCGACGCGCCCCTACCCGTCTGCGCCGACGGCGACGAGATCACCACCCTCCCCGCCACCGTGCGGATCCACCCCAAGGCGCTGCGAATCCTCGCCCCCTGACGTCGTGTCCCACGTTCAAACCTGCGAGTTCCACGTTCGCGACACGCGTGAATGTAGAACTCGCAGGCAGGAGTGTGGGACACAGCGGCGGGAACGTGGGACACGACGTCACGGGCGCGCGAACTCGGCGCGCACACCGAGCAGGCGCACCGCGCGGGACGGCTCGAACCGGCCGAGCACGTCGAGCGCCGCTCGCTCGATGTCGGCGGCGGCCGACGTCGGCCCGGGCAGCGTCATGCTGTGGGACTGTGTCTCGAACGGCGCGTACCGCACCTTCACCGCGACCCGCACGGCGGGCCGGCCCTCCGCCACGACGTCCTCGGCCACCCGGCGGGCGAGCACCGCGACCTCCCGCTCGACCTCGGCCCACGCGGTGAGGTTCTGCTGGAACGTCGTCTCCCTGCTGCGCGAGCGCGCGACGTACGGGGTCGCGGACACCTCCGTCTCTCCCCTGCCCTGCGCGAGGTACCAGATCCACGGCCCCATCGTCGGGCCGAACCGCTCCGCGAGCGCGTCGCGGTCGGCGGCCGCGAGCTGCGCGACCGTGGTGATGCCCATGGCGGCGAGCTTCTTCGCCGTCTTGCCGCCGACGCCGAGCAGGGCATCGGTCGGCAGGTCGGCCATCACGTCGTACCAGTTCGCCGCCGTCAGCCGGAAGACGCCTGCGGGCTTGCCGAAGTCGGTGGCCAGCTTCGCCCGCAGCCGGTTGTCCCCGATGCCGACCGAGCACTCCAGCTCGGTCGCGGCGCGCACGGCCCGCTGGATCTCGACGGCGAACGCCGCCGGGTCGTCGGTGTCCACCCCGAGGTACGCCTCGTCCCAGCCGAGCACCTCGACCGGCACCCCGAACTCCCGCAGGGTGTCCATCACCCGCTGCGACGCCGCGTTGTAGACGTCGGCGTCCACCGGGAGGAACACCGCATCCGGGCAGCGCTTCGCCGCGGTGCGCAGCGGCATCCCCGAGCGCACCCCGAACTCCCGCGCCTCGTACGAGGCCGTCGACACCACCGCACGCTGCGTCGGGTCGCCCTTGCCCCCGACGATCACCGGCAGCCCGCGCAGCTCGGGTCGCCGCAGCAGCTCCACCGCCGCGAGGAACTGATCGAGATCGACGTGCAGCACCCACCATGACCGCGACACGACCCCAGTCTGCCGCACGGCACCGACGAACCGGGGCGCTAGGACGAATCGGACGATGACGGACACCGAAAACCTGGCACACTGCTTGGCGTGATGGATAGCGCGCGAGAAGACCTTGATCGGCTTCGGCAGGATCGGTCGAGCTGGCAGGGTCTGTGTTACGACGAGGCCGTCGGCGCCGACGGCTACGCCTACGACACGGCGATGGCACGTCGGGCGACGGTGCTGTGGGCGTTGCAGTACGACCGCAGGCCGGAGGACCACGACCTGCTGCGCCACATCGTCGAGCAGGAGGCGGTCTGCCGGAAGAAGGCGCCGCTCGCCGGGCTCAGCGACGAGGCGCTGCTGGCCGGGTTCCTGCTGGCCGAGCACGGCGAGATCGAGGACGTCTGGGCACAGTGGGCCGTCAAGCGCGCGAACTTCGACACGTCCACCGGCTACGACGTCGAGCACCTGCTCGCGGCCGGGGTCGATGCCACGATCGAGTACGTCCGCGGCAGCGAGCGCGAGGACCGGGACGCGGTGCTCAAGCAGCTGCTCGACTGGAACGGCGAGCCGGTCGTGACCGAGGACGACCTCGCGATGTGGTTCACCCGCAAGCGGTTGCACTTCCCGGCCGACCCGGACGCCGAGGACGCGATGACCTGGGTCGAGCGCGCCCGGCTCGCCGGAGACACCGACACCGCGCGGGAGCACCTCGCTCGCTGGGCCGAGGGTCGGGAGCGTGACCAGTCGACGCTGAGCCAGTTGCGCTACCACCAGACCGCGCTCGGCGACCACGCCGCGGCCGCGCAGACGCAGGAAGAGTGCGTCTCGCTGCTGACGTCGGCGCGCGACCTCGCCATCAACTGGTGCACGCTCGCCGAGCTGTGGCGCCGGGCAGGCGAGCACGACGCGGCGCTGGCGGCGCTGCGCGAGTGCGGGTGCGTCATCGTCGCGGTGCCGAACTGGCAGCAGTACTCCATGGGCCGGACGTACGTGAAGGAACTGGTGCTGCTGGCGCTGGCCGCCGACCTCGGGTTGGCCAGCGAGGTGTTCGCCGAGGCCGACAGCGTCGCCTCCGCCGTGCCCCGGCTGCCCGCAACGATGCTCGCCGCGACGGCCGAGGCCGCCGAGCGCACCGGGCATCACCTGCGCGCCGAGCACTACCGGGAGCGGCTGGCGCAGGAGCGCGAGCGGGACGGCGCGGAGGCGAACCACACGCCTGGGTGAGGCCCCGAGTGCAGGACACGGCGGCGTGAACGCAGGACACGGCGCGAACCGGCTCTGGTAGTTAACCTGGCGGCGGGTTGGAAACCAGGCAGGAAGGAGTCGGCGTGCCGATCCTTATTTCGCGACTCATCGCGCGCACGGTGCTCCTCAGCAGCTGGGTCACGCCCGTCGTCGTGTCCGTGTTCGTCTTCATCACGGCCTGGCCGCTGATGGCGCTCGCGGAGGGCACGGACGCCGCGATCGTCGACCCCGCCAACTACTGGTGGTGGTTCGTGGTGACCGCCGCGACGGTCGGCTACGGCGACTTCTACCCCGCGAGCCCGGGCGGTCACGTGGTCGGCACCTACGTCATCGTCGGCGGCATCGCGGCGCTGACCACCGTCTTCACCAAGCTCGCCAGCATCCTCGAAACCGCAAGGGGACGTCACATGCAGGGCACGATCACCGTCACCACGTCCGGCCACGTCGTGCTGGTCGGCTACACCCCCGGCCGCACCGAGCGCATCGTCGACCAGGTGGTCGCCGACCGGAACGGCGAGATCGTGCTGTGCGCCTGGGACGACGTCAGCACGCACCCGATGCCCGGCCGTGACATCGCGTTCGTGCGCGGCGACCTGACCGACGCCGACGTGCTGCGCCGGGCGGGTGTGGACCGGGCCGACACGGTGCTCGTCGACGCCCGCGACGACAACGAGGCGCTCATCGTCGCCCTGACGGCGGATCGGGTTCGCTCGGACGCCACCATCGTCGTGACGCTGCGCGACATGGCGCGGGCCGAGCAGATCGGCTACATCGACGAGGACATCCACTGCGTGCAGTGGCACACGCCGCGCATGGTCACCGAGGAGATGGAGTCGCCGGGCATCAGCGAGGTCTACGCCGACCTGCTCACCCACGGCGGCACCAACACCTACTCGGTGACACTGCCGGAGTCGGCGGGCACGCTGCGGGTCGGCGAGTGCCAGCGGCTGATCGGCGAGCAGTACGGCGCCACCATCCTGGCCGCGCGGTCCGACGGCGAGCTGCTGGTCAACCCGTCCTGGGAGGCCACCCTCGGGCCGGGCTCGACGCTGTACTACATGGCCACCGACCGCATCCCGAGCGAGCGGCTCGCCGAGTCGGTGCGGACGCGCGTGTGACCGACGCCCCGCTCGTCATCGCGGGCGCCGGCATCGGCGGGCTCGCGCTCGCGGCGGCGCTCCGGCGCGCCGGCAGGCGGGCGCTCGTGCTCGAGGAGCGCGACGACCCCGGCGAGGCGGGCGCTGGCATCTCGCTGTGGCCGAACGCGCTGGCCGCGCTGGACGACATCGGCCTCGGCAACGCGGTCAGGGACGCCGGATGTGCGACGTCGTCCGGCGGCATCCGGCGACCCGACGGCCGGTGGCTGCGGCGGCTGTCACCCGGCGCGGTGGACGCCGCGCTGGGTGAGCCGATGGTGGCGATCCACCGCGCCACCCTGCTCGACCTGCTCGCCGACGCAGCGGGAACGGACACCGTGCGCACCGGCACCGCCGTCCGCGAGATGCGCCGGGACACCGATGGCGTCACCGTCACCACGGCGGACGGCGCGACGCTCACCGCTGACGGGCTGATCGGCGCCGACGGCATCCGCTCCGTCGTGGCACGGCACCTCGACCCGGGCCTGCGCTGGCGCTACTCCGGCTACACCGCGTGGCGCGCCGTCGCCGACATCGGCCTCGGCGGCGCCGAGCCCGCCGAGACCTGGGGGCCGGACGGCGAGTTCGGCTACCTCGCCCTCGGGCCGGATCGCACCTACTGGTTCGCCAGCCAGCTCGCAGCAGAGGACCAGCAGGCCGACAGCGAACTGGACCACCTGGCCGACCGGCTCGCCGGGTGGCACGAGCCGATCGGCAAGCTGCTTGCAGGCACGGCCCCGGACGCCGTGCTGCGGCACGACATCCACGACCGCGACCTGCCCCGGCGCTGGGCGTCAGGCCGGGTGGTGCTGATCGGCGACGCGGCGCACCCGATGCGACCCCACCTCGGGCAGGGCGGCTGCCAGGCGATCATCGACGCCGTCGTGCTCGCGCGGCTGATCAAGGCCACAAACAACCTGCCGACCGCGTTCGCCCGGTTCGATGCCGCCCGCCGCCGGACGGTCACCCGGATCGTGCGGCAGTCGGCGCTGACCGGCAGGGCACTGCACGCGCGGTGGCCGATCGGCGCGGCGATGACGGCGCTCGCGCGCGGGGTCCCGGAACCGTTGCTGCTGCGACAGCTCGCCGCCGTCGCGGGCGCGAACGCATACCACCCTGCGTAGCGACCTGAAGTCGTCCTCTGTGTCGCTGACCTGCGTACACCGAGCATGGGCAGCGAATCCGCGCCAGCCGAGGAAGGCAGCAGCATGCCGGAGTTACCCACCGAAGCCCCGACGGAGGTCACCGGTGCCAGCCTGCTCATCCGCGCCATGGAGGCGGCCGGGGTCGAGCTGGTGTTCGGCATCCCGGGCGGCGCGATCCTGCCCGCCTACGACCCGCTCATGGACTCGACCAGGATGCGGCACGTGCTGGTCCGGCATGAGCAGGGCGCGGGGCACGCGGCGGCCGGGTACGCGCAGACCACCGGCAGGGTTGGGGTGTGCATGGCGACGTCGGGCCCCGGCGCGACGAACCTGGTGACGCCGCTCGCCGACGCCTACATGGACTCGGTCCCGGTCGTGGCGATCACCGGCCAGGTCGCCCAGGCCGTGATGGGCACGATGGCGTTCCAGGAGGCGGACATCTGCGCCATCACGAAGCCGATCACCAAGCGGAACTATCTGATCACCGACGCCGCCGACATCCCCCGGGTGATCGCGGACGCCTTCTACGAGGCGTCGCACGGCCGGCCGGGCCCGGTGCTGGTCGACATCCCGAAGGACGTCCTGGAGCACACGGTCGCGCCGCCGCCAACGCCGTCACCGCACGCGCAGGCCGCCCGGAGGCCCCGGGACCACCAGGTGCGGGAGGCGGCGCGGCTGATCCGCACCGCGCGGCGGCCGGTGCTCTACGTCGGCGGCGGCGTGCTCAAGGCGCGGGCGACCGAGCAGCTCACGCGGCTGGCGGAGCTGACCGGCATGCCGGTGGTCACCACGCTGATGGCGCGCGGGGCGTTCCCCGACTCCCACCCGCAGCACCTCGGCATGCCGGGGATGCACGGCACCGTCACCGCCGTCGCCGCGATGCAGCGGGCCGACCTGCTGGTCGCGCTCGGCACCCGGTTCGACGACCGGGTCACCGGCAAGCTGAGTTCGTTCGCGCCGGACGCGAGCGTGGTGCACGCCGACATCGACCCGGCGGAGATCTCGAAGAACCGCACGGCGGACGTCTCGATGATCGGTGACTGCCGGGAAATCATCGCGGAGCTGGTCGCCGCGGCCCGGACCGAGCTGCGCGTGGCGGGCGTGCCGGACTACGCGGACTGGTGGCGGCGCATCGACGGCTGGCGCGACACGTACCCGCTCGGCTACAGCTGGCCCGAGGACGGCGGGCTCGCGCCGCAGTACGTGATCGAGCGGATCGGCACGCTCGCCGACCCCGACGCCCGGTACGTGTCGGGCGTCGGCCAGCACCAGATGTGGGCGGCGCAGTTCCTCAACTTCGAGCACCCGGGCACCTGGGTCAACTCCGGCGGCCTCGGCACCATGGGATTCGCCGTGCCCGCGGCGCTGGGCGTCAAGCTGGCCTACCCGGACACGCTGGTGTGGGCCATCGACGGCGACGGCTCGTTCCAGATGACCAACCAGGAGCTGGTCACCTGCGCGATCGAGGCCGTGCCGATCAAGGTCGCCGTGATCAACAACGGCTCGCTCGGCATGGTGCGGCAGTGGCAGCACCTGTTCTACGGCGAGCGCTACTCGAACACCGACCTGGACGTCCGCCGCATCCCGGACCTCGTGCTGCTCGCGGAGTCGATGGGGTGTGCGGGGCTGCGCTGCGACAACCGGGACGACGTGGACGCCGTGATCAAGAAGGCGCTCGACATCGACGACCGCCCGGTGGTGATCGACTTCGTGGTCGCGAAGGAGTCGCTGGTGTGGCCGATGGTCGCGGCGGGCACGAGCAACGACGAGATCATGGCCGCCCGCGACATCCGGCCGCTGTTCGACGCCGAATAGGCGTGGCGGCCGGGATGTCCCGGCCGCCACGCCTATTTCTCGCTATCGCTGTCAGCAGGGGTTGCCGCTGTAGTCGGCGATGGCCTCGCCGATGATCACGTCACCCAGCGGTGAGCCGTCGAAGAACAGGGCACGCCGTGTCACCTGGTCGCCGGTGTCTTCCTCCC
>WHUB01000369.1 GCA_009377395.1 Actinophytocola sp. | reverse complement strand
TCGTCTTCGTCACCCACGACATCCGGGAGGCGATGGCGCTCGGTAGCAAGATCGCTCTCCTGGAGGTCGGCGGGCTCCTGGCCCAGTACGACACGCCGGAGAGACTCCTGACCGCACCGAGCAACGAGTTCGTCTCGGAGTTCATTGGCCCGGGGAAGGAGGTGCGCCGGCTCGACCTCGCCCGGGTGAGCGACAGCGCGCTCGATCCGGTGACCACGGTGCGCGCAGCGGACGCCTCCGCTGCCGAGAGACCTGCGCCGGACGGTAGCCGGACCATCGTGGTCGACGAGTCGGGACGGCCACAGCGCTGGCTCCACGAGACCGGAGCGGCCGGCATCCCGGTCGTGCGCGAGAACGACACCCTCTACCAGGCGCTCGACGCCCTGCTCGATAAGCGCCATGACGTCGCGGTCGTCGTCGACGACGACGGCGTCGTCGTCGGCACCCTGCCGTGGAGCACGGTCCTCCATGGCCTACCCGCGCGGCACGGCTCGGAAACGGCGCAGCGATCCTCATGACTCTCATCCGCACCACCGGGGAGCGCGCCGACCTGCAGCAGGTCGAGAGGGCGGCCAAGCCCTCGCTGCTGAGCAGAACGCTTCCTTTCACCGTTCGGCCGATCATCGTGCTCGTCGCCGGAGCCGTGCTGTTCCTCTGGCTGTCACAGCAGCAGCTGGGAT
>WHUB01000368.1 GCA_009377395.1 Actinophytocola sp. | reverse complement strand
GGGCCACCGCGGAGCACCAGTACACCGCCAGAGTCCGATAGCCACACCCACGGATAGCGGCATTGGTGCGTTGCTGCCGGTTATGGCAGCAACGCACCAGCCTGCAGGCCGGCCAGGATTGGTCCGGCGAGGACGCCTATGGCGACCGATGTGGGTGCCGCAGTGTAGGCGCTGCTCGCTGACCACCGGCCTAGCTGCTCGATGCGACCGGTGGTCGCGCACATGGCGGGGCGATTCAGCGCAGGTAGTAGAAGAGGCTGGCCACGGTGTTGAGCGCGGCGAGCACGACCAAACCAGGTAAGCCCTGCGTCGAAGGCTGCGGTGAACTCGAACAGCTTTCCTGTGAAGATGCTGTCGGTGGAGTGCCGATGAGCCCCGAGCAGGCAGACGACGAAGGTAAGTGGTCTGGCACACAATTGCGGTGACGTATTCGGGGTGGCCCCTTGTCGGGGAACCGTCGGTCGTCTTGATCAAGACTTCCTGATCATGGACTGTTCAGCAAGGCTGAACCCTGAGCGCGGTTCCTCGCACCGTCCTTGCCAACACCCGAAAGCTCCCAATCCGATACCAAGGTAGCTCGGCCGGCAGGAAGGCGGGGTCGCCCGCCGAACTACTTCCGATCTGTTGGGACGGTGCCCGTGACGTCGATTTCCTCGAGCGGTTGGCCTGTCACTTCGGCG
>WHUB01000367.1 GCA_009377395.1 Actinophytocola sp. | reverse complement strand
TGCTCGCCGCGATCCTGCTGGACCGGTATCCGGGCGCCGCCGACGAGCTGGTTCCCCGGTTGGCCTCGGGCGAGGCACACGCCGGCGTGGCGACCGAGGAGGGCACGCTCACCGCACGGCGCGACGAAGCGGGCGGGCTGGTGATCGACGGCGACGCCGGCCTGGTCCTCGGCGCGGACGAGGATGCGGTGCTGCTGCTCCCGGTGGCCTATGACGACACGCTGCGGTGGTTCGTGGTCGGACCGGGCACGCCGGGAGTGGAAGTCGAACCGTCGACGCCGCTGGACGCCTCGCAAGCGCTGGCCAGGGTGCGGCTCAACGCGGCGGTCGTGCCACCGGCCGCGCTGATCGTCGGCCTAGATGACGCGGTGGTCCGCGATATGGCAGTGACCTTGGCTGCCGCCGAGGCCTCCGGTGTGGCGGCGTGGTGCCTGCGCACCGCGAGCGAGTACGCGGCGGTCCGGGAGCAGTTCGGCCAGAAGATCGGCGCCTTTCAAGCGGTCAAGCACCTCTGTGCGCACGCGCTTTGCCGCGCTGAACAAGCCGGCGCCCTTGCGTGGGACGCGGCGCGGGCGGCCGATGACAGCGCCGATCAGCACACGTTCGCCAGTGCGATCGCCGGCGCGGCCGCGCTTGATGCCGCGGTGGCCAATGCCAAGGACTGCATCCAGGTGCTGGGCGGGAT
>WHUB01000366.1 GCA_009377395.1 Actinophytocola sp. | reverse complement strand
GACCTCGGGGTGAAGGACATGTCGTCGCTCGTCCCCGGCCACGGCGGGATGATGGATCGCCTCGACTCGCTGACCGCGGCGGCACCCGCCGTCTGGGTGGTGCTCGTGCTGCTCACGCCGCCGGGGTGACACCCGGCGGTCCGCTGTCCGCAATGCGCGCCCGAGGGAACCGATGACCGAGCTCCACCTCGTCCGGCACGGACCGCCTGCCGCCGCCGACGACGTGCCGCCCTCCCGCTGGGAGTTGCATGCAGACGCGGCGGAGGCGGTAGCCGAGCTGGCCGCATCCGGCGTGCTGCCCGAACGGGCGCGGTGGTTCTCCTCACCGGAGCCGAAGGCACTGGCGACGGCGCGGCTGCTGACGGCCACGTCGGTGACCGTCTACGACGCGCTCGGCGAGGTGCGCCGCCCGGCCGGCCGCGTCGGGGACCTCACCGAGCACGCGCGACGGGGTTTCGCCGAGCCGGACGTGCCGGCGCTGCCCGGCTGGGAGATGTACGTCGCGGCGCGGACCCGGATCTCCCGCGGTGTCAAGAACGTGCTGGCGGGCCTCGGCGGTGAACCGCTGGTCGTCGTCGGGCACGGCACCGTGTTCACGCTGCTCGTCGCCGAGCTGACCGGCACCTCGCCGGACGTGGACGCCTGGACGCGGATGACCCTGCCCGACCACTGTCTGCTGGGTGGGA
>WHUB01000365.1 GCA_009377395.1 Actinophytocola sp. | reverse complement strand
GGGGTAGCGCCGGCCGCCGAGAATGAGCGCGAAGTCGGCGAGCCAGCCCAGCCCGCCGCCGCCGTAGGAGCGGGGCGCCATCGCGGTGGGCATCCGCTGGCCGCCGACTTCGATCATCCGCGGCTCGGGCGCCTCGCCCGCGCGGAGCTTGGCCGCGCAGTAGCTGCAGACCCGTACGTTCTGCTGCCCCGCGCTGGTGTCGATCGCGGCCTCCTCGACGCCCGCCCCGTGGTTGGGGTCGAAGAAGCAGGCCACTTCCTGTTCCGGTTCGGGCGGGGGCTCGCGACCCTCGAGCAGCGCGTTCACCGACTCGAGTTGCCAGCGCGCGTGGTCGAGTTCGTCGGACACGTTCTCGAGTTCGGTGATCGAGGAGGAGCCCTCCAGGTGGTTCTGCGCGCTGGTGTAGGTCTCGGTGGCGGTGGCGTACAGCCTGGACGCCTTCTCGTCGCCGGCCAGTTCCACCTTGTCGCTGAGCGCGAGGATGCGGTCCGCCAGCGTGCCGACCTGGCCGCGAACCTCCTCCCGCGCCTCGCGCAGCGACCGTTCCTGCTGCTCCCTGGCGCTCCGCCGGGTGCGTGGCCTTCGTGACCGTGCCGGGCGGGAGCTTGTGAATCTTCTCGCCCATCATCTCGTAGATTTTGGCCCCGTCGCGGAACGCCTGCACCTTCCAGTCCTCGCCGGCCAAGCAC
>WHUB01000364.1:461-690 GCA_009377395.1 Actinophytocola sp. | reverse complement strand
GGCGCGCCCTGGCCTGCTCAGCCAGCGCCTGCGCCGCTTCGGGCCGGGCGTCATAAAGATGTATGGCACTGACGCTGTCGATCTGCTGCAGCAGCGCCGCCAACTGCGTACTCCCGATCAAGCCGCAGCCGACCAGTGTCACGGCCTCGAAGTCCTTCTCGGCCAGGTGTCTTGCCGCGAGGACCGTCACTGCGGCGGTCCGCCAGGCGCTGATCAGCCCACCCTCCAT
>WHUB01000364.1:0-451 GCA_009377395.1 Actinophytocola sp. | reverse complement strand
CGTGGACGGGTCGTTGAGCACGATCACGGCGCTGGCGCGCTCCCTACCAACGCGGGCCGGATTGTCGTGCTTGCTGCCGATCCACTTCAGGCCCGATACACCGGGTGACCCGACGTGGGCCGGCATCGCGATGATGCGGTCAGCGATGTGGCCTGCCTTTCCACGCGCCCGCAAGTACGGCTTCAGCGGCTGCACGGTCTTGCCCTCGGCGTGCAACACCAGGGCATCGTGCAGCGCGCTGACGTAGAGGTCGGAGTGGTCGCCGCCGACGTCGGCGATCTGACCGCGGCTCAGGTACAACAGGCGAGGAGTGGCGTCGTTGCTGGCGGGTGTGAAGGTCACGGCTCCTCCGTAGGCCGGTGCCGCGGGCTCAGCAGTCGGCGGACGAGGCGCGGTCGCAACGCTGCCGCATGCGCTCCAGCCAGTCGTCGTCGTAGACGAGGTCGAGGTA
>WHUB01000363.1 GCA_009377395.1 Actinophytocola sp. | reverse complement strand
CGGCATTGGACGGCAGCCGGGTCGTCCAGGTCGTGCCGGCCACGACGAGCGGTCGGCCGTGGTAGGCGGCGTCACCGACACCGTGAATGACGCGTTCGGGGAACTCACCGGCCAGAAGTTCCAGCAGCTCGGCGGCCAGCTCGACCGGAGAAGCGCTGCCCTTGCCGCCCCACAGGCGAAACAGTACCGGCAGACAGACCGGGTGCGTGCTGAACGGCAGCTCGACCACGATCCCGGCGATGACCCACCGGTTGCCGCGGCCCAGCTTCGTCGGGCCCTGCGCGGCGCCATCATGCGTCCACCAGGCGTGATGGACCTTCTTGCCCCAACGGCGGAACAGGGTGTCATCGACCACCACCAGGATCGGCGCATCGGCGGCCAGCAGCCGGGTGACGATCACCCGGGCGAGCAGTAGCCCGAGCCGGTCAACCGCCCAGGCATGCTGGGAGAAGAACCGGCACACCGAGTGAAACGACACCCTCGCGGCCATGCCCGCGCCAGCGAGCATGCCGACCACCGTGCGCCGCGTGGTCTGCGCGACCAACCCCGTCGCCAATACCACGAACAACGCGAAGGTGGACGAGCGACGGAACACCGGCCGGAAGGTCTCGAGCAGCGTGCACCACGAGTCGGGTAGGGTCAAGCCTCGAAGCATCGACGGGACTTTCCTCTGTGGACAGTGGTTAAGGA
>WHUB01000362.1:345-690 GCA_009377395.1 Actinophytocola sp. | reverse complement strand
ATCCCGTCCGCGGCCGACCTCGCCTACCTGGCGCTCAACAAGCCGCCGGGCGTGGTGAGCACCATGGGCGACCCGCAGGGGCGACCGTGCCTCGCCGACTCCGTGCACGACCGCACCGAGCGGCTGTTCCACGTCGGGCGCCTCGACACGGCCACGGAAGGGCTGCTGTTGCTGACCAATGACGGCGAGCTCGCGCACCGGCTCGCGCACCCCGCGCACGGCGTGCAGAAGACGTACGTGGCCGAGGTGCGCGGGACGGTGCCGAACCGGCTCGGTGCGCGGCTGCGCGAAGGCGTGCAGTTGGACGACGGACCGGCGAGGGTCGACGACTTCCGGATCGTGGAG
>WHUB01000362.1:0-335 GCA_009377395.1 Actinophytocola sp. | reverse complement strand
GGTGCAGCGGCTGGTGCGTACCCGCGTGGGCCCGATCTCGCTCGGCGACCTGCCGCCGGGCCAGCTGCGCGATCTGACCACCCAGGAGGTTGGCTTGCTGTACCAGGAGGTCGAGCTGTGACCCGCGAGGCGGCCTGCGGGGTCCTGCGCCAGGAGACCCGGCGGTGAGCCCGCCGAACCGGCTGCTCGTGGTGGGCACCGGGCTGATGGGCACCTCGGCGGCGCTGGCAGCGCGGGCGGCCGGCATCGAGGTGTTCCTGCACGATGCGGTGCCCGAACACCTGCAGTGGGCGACCAGGCTCGGCGCCGGCAACCCCTACGAGGACAGCGTGTTC
>WHUB01000361.1 GCA_009377395.1 Actinophytocola sp. | reverse complement strand
CCCGCAGAACCCCCGGCCCGTCGACCGGGGGGTAGAACCTCTGCGGAGGCGTGGGTGATGTTACTCGGCCATCCCGACGTCCACCACGGGCACGCCGCCCCGGGAACGTGGATAGCCGGGGCGGCGCGCGTGATCATCGTACTGCTCCGATCATGATCAGCAGCGCGCCGACGAACAGTAGCGCGTAGCCGGTGGTGTGTACCCACGTCGCGGCGCGGCGCGGGGGAGTGATCTGGTCGGTCAGCTCGCGCACGTGCGTGCGCTCGGCGTGCGGGCGGTGCCTGCCGACCGGCGGCGGCCACGGCCTCGGGTTCTCGATGCGCGGCGGGTAGAGCTGACAGGTCCAAGTCGGGCGTGCGACGCGTGTCATCGTGCACCGCCGTTCAGGAAGTGCCCCGGTATCAGTTCGTGCGGCCACGTGATGCCGACGTCCACCACGGGCACGCCGCCGTAGTGGTGCGCGGTCACGACATCGACCGCGACGACCACACCAACAAGCGCGGCGATGCAGGCCGAGTAGAAGATCCGGCGCAGCATCCAGCGGAGCGGGACACCGGACCACGCTTCGATGCGCTGCCCCACGTTTGCCCCACGGTGATCTATCTTTCCGCAGGTCACACCGCGTTTGCCGCGTACATGGTGAGTGTAAGTACCAGGGGTGATAGGGGCGGAGACGGGTCCCGCCACATCGG
>WHUB01000360.1 GCA_009377395.1 Actinophytocola sp. | reverse complement strand
ACATCGAGATCGGCTGTGGTGGCACGCTGCGCAGGCTCGCGGCCTCGGTCCCCGGCCTCACCGCGGAGCTCGTCCTCGCGACGGGCAGCGAGGAGCGGCTGGCGGAGGCGCGGCACAGCGCCGAGCTCTTCCTGCCCGGGTGTGCGGTTCTGATCAGCACGGCCGGGCTTCCCGACGGGCGGCTGCCGGCGCACTGGGACGAGGTGAAGGAGCTGCTGGAGGAGTCCGCCGGGCGCAGGAACGCCGATCTGGTGCTCGCACCGCGATGCGACGACGCGCACCAGGACCACCGCACGGTGGCGGAGCTGGTCCCCACGGTCTGGCGCGACCACCTGGTGCTCGGCTACGAGATCCCCAAGTGGGACGGCGACGTCGGCAACCCGTCGCTCTACGTCTCGCTGACCGCCGCGCAGATGCGCGAGAAGGTCGAGTTCCTGCACAAGGCGTACCCCTCGCAGTCCGGCCGTGACTGGTTCGACGTTCACGACGGCGAAGGCGACCCTGACGTGGTAGCCAGCGAAGGGAGACCGGTGTCTGTACCCGCCTGCAGGGGCTGCGACTCGGCCGAGGTGGTCCGCGTGGTCGACCTCGGCGACCAGCCGGGCGCGGACCACTTCCCACCGCTGGCCACGCCGGGCCCGGACCCGCGGTGGCCGCTCGAGCTGTGGCTGTGCGAGAGCTGCACGCTCGGCC
>WHUB01000035.1:1345-41631 GCA_009377395.1 Actinophytocola sp. | reverse complement strand
GGAGCTGGGTCTGAAGCCGCATCTGCTGTCGGATACGTTGATCGAGTCCATGTTCGGCATCGTCGAGGCGAACAAGCATCGGGTCGACGTCGAGAAGATGTATCCGAAGGTCCAGTGGAAGCGAACCAAGGCGTAATCACCAGGGACACCAGGGAAGACGGGCCTGAGCCCGCACCGGTCGAAGAACCTCGCGTGCGCGGCACCATCGGTAGGCATTGGCTGATCGCCACACTGCTTGTCGCTGGTGCCGCGCTTCGCGTTCTGGCCTGGATCGGCTATCAGCCCGCGCTGCTGTACTTCGACTCGTTCCGTTACCTGAACAACCTCGGCGTGCACGACCCGGGCGGGATGCACCCGATCGGCTACGACCTGCTGGTGCTGGAGCCGCTGCTGTCGGTGGGCGGGCTGGAGCTGGTCACCGCCGTGCAGCACCTCGCCGGTCTGGGGTGCGCGCTCGGGCTGTACCTGCTGGCGCTGCGGCTGCGCGCGCCGGCCTGGCTGGCCGCCATCGCGGCGGCGCCGGTGCTGCTCGACGCCTACGTGGTGCAGATCGAGCAGATGATCATGTCGGACACCTGGCAGCTGGTGCTGCTGGTCGCGATCCTGTGGCTGCTGATCGGCACCGGCGCCCCGAACCCGCGCCGGGCGGCGCTGGCGGGACTGCTGCTCGGCGTCGCGGTGGCGATCCGGCTGATCGCGGTCACGCTGTTCGCGCCCGCCGTGGTGTACCTGCTGATCGCGGGCGGGGCGTGGCGGGCCTGGCGTAGCTGGGCCACCATCCGCGCGGTCGCGCTGCGCACCGGCGCGTTCGTGGTGCTGTTCGCGGTCGTCGTCGGCTCCTACGCCACCTACTACCACCAGGAGACGGGGAGGGTCGGGCTGTCCAACAGCCAGTCCGACGTGCTGTACAGCAGGGCGGCCGTCGTCGCCAAGTGCGATCAGCTTCCGCTCACCCCGGTGCAGCGGCTGGCGTGTCCCACCGAACCGCTCGGGGACCGGATGCCGGACTACTACGCGCACCGCATCGCCGACGAGAACTGGGTGAGCACCTTCCCGGAGGGCACCGAGGTCGCGGAGGTTCAGCACCAGTTCGGGATGATCGTGCTGCGCGAGCAACCGTTCGACGTGGCCCGCGCCGTCGCCATCGACTTCCTCAAGGGCTTCCGGCCCGCTCGCACCGACGCGCCGAACGACGTCAGCGTGACGCGCTGGCACTTCCAGCCCGGGTACCAGTACTACGACCACCGGGACGAGTCGATCTTCTACTCGCAGAAGTTCAGCGGCGAGACGCCGTCCGCCTTCGCACCGGCGACGACGTTCCTGCGCGGCTATCAGCTCAGCGTCGGCTACACCCCGGGACCACTGCTCGCCGCGTTCGCACTGGTCGCGATCGCCGCCGTGTTCGGCGTGGGCCGCGCCCGCGGCAGCGGACTGCGCGCAGCGGCGCTGCTGACGGTCGGCACGGCGCTGATAATCCAGGTCGGGTCGTCGGCGTTCGAGTTCTCCTGGCGCTACCAGCTACCCGGCCTCGTGCTGCTGCCCATCGCAGGCGTCATCGGCATCATCGCGATCTGGGGACGACGGCCCGCGTAATCTGCGAAGTGTGATGGTGCCCGTCCTGACCTTCGCCGTCGCCTGGTGGCTCGGCCTGTACCTGCTGGCGCGTGACCGGACCAACCCGGTGCTGGTGCTCGCCGGTGGCGGGCTGCTCGGCTACGGCGCCGCGATCGCCCTCGACGACCTGCCCTGGACGGGCGCGATCGCCGAGGTGCTGGTGTGGCTGCCTGCCGCCCTGTGGGCGGTCGTGCTGGCGCGACTGATCCGAGACCACCGGGCCAGCCGCGAGGGGGTCAGGAGCACGCTCGGGCTCGCGATCGTCGGCGCATTGCTCGTCGGGCTCGCCGCCGGACTGCTGCTGCTCGCCGCCGGACTGCTCCCCCGCGAGCTCACCCTGGCCTCGATCGGGTTCGACCTGGTGCTGCTCGGCGGCTGCGTCGCCGTGTTCGACGCCTTCGACGCCGGCGAGTCGCTGCGCGCGGACATGCTGCGCTCGGCCGTGATCTCCGGCCTCGCCACGGCCCTGCTCGGCGGCCAGGTCGGCCTGGTCATCGCCACCTCAGGTCCCAACCCCGCGCTGACCGCGCTGCTCTACGGCGTCGTCGCCGCCGCGATCACGGTCCACGTGCTGGCCAGCCCGCTGCAGTCGCTCGCCGACCGCCTCGCGCTGGCCGTGCCGGTCCAGCAGGCGAGAGCACAGCTGCGGGAGGTCGCCGACGCGCTGCCGCGCAAGGCGGACACCGCGCTCACTGGCCTCGACGACGCCGAGTTCGCCCGACTGACCCGCCGGGCGCTGTCGTATTACGGCGACCTCGGCAAGCTGGTGTCCAGCCCGCTGACCGAGCTGCCGGTGATCACCGAACGACTCGCCGCACGCGGCTCGCCCGACACGCCGCTCGAGCGCGCCAAGGAGCTGAAAGCCGTGCTGCTGGAAGCCATCCGCAGGCTCAAGCCCGACGGCGGCGAGTTCGGCACCAGCGAGGAATGGCGCCACTACAACGCGCTCTACTTCTACTACATCGCCGGGGTCCGGCCCTACAGCGTGCGCACCAAGGTCACCGAGCTCGACGCGACCGCACGGCAGGCGCTGACGTGGTTCGCCGACCAGGTACCGGAGCGGACGCTGCACAACTGGCAGTCGGCGGCCGCGCGGCTGGTCGCCGCCGATCTGCGCGCCACGGCGGCATCACACTGACCTGCGTTTTCCCAACGGTGGCAGCGGTTGGCAGGACTTCGCAGTCCTTTTCGTACCGGTGGCAGTGCCGCCCTTCCTAGCGTCGGAAGCGACCGGCCAACCACGGAAGGGAATCCGACATGACCACCGCAACCTCCGGCCTCACCACCACGACCTCCGGCCGCCTGCTCCGCACCAGCCTCGTCCTCGACGGCGTCGCGTCGGGACTCAGCGGCGTGCTCATCGCGGCGCTGTCGGGCGTACTCGACACGGTGCTCGGCGCGAGCACGATGCTGCTGCTCGACATCGGGCTGTTCTTCGTCGCCTACGGCGCCGCGGTACTCGTCATCGGCACCAGGAACGTCATCAACCGCACGGCGGCGAGCGCCGTGGCAGCCGCCAATCTGCTGTGGACCGTGGCCGGCGTCGTCGTCCTCATCGCGGAGACACTGTCGCTGACCACGCTCGGCGTGGTGACCGCGCTGGCGCTCGCCGTCGTGACGACGGTGTTCGCCGAGCTGCAGATCACCGGGCTGCGCCGGGCGTGACACGGACCTCGCCGGTGGTGTGGGCACCACACCACCGGCGTCAGTCCGGTGTCACGTCCGCGACCTCGAGCGGCGCAGCGTTCCGGCGACCAGGCCGACACCGATCACGGCCAGTCCGACCTGCACGATCAGCTCGATGAGGTCGTAACCGGAGACGTCGCCGATGCCCATCTCGTTCGTCAGCCAGGTGCCCAGCAGCGCGGCGACGATGCCGACCGCGATGGTGGCCAGCAGCCCGATCGCCTGCCTGCCAGGCAGAATCAGCCGTGCCAGCGCACCGACGACCAAGCCGACGAGCAGCGCACTGAGAATCCCGGAAATCGTCATGGGGCTTGCTCCGTTCCGCTCTTGACCATTCGAAGCCTACCCCGGCGACGGGTATCGGTGGCGCGTCCTGACGCAAGCCGCCGTGCCGCCCGCGTGAGGCGACACGGCGCTTACTGTCAGGTCGCTGGTCAAGCCTTGATCTTCGACCGTCGCAGCGTGCCCGCGACGAGGCCGACACCGATGAGGGCCAGCACCACCTGCGCGATGAACTCGAACAGGTCGTACCCCTCGGCGTTACCGATGCCCATCTGGTTGGTCAGCCAAGTGCCGATCAACGCGGCGAGGATACCGACCGCGATGGTGGCCAGCAGCCCGATGGCCTGCTTGCCAGGAAGGATCAGTCGTGCCAGCGCGCCGATGACCAAGCCAACGAGCAGCGCACTGAGTAGCCCGGTAATCGTCATGGTCACTCCATTCATCCGCTGCCACCCGGTTGGGTGGAGACGTCCCAGACTTACCCCGGCAGCCGGGCCCGAAACGCTCGGTCAGCGACGGGAGCAGCATAGTGCGCCGTCCGGCCGCACGCCCGTTACGCCGTACGGAGCCACTTCGGCCAGAACCGCTTGAGGACCCGGTCGACCCGCTCGGCGGCGTCGTTCGGCAGCGACAGCAGGAAAATCTTCCGCCACGCGGAGGCCACCTGCTTCGGCAGCGGACCGGTGACGTAGTTGAGCCCGTAGCGCTCGAACAGGTCCCGCACCTCCGGTGCGATCTCGCCGTAGCGGTTGCTCGGCAGGTCGGGGAACAGATGGTGCTCGATCTGGTGCGACAGGTTCCCGCTCATCAGGTGCAGCAGCGGGCTGCCGGAGATGTTGGCCGAGCCGAGCATCTGCCGCAGGTACCACTGGCCGCGAGTCTCGCCCTCGATGGACGACTTCTCGAAGGTGTCCACACCCTCCGGGAAGTGCCCGCACATGATCACCGAGTGGGTCCACAGGTTGCGGACGAGGTTCGCGACGAAGTTCGCGCCCAGCGTGTGCAGCGCCGACGGCCCCGACAGCAGCGGATGTACCACGTAGTCCTTGGTGACCTGCTGCCGGATCTTGCGCAGCACCCGCTGGGCGCGCTCGCGGAACTCGGGGGTCTTGTGTCGTCCATCGGTCAGGCTGTCGCGCAGTTCGAGGTCGTAGGCCGCGATGCCGAACTCGAAGAAGCAGGCGTTGACGAAGTTCCACAACGGCTGGCCGAGATAGAACGGCGACCAGGGCTGGTCGGGCGAGACCCGCATGAGGCCGTAGCCGAGGTCGCCGTCCTCGCCGATCACGTTGGTGTAGGTGTGGTGCATCCCGTTGTGAGTGCGCTTCCACTGGTCCGACGGCGAGACGTTGTCCCATTCCCAGGTCGTCGAGTGGATCTTCGGGTCACGCATCCAGTCCCACTGGCCGTGCATCACGTTGTGCCCGATCTCCATGTTCTCCACGATCTTGGCCGCCGACAGCCCGAGGGTGCCGAGCAGCCAGGCCGGTGGGAACAGCGAGAACACCAGCACGCCCCTGCTGCCGAGCTCCAGCTTGCGCTGGACGTCGATGACGCGCCGGATGTAGGCGGCGTCGCGCGCTCCCCTGCTGGCGATGACGCGCTCGCGCAGCGCGTCGAGCTCCTTGGCGATGTTCTCGATGTCGGCGTCGGTCAGGTGCGCCGTCGGGTCGTCGACGGGCACGGTGCGAGCGGCGGGCCGCTCGCTCATTACCGCTGTCATGGCTTTCCCCTTTAACGTTCGATGTCGCAGGCGCCCGCGGCGGCGGACACGCAGGTCTGGATGAGGACGCCGTCACCGGGCACGGCCGTGGTGACCTCGCCGTTGCGCAGGTCGCGGACCGCGCCGCTGCGCAGCGGCGAGACGCAGCCGAAACAGATCCCCATCCGGCAGCCGGACGGCATCAGCACCCCGGCCCGCTCGCCGGTGTCGAGCAGCGCAGTCGAGCCGTCGGCGTCGACGGTGGTGCCGGTCTGGCTGAAGGTCACCTGGCCGCCCTCGCCGGTGACGATGACGGTCGGCCGGAACCGCTCGGTGTGCAGCCGATCGGCGACCCCGGCATCCGACCATCGCTGGTCGGCGGCGTCGAGCAGGCCGGTCGGCCCGCACGCCCAGGTCTCGCGCTCGGTCCAGTCGGCGACGATGCCGCCGAGCTGACCGAAGTCGAGCATGCCGTCCACGTCGGTGTGGCGTTCGACCAGCCGGATCCTGCCGCTGGTGGCGAGGTGCCGCAGCTCATCGGCGAAGATGACGTCGTGCGACCGTGGCGCGGAGTGCACCACGACCACGTCTGCCAGCTCGTCGACGGCGTTGCGCAGCATCCCCATGACCGGGGTGATGCCGCTGCCAGCCGTCAGGAACAGCGCCTTGCGCGGCCGGGGCGACGGCAGCGTGAAGTCACCGGTCGCCTGGTCGAGCTGGATCAGCGTGCCGGTGCGGGCGCGGCGGACCAGGTAGTTGCTGACCGTGCCGTCCGGCATCGCCTTGACCGTGACCGAGATCCGGCCGTCGGCGCGACCGGTGCGTGAGGTGAGCGAGTACGCCCGCCACTGCCGCACGCCGTCGACGTCGACGCCGATGCGCACGTACTGCCCCGGCGCATGACCACGCCACCCCTTGCCCGGCCGGATGACCAGGGTCGCCGCGTCGCGGGTCTCGGGGTGGATCTCCTCGATCCTGCCGCGCAGGTCGGCCGATGCCCGCAACGGGCTGAGCATGTCAAGGTAGTCCGAGGGCACGACCGGAGTCGTGACCAGCTCCGCGAGCCGGGCAACCCGGGCACCCAAGGACGCGAAAGCACCACGTCGAGGTGCTGCCACAAACGCCATAAGACCAGGATCTTCTATAGTTGCGCGTAAAGTCATGACCAGTCGATGTGAACCCGTAATCCGAAATTGTTCGTAAGGCACAAGACATGACCGATGCGCGCACGGAACTGCTGATCAACCGCGCGATCCGCGAGGCCGCCGATCTCGACCTCGCCCCGGCGACCGTCGCGGCACTCCGGGAGCGGCTGCCCGTCGTCGCCGATGACATCGTCGCGGCGATCATGGCCGAGGTGCCCAGCTACGCCGGTGCGCTCACCGGACGGCGGGGCGCCAACATCCGCCTCGCCGTGCAGACCGCGCTGGACAACTTCCTCGAGCTGGCGGGAGGCGGCGTCGAGGAGCCGACCGACCTCGGCGCGGGCGCGGACGCGGCCTTCGCGCTCGGCCGGGGCGAGGCCGCCAACGGCCGGAGCATGGAGGCGCTGCTCGCCGCCTACCGGGTGGGCGCGCGGGTCGCCTGGCGCGGCTGGTCGTCGGTCGCGGTGGCGTCCGGGCTGCATGCCGAAACCATGGCCAAGTTCGCCGAGCTGGTGTTCGCGTTCATCGACGAGCTGTCCGCCACCAGCGCTGCGGGCCACGCCGAGGCACTGGCGACCCAGGACAGGGCGCGGCAGCGCCAGCTCGAACGGCTCGGCAGGAGCCTGCTCGACGGCGCGTCCGACGACGTCCTGTTCGCCGAGGCGGAACGCGCCGGCTGGACCCCGCCCGCCATGCTGGTCACCGTGCTGCTGGCGGCGGGCCGGGCACATGCGGTCCGACAGCTGCTCGACCCGGAGACCCTGCTGCTCAACGAGAACCTGCCGAGCACGCTGCCGGACTCCGACAACACCGCCGTGCTGCTGGTGCCCGCCGACCAGGACGCGAGCCGGGCGCACCTACTGCAACTCCTGCGGGGCGTCCACGCCGTGGTCGGCCCGGCGCGGCCGTGGCGGCAGGCCAGGGCATCCTTCACCCGCGCGGTCCGCGCCGTCGAGGTCGTCCCGGCGACCGGCGAGCCGATCGACACCGAACGCTGCCTCGTCGAGCTGGTGCTCACCGCCGACGGCGAGGCGTACGACGACCTGCGCGAACGTGCGCTCACGCCGCTGGCTGGGCTGCCACCGGCCACCGTCGCGCGCCTCACCGACACGTTGCGGTCGTGGCTGCTGCACCAGGGCCGCCGGGACGCCGTCGCCGAGGATCTGTTCGTGCATCCGCAGACGGTGCGCTACCGCATGAGCCAGTTGCGCGAGCACTACGGCGACGCGCTGGCGGATCCAAGGCAGGTGCTCGAGCTGACGGTGGCGCTGGCGCTGGCTAGGTGACGTCGAGAACGATCTTGCCGACGGCGCTGCGCTCGTCCATGCTCGCCAGCGCGTCGGCCGCCTTGTCGAGCGGATAGCGGGCGCCGATGTGCGGGTCGAGCTTGCCCGCTTCGAGCAGCGGCAGCAGGTCCGCCCACTGCTCGTGCAGGTACGCCATCCGGTGCAGGAAGAACTCGCCCCACGCGACGCCGACGACCGAGATGTTGTTGAGCAGCAACCGGTTGACCTTCACGGTGGGAATCTCGCCGCCGGTGAAGCCGATGACGAGCAGCCGCCCCTCCCGGGCGAGGCTGCGCAGCGAGTCGGTGAACCGGTCGCCGCCGACCGGGTCGACCACGATGTCAACGCCGCGTCCGCCGGTGAGCTCCTTGGCCGCGTCCTTGAAGCCGTCCGCCAGCACCACGTCGTCGGCCCCGGCAGCCCGCGCGAGCTCCGCCTTCGCGTCGGTGGACACCACGCCGATCACGTGCGCGCCGAGTGCCTTCGCGAGCTGGATCGACGCGCTGCCGACCCCACCGGCCGCGCCGTGCACCAGCACCGTCTCGCCCTCGCGCAACGCCGCCCGCCGTTTGAGCGCGAAGTGCGCGGTGAGCACGTTCATCGGCACGGCGGCACCGTGCTCGAACGACATCCGATCCGGCAGCGGGAAGACCGTGGCCGGGTCGGCGGCGACGACCTCGCAGAACCCGCCGAAGCCGACGAACGACGCCACCCCCTGGCCCGCGGTGACGCCGCTGGACTCCGGCGCCGACCGCACCGTCCCGGCGACCTCGGACCCCGGGGTGAACGGCACCGGCAGCTTGATCTGATACTGGCCCCGGGTCTGGAGCACGTCGGGGAAGGTGACGCCCGCGGCGTGCACGTCGATCATGACCTTGTCGTCGTCCGGTGCGGGCTCGTCGACGTCGGCGATCTCCACGGCGCGGGGGCCGTCCAGCGAGGTGATCCGCACTGCGCGCATGAGCATCCTTCCTGGTCGTGCTGTAGGGCCACCGTAACGGCTATGACGTCACGTGCTGCCGCGCGATCGCGCGGATGGCGCTGGCCACGCCGTCCGGCCGTTCATACGGCAGCATGTGGCCCGCGCGGGTGAACAGCACGAACTCCGCGTCTGGCAGCGCGTCGGCGATGACGTGGGCATGCGCCGGGGGCGTGAGCCGGTCCCGGTCGCCGACCAGCACCGCCGTCGGCACCCCGGCGAAGGCTACGAGCGCCCTCGCCCTGTCGTGCGCCATGATCGACCGGTTGAACCCTGCCGCGCTGCTGCGATGCGTCCGTGCGCACTGCTCGACGGCGGCGCGGACGTGCGCGGCGTCCGGCCGCTCGCCGAACGCCACCGTGCGCAGCACGTAGCGCGAAAGCCGCTTGCTCGGCACCGGCAGCGCGCCACGCGCCGACGACTCACCCGTGGGCTGCGGACGCCGTGCCTTCGTGCGGCGCGCGAGGCGCCGTTGCCACCGGTCGGCGGCCGCGATCGGCGCGGGCATCCGGGACATCACGTCCCGCAGCTGTCCGGCCGACGTCGAGACGAACACCGCGCCCGACACCCGCCGCTCGACCAGCTCGGGGTGCCGTTCGGCCAGCGCCATCATCGTCATCCCGCCCATGGAGTGGCCCGCGAGCAGGATCCGGCCTTGCGGTACGAGAGCCGCGATCAGCTCGGCGACGTCGTCGGCCAGCCGTTCGATGGTGGCCGAGCTGCGCGGGGCGGGGCCGGAGTCACCGTGGCCGCGCAAGTCGAGCGCGAGCACCCGCATGGTGTCGCCGAGTCGCTCGGTGACGCCGTCCCAGATCGAGGCGTCTTCGGTCCAGCCATGCAGCAGCACCGCGCACGCCTCGGCGTCGGCCGGACCGCGCTCGGTGACCGCCAGCGCCACGCCGTCCGACGTCGTGAATCCCGGCATCAGCCGAGCGAGCCGGTCGGCTTGACCTTGCCGCACAGCAGGTTGTTCGCGATGGTGCGGCGCTGGATCTCGTCGGTGCCCTCGTAGATGCGGGCCAGCCGCAGCTCGCGGTACCAGCGTTCGATCGGCAGCTCGCGGGTGTAGCCCATGCCGCCGTGGATCTGCAAGACCCGGTCGACGATCTCGTTCGCCTTGGTGGCGCCGTAGAGCTTGGCGATCGACTGCGCGTGCCGCGACGCCAGCCCGCCGCCGTCGGTGTCGACCAGCCACGCCGCGTGCAGCACCAGCCACCGCAGCGCCTCGATCTCCACCGAGGAGTCCGCGATCATCCACTGGATCGCCTGCCGGTCTCCGATCGGCTTGCCGAAGGTCTCGCGGGTGTTGGCGTAGTCGATGCCCAGCTCCAGCAGCCGCTCGCACGCGCCGAGCGCGCGGGCCGGGATCAGGTACCGGCCCCGGCCGATCCACTGCATCGCGAGCTGGAAGCCGTTGCCCTCCTCACCGAGGATGTTGGACTCCGGCACCCGGACGTTGTCGAAGATCAGCGAGGCAGGCGCCCACTCGCCCATGGTGTCGATCGGCTCGGACTTCCAGCCCATGTCACGGTCGGCGAGGAAGCAGGTCACGCCGCCGTCCGCGCCACGCTCGGGATCGGTGACGGCGAAGACCATGGCGAAGTCGGCCTCGTTGCCGCCGGTGATGAACGTCTTCTCGCCGTTGATGACCCAATCGGCCCCGTCCCGGCGGGCGCTGGTGCGGATCGCCTTGGCGTCCGACCCGGCGCCGGGCTCGGTGATCGCGAAGCACGACTTCCGCTCGCCCGCGATGGTCGGCAGCAGGTAGCGCTGCCGCTGCTCCTCGTTGCCGTGGTAGAGGATGTTGTCGGCGTCGCCGCCGAACTGGAACGGCACGAACGTCCGGCCGACCTCGACCATGAGCAGCGCCGTCATCACGGCGGAGAGCCCCATGCCGCCGTAGGACTCCGGCGTCTGCAACCCCCAGAAACCGGCCTGCTTGGCCTTGAGCTGGAGCTCGGCGCGTTCGTCGGCGGTGACGCCCGGCTGCCCGGCGCGTTCGCGGCGCAGCACCTCGGGTTCGAGCGGCATGACCTCGCGGCGGATGAATGTGCGCACCCAGTCCCGGATCTCGCGCTCTTCTGTGGTGAGTGAGAAGTCCATTGTGGTCGTCCTTAGAACGCGTTGATTCCGGTGAGGGAACGGCCGATCAGCAGTTTCTGGATCTGGCTGGTGCCCTCGTAGAGGGTGAGCACCCTGGCGTCGCGGAGGAACTTGCTGACCGGGTACTCGTCGATGTAGCCGTAGCCGCCGAACACCTGAATGGCCAGATTGGACGCCTTGACGGCGGCCTCGCTGGCGTAGAGCTTGGCCATCGACGCCTCGGTCTTGAACTTCTCACCGCGCTCGATGAGATCGGCGACCCGCCAGACCAGCAGCCGTGACGCGTCGGTCTCCACCGCCATGTCGGCGAGCATCTCCTGCACCAGCTGGAAGCTCGCGATCGGCTTGCCGAACTGGTCGCGTTCCTTCGCGTAGTTCACGCTGGCCTCCAGCGCGGCGCGGGCGAGCCCGACGCAGCCGGCCGCGACGGCCATCCGGCCCTTGTCGAGGGCGTACATCGCGATGGAAAAACCCTGGCCGCGTTCGCCGAGCCGGGCCGAGTCGGGCACCCGCACGTGGTCGAGGGTGAGCTCGGCGGTGGCTTGCCCGCGCAGCCCGAGCTTGCCCTTGATCTCGGATCGGCTGAAGCCGTCGGCGTCGGTGGGCACCAGGAACGCCGTGACGCCCTTGGGGCCGGGTCCGTCGGTGCGGGCGAAGATCAGCGCGACGTCGGCCCAGGTGCCGTTGGTGATGAACATCTTCTGGCCGGTGATGACCCACTCGTCACCATCCTGCTCGGCGCGGGTGGTGAGGTTGCCCGCGTCGGAGCCGGTGCCGGGCTCGGTGAGGCCGAAGCAGGCGAGCGACTCACCGGAGCACAGCCGGGGTATCCAGTGGCGCTTCTGCTCCTCCGAGCCGTACTTGACGATCTGCTTGGTCACCAGTCCGAGCGAGACCGACACGATGCCCCGGATGGCGGTGTCGCCCCGGCCGAATTCCTCCATGACGAGGCAGTAGCTGAGGTGGTCGCCGCCGGACCCGCCGTACTCCTCGGGCACCGTGAGGCCGAGGAAGCCGAGCTCGGCGAGCTGTTTGACGATGCCGATGTCGACCTGCTCGGCGCGGTCCCAGTCCTTGACGTGCGGCACGACCTCACGGTCGACGAAATCCCGCGCGAGCTGCTGGACCGCACGCTGCTCGTCGGTGAGGGACAGATCCACGGCTACCTCCAAACGAACACTGTTCGCTAACATAGTGACACGGCGCTGCCGCCTGCCACAACCGGCGACGCATAGGATGAGACCGACTCTCGGAGGACGGATGGGACGGCCGAAGACACCGCTGCTGAGCCTGGACCGGATGGCGTCGGCCGCGCTGGAGATCGTCGACTCCGATGGCCTCGACGGACTCTCGATGCGCAGGCTCGCCACCGTGCTCGGCGTGCAGGTCGCCTCGCTGTACAACCACGTCAAGAACAAGGACGAGTTGCTGCACGAGATCGGCAACCAGATCATGGCGCAGGTCGACGTCACCGGCTTCCGCGACGGCGACTGGCGGCAGGGCATCGCGACCTGGGCACGCTCCTACCGCGCCGCGCTGCGGGCGCATCCGAACATGGTGCCGTTCCTCGCCACCGGTCCCGGCAGACGTGAGACCGCGCTGGCCCGCGCCGACGCGGTGCACGGCGGACTGGTCGCGGCGGGCTGGCCGCCCCGGCAGGCAACGCTGATCGGCGCGTCCACCAAGTACCTGGTCGTCGGCGCCGCGATGACGTCCTTCGCCAGGGGCTTCGACGACGACGTGCAGATCTACGTCGACCGCTATCCGCACCTCGGCCAGGCGCACCGGCTGCGCGCCCACGCAGACGAGATCGACGACGAGTCGTTCGAGCTGGCACTACAGGCGTTCCTCGACGGCCTCGCGCAACGCTTCGCGGAGCTGAGCAAGGCGGCCGATAAGCGGTAGCATGGCCTGCATGGCGTTCGAGCGGATCTCCGTGGACCACCGCATCATGGGCGGGGTGCCGTGCATCCGTGGCACCCGGATCCCTGTCGCGACGGTTGTCGGCCTGCTCGCCGACGACATGTCCGCCGACGAGATCCTCGCTGACTACCCGCAGCTTGAGGACGCCGACCTGCACGAGGCGCTGCGGTACGCTGCCGCCGCTCTTCGCGAACGCGAGCTTCCGCTCCGCCCAAGCGCGTGAACTTCCTGGTTGACGAGTGCCTTCCGGTTCGGCTCGCTCGGCTGTTGTCCGACGCGGATCATCACGCACGGAACCTGAGTGATCTCGGGTTGCTGGGCGCGACGGACGAGAAGGTCATGGCCGCGGCTGCCCAGCGAGACTGCGTGTTGATCTCGGCCGATACCGACTTCGGTGAGTTACTCGCCGCTGGACAGCTGAGCTGCCCGAGCCTGCTCCTGCTCCGTGGGCCGGTCCACCCACCGGCTGTCCGCGCGCAGCTCATCCTGGACAACCTGCCGAGCTTCGTCGACGACCTCAGGTCCGGCGCGATCGTCGTCATCGCCGAAGACCGGATTCGGGTCCGATCACTGCCCGTCGGCGATTAGCCCCCAGGGCGTTCGCGGAGCTGAGCTAACGGCGTTTTCGGCGTGAGGCGGCCAGAACGCGACGCCTGATCCCGAGACGAGCGTTATGCCAGCGTCCCGGTATGCGCAGCACGGCTCCTCCCGATGATCTGGTCGCCCGCTACGTGAGCACACCGTCGCAGCCCGCCTCGGCGGGTCAGCCGGTGTGGAATCCGCAGCGCGGCAGCTCGATGCCGGTTGGCCGGTACCAGCCCTGGTATCGCCTGGTCGAGGACATCTCGCTGCCCGACCGCACCTGGCCCGACGTACGCATCTCGCGCGCACCGCTGTGGTGCGCGGTCGACCTGCGGGACGGCAACCAGGCGCTGATCGACCCCATGTCGCCCGCCCGCAAACGCACCTTCTTCGAGCTGCTCGTCGCCATGGGCTACAAGGAGATCGAGGTCGGCTTCCCCTCCGCCAGTCAAGCCGACTTCGACTTCGTCCGCGAGATCATCGAACAGGACGCCATCCCGGAGGACGTCCGCATCCAGGTTCTCACCCAGGCTCGCTACGAGCTGATCGAGCGCACCTTCCACGCGCTGGAAGGCGCTCCCAAGGCCGTCGTGCACATCTACAACTCCACCTCGATCCTGCAACGCCGCGTCGTCTTCCGGGAGGAGCGCGAGGGCATCAAGAAGATCGCCACCCAGGCCGCCGACCTGGTAGGAGAGTTCGCCGCCAGGTACCCCGACACCGACTTCCGGTTCCAATACTCCCCCGAGTCCTACACCGGCACCGAACTCAGCTACGCCGCCGAGATGTGCAACGCCGTCACCGACATCTGGCGACCCACCCCGGAACAACCCGTCAACATCAACCTGCCCGCCACCGTCGAGATGGCCACCCCCAACGTCTACGCCGACTCGATCGAATGGATGAGCCGCAACCTCGATCGCCGCGACGCGATCATCCTGTCGCTGCACCCGCACAACGACCGGGGCACCGGCATCGCCGCCGCCGAACTCGGCTACCAGGCCGGGGCGGACCGCATCGAGGGCTGCCTGTTCGGCAACGGCGAGCGCACCGGCAACGTCGACCTCGTCGCCCTCGGCATGAACCTCTTCAGTCAGGGCGTCGACCCGCAGGTCGACTTCTCCGACATCGACCACATCAAGCGCACCGTCGAGTACTGCAACCAACTGCCCGTCCCCGAACGCTCACCGTGGGGCGGCGACCTGGTGTTCACCTCCTTCTCCGGCAGCCACCAGGACGCCATCAACAAGGGCTTCGACGCACTCAAGTCGGCTGCCAAGAAAGCGGGGATTCCGGTCGACAAGTACCCCTGGGAGGTGCCCTACCTGCCCATCGACCCCAAGGACGTCGGCCGCAGCTACGACGCCGTCATCCGGGTCAACTCGCAGTCCGGCAAGGGCGGCGTCGCCTACATCATGCGCGAGGAGCACCAGCTCGACCTGCCCCGCCGATTGCAGATCGAGTTCTCCCAGGTCGTCCAGCAGCACACCGACACCACCGGCGGCGAGGTCGACCCCGAGACGATGTGGCAGGCGTTCAGCCGGGAGTACCTCGCCACCACCTCGCCGCTGGAGCTGGTGCACTCGCACATCACCAACCACGACGGCAAGTACGCGCTCACCGCGACGGTCAACGTCGAGGGCGAGCCCAACGAGATCACCGGCACCGGCAACGGGCCGATCGCCTCGTTCTTCGACGCGCTGTCCACCATCGGCTACGACATCCGGCTGCTCGACTACAGCGAACACGCCATGACCGCTGGCGACGACGCCCAAGCAGCCAGCTACGTCGAATGCGCCATCGACAACTCAACGTACTGGGGCGCGGGCATCGACGCCTCCATCTTCACCGCTTCGCTGCACGCCGTCGTCTCCGCCATCAACCGCGCCCACCGCTGACCGCGAGTCCCGGGATCCAGCGCCGCGAGTCCCGAGATCCGATCACCGCAAGTCGGAACTCGCGGCCCCAGAAGCCGGGACTCGCGACTCCAGAACGGGGGACTCGCGCGGACGCGCCGCGAACTTGGCACGCACGCGGCGTAGCAGGCTGGTCGGCAGGAAGATGAGGTCAGCCGAGATCATGGCCAGCGAGAAGAACGGCAACCCGAGCAACACCGCGATGGCCAGGTGCTCGGTGATCAGGCAGGCGAGCATCACGTTCTTGATCCGCCGGTTGAACAGCGTGAACGGGAACGCGATCTGCACGATCACGGTGCCGTAGGTCATCAGCAGCACCGGCAGGCCGTGCGCCGACACCGCGTCGGAGAGCGCGGGCCATGGCTGGAAGTCGGCCACCTGAAGCGGGTAGTACGCGGCCGTGCCATCCAGCCACCGCGTGCCCTGCACCTTGTACCAGCCCGCCGTCGCGTACAGCACGCACACCTGCACGATGATCATCAGCACCGCGCCGTTGTGCACCAGGTTCGCGATCATGTCGCAGACCGCGCGAGGCTCGCCGCCGGTGTGGCGGTCCACCGCCCACCACACGGCGTGCACCACCAGCAGTCCGGTGAAGATCAACAGCCAGCCGCCGCCGAGGACGCCGAACGCGAACGCCGTCACCAGCGAGAGCGCGAGCGCCGACCACAGCAGCACACCCGTCACATCCCGCGTCGGCCGGGCCCGCCTGGCGTCGAGGGAGAACACCCGACCGCAGCGGGTCAGCACCAGGTAGATCGCCATCAGATGCAGCACGTTGTCGCCGCCGTCGCTGATGAGCGGGTTGCGGTTCTGCACCGAGAGCACGCCGATCATGAACAGCACCGACGCCGTCCGGGTCCGCCAGCCGAGCAGCAGCGCCACGGCGGCGAGGATGGCGAAGACGTAGCACGCCTCGAACCACCACGCGGACTCCGACCACAGCAGCACAGTGAACGAGCCGTAGTCCTCGACGTACTGCGCCGCGAGATCGGAGCTCAGCGGGCCCTCCGGGCCGTACAGCTCGTGCCGGTTGGGCCACTCCCGCAGCAGGAAGCCGAGCCAGGTCGCCGCGACGCCGATGCGCACCGCGGCGGTCTGGTACGTGCCGAGCGCGGTGCGGGTGATCCGCTCGAAACCGCCTGCCAGGCTCATCGGCTGCTGCCCTCGGGAAAGTCGTGCACGCCGACCTGCCACCACGGCAGCACCTCGTAGTAGACGCCCTCGCGCGTCGACCGGTCGCTCCACGGCGGCTCCGGCACGTAGGTCTTGGCCGAGCGCAGCTGGACGTAGCTGATCGTGCCGTCGATCTGATGGCTCAGCCGCATCAGCGCGACCCGCTTCAGGAACGACTTGGAGACGGCGCCGGCGATGCTGGTGGACCGGTACTCGGCGTCGTGGGTCTCGTCGAACGTGTCCCAGCCTTTGCGCAGCTGGTTGCGGGTGTGGCTGGGGAACAGCTGGCCCTGGGTGCCCGCGAGGTCGACCGCGGAGAGGTTGAACCAGTCCGTGGTCACGGTGGCGGCACCGGTGTCGACCCGCGCGCGAGCGTGCAGCGACCGGTTCACGTACAGCGGCTCCGGCGCGAACAACGCCCAGTTCTGCACCAGCTCGGGCGACATGTAGCCGTGGACCTGGCTGCCGTACCGCTCGCTGACCACGTTCTCCGGCAGGACGTAGAGCAGCACCATGGCGACGTGCACCGCGACGGCGAGCGCGACCGCCCCGGCAGCGGCGGCGACCAGCGCCGTAGCGCGCGTGGACAGCCCGGTGTCCTCGCCGACCGGCTCGCTCTCGGGCTCCATACCGGCCAATTCTGCCCGCCGCGCCCGCCGGGGTCGCGCGAGGCTACCGCTCAGACGCGGTGAAGCCGAGACCCTGTCCTGAGTCCGAGGTCAGCGTGAGCCTGCCCGCCTCGATCTCAACCCTCGGCGCCGACTCGAGCACGGCGAGCACCGTGCGCTCCACCCGGCTCCGGTCTCCCGGACACAGCATGCGCGTCGTGATCACCTGGCTGAAGGTGATCCGGTCGCCGTCACGCTCGAACCGCGCGGAGAGCTGGTTGCAGCCGCCGCTGCCGGTCACGCTGCCGTCCTGGCCGAACCGCAGCCGCGCCTCGACCCCGGCGGGCACGCTCGACGCGGTCGCGCCGTCGATGACGGTGTCGAGCTGCCAGCGCGTGCCGAGCAACGACCGATCCGGCTCGACGGCCTGGCGTGCCAGCAGGGTGATGCTGGTGTCGCCGCTGGTCAGCGTCAGCGTGTCACCGGCATGCTGCCAGCGCGGACCGCTGCCGAAGAACTCGGTGACCCACTCGTCCTGCTTCATGAGCGGCTGGCTGCACCCCATCTCGGTGCCGCCGATGTTCTCCACGACGAGGGTGCCGTCCGCGAGCCGCGCGTCGCCGAACAGCGAGTTGCAGCCCGCGTCGATGGTCAGCTTTCCCTCGCCGAAGCTCAGCCGGATCCTGGTGTCCCCGACGAGTGGTCGCGGCTTCCCCGCCTCGCTCACCTGGGTCGACAGGAACTCCTGACCGACCGGGAGCCGGTCCGGCGACCCCGCTGTCTCCGCGTCTCCCGTCGCGCCACAGCCGCCGATCGCCGAGGCGACGACGGCCAGCAACGTGATGTTCAGTAACGCCCTCATGCTGCCAGGACGGAACGGCGCCGCGACGGGTTGCCTGACCCCGGTCGACTCACTCTTTCTTGGCCGCGGCCTTGGCGGCCTTCTTGAAGGCGCGAACCTCTGCGAGGGTGCCCGAGCCGGTGACGTCGGCGATCGAGCGCCGGGAGCCTTCCTCGCCGTACGATCCCGCGGCCTCTCGCCAGCCGTCGGGCGTCACGCCCAGTTGCTTGCCGAGCAGCGCCACGAAGATCCGCGCCTTCTGGTCGCCGTAGCCGGGCAGCGCCTTGACTCGCCGGAGCAGTTCCTTGCCGTCCGGCTCGCCGGACTTCCAGATCTCGTCCGTCTTGCCGTCGTAGTGGTCCAGGATGTAGTGCGCCAGGGTGTGGACCCGGCGAGCCATCGATCCGCCGTAACGATGGATGGCGGGCGGCTGCACGCACAGCTCGACGAAGTCCTCGACCGGCGTCTCGGCAATCTTGGTGATGCTGAACCGGCCCATCCGGTCCGCGATCTTCTTGGGTCCCGCGAAGGCGTGTTCCATCGGGAACTGCTGATCGAGCAGGAGCCCGGTGAGCAGCGCGAACGGATCGTCGCTCAGCAGCTTGTCGGCCTCGGCGTCACCGGTCAGGCGGAGTGTCTTCGGCATGTCCCCATGGTCCCATGCGGTACGTTCCGCACCGTGCCAACACCCGTCGTAATCGTCACCGGCTTCCTCGGGTCGGGCAAGACGACCCTGCTCAACCATCTGCTGCACAACGACGACGGCGTCCGCATCGGCGTCATCGTCAACGACTTCGGCAGCGTCAACATCGACGCGATGCTGGTCGCCGGGCAGGTGGACGCGATGGTGACACTCGACAACGGCTGCCTGTGCTGCGCGGTGGACGCCAGCGGCATGGACGCCATGCTGACCAAGCTCACCCAGCCCGGCACCGACATCGACGTCATCGTGATCGAGGCCAGCGGGCTGGCCGAGCCCCGGGACCTGCTGCGGCTGGTGCTGGCGAGCGAGGAGGCGGACGTCGTGCCCGGCGGGCTGGTCGAGGTGGTCGACGCGGCCGAGTTCGAGGCCACCCGCGCCGAGCATCCGCAGCTCGACCAGCACCTCGCGGTGGCGGACCTGGTGGTGCTGAACAAGGTCGACCGGGTCGACGACGACACCCGGGACGACCTGCTGGCCACCGTCGGCAAGCTCAGCGACGGCGCGCCGGTGGTGCCCGCAGCGCACGGCCGGGTGGATCCCCGGCTGCTGTTCGACCCGCCGCAGCGACCGGCGCGCCCGGACGACGACCAGCTCAGCTTCGACGCGCTGCTGCGCGAGGACGGCCTCGACGGCGGCTGCGAGGCGCATCTGCACGCCGAGTTCGAGAGCGTCGAGTTCCGCACGGACGAGCCGATGGATCCCCGGCAGCTGCTCGCGCTGCTGTCCGACCGCCCCGCCGGGGTGTATCGAGTGAAGGGCTGTGTCTACTTCGGCGTGCCGGGCCGCGGCCAGAAGTTCTGGCTACAGACCGTCGGCGGGTTCATCCAGATGAGCCGCGACGACTGGGGCCGGGACGAACAGCCGCACACCGAGCTGATCGTCATCGGCGCCGGGGTCGACGCGTCCGAGGTGCTGGCGCGGCTCCGGGCCTGCGAGGTGACCGGCGCCTGCGCACTCGACGAGCAGAGCATGCTCGGCGTGCTCCGCTACGTGGATGCCTGAGCATCACGCGGCGGACGTCGCGGCGAGCCAGGCCGCGAGCAGCCGGGTGCCGGACGTGGTCAGCTCGAGCCGATGCCACGGGTGTCGTTCGGTGGCGCGGGCGTGGAGGTAGCCGCCGCGCCGCAGATCGGTCAGCGCGTCGGCCACCCTGGCAGGGGCGGCCGTGTCGCGCCGTCGCAGCTCGCCGGAGAGGGCATTCAGCTGGATGTCGCCGCGCGCGACCTCGCGCAACGCCAGGAACAGATGCGGGTCGAACAGTGGTTGGTTCATGGCGCACCACCTCAGGTGTCTGTGACCAGCCTGAACCGCGCCGGCCCGGCGCGAACCCGCAGATCTACGTATCTCCGCACGTAGATCGGCGGCCGCGGCTGGTTACAGTGGGGCGATGACCGAGTCGTTCAGCACCGCCGATCTCGTCGACGAGCACGGCCCGTCGCTGCGGGTGTGCGACACCCAGTTCCGGCAGTTCGGCAAGCTCACCGCGTTCTCGGGCCGGGTGCGCACGGTCCGGTGTTTCCAGGACAACGGGCTGGTCAAGCAGCTTCTCAACAGCGCGGGCGAGGGCTGCGTGCTCGTCGTGGACGGCGGCGGCTCGCTGCACACCGCGCTGACCGGCGACCTGATCGCGAAGGCGGCGGTGGACAACGGCTGGGCCGGGCTGGTGATCAACGGCGCGGTGCGCGACAGCGCCACGCTGGCGACGCTGCCGATCGGCATCAAGGCGCTCGGCACCAACCCGCGCAAGAGCGCCAAGGACGCCGAGGGCGCCGTCGACGAGCCGGTGAGCTTCGGCGGGATCACCTTTCACCCTGGCGATGTGCTGTTCTCGGACGAGGACGGTGTCGCGCTGCTGCGTGATCACACCGGCACGATCGGTTGATCCTCTCCGTGAGATGTAACACCAGGCTTGGCTGCGTGACATAACGGGTAGCCGGTATTTGTCTGCGGACGGCCGGGGGGAAGCACCAGCGACATATAGGGATGCGGTGAGAAGCACCATGAGCACTACCCACGAGCAGCCAGCCGCCCAGGAGAGCGACACGACCTTCGCGCCCGCCCAGCGTCGCCTCGGCGAAGAGCCCCAGGCGACGCAGGAGTCCCCGTTCGGCATCCCGACACCGCGCGACGACGACGGCTTCGAACCCACCATCATCCGAGGCAGGGAGTAACCACCTCGGGACACCGCGTCCCACGCTCAGGACGTCGTGTTCCTCACTCGGCTCTGCCTGTGACGGCGACCGCTGACGTACCGTTGGTCCATGAGTGAGCGCGTCAGCACCGTGATCCGTGGCCCCATCGCCTACGTGACCATGACCCGAGGCGACAAGTTCAACGGCCTGGACCTGGACATGTTCCACGCGCTCGTGGCGGCGGCGAAGCGCATCAAGCGCGACCGCGACGTCCGTGTCGTGATCTTGCAGGGCGAGGGACCGGCGTTCTGCGCCGGTCTCGACTTCGCGTCGGCGGGCAAGCAGCCGCTCAAGTTCGCGCTGAACTTCTTCCGCGCGCCCGGCCGCGCGACCAACCTCTACCAGCAGGTGTGCTGGGCGTGGCGGGAGCTGCCGGTGCCGGTGATCGCCGTCGTGCACGGCCGTTGCTACGGCGGCGGGCTGCAACTCGCGCTCGGTGCCGACTTCCGCTTCACCACGCCGGACTGCGAGTTCTCGATCATGGAAGCCAAGTGGGGCCTCGTGCCCGACATGACCGGTTCGGTCACCTTGCGTGAGCTGGTCGGTATGGACGTCGCGATGCGACTCACCATGACGGGTGAGACCTTCAGCGGCGAGCGCGCCGTCGAGCTGGGCCTTGCCACCGAGGCGAGCGACACCCCGCTCAAGGCGGCCGAGGCGTTCGCCGAGGAGCTGGCGGCCCGCTCTCCCGACGCCATCGCGGCGACGAAAGCCCTGTTCCAGCGCACCCGGCACCTTTCGCCCCGCGCCGCGTTCCGCGTCGAAAGCCGCTGGCAGCGGAGGCTGCTGCGCGGCAAGAACCACAAGATCGCGCGCGCGGCGGGCAAGACCAAGGAGGCCCCGCAGTACGTGCCCCGGTCGCTCCGGTAACCGGCCTCGTTGCTTGCTGTCCCGTCCGAGTTCGCTCAAGATTCACCGTGGGAGCCGGTTCGGGGAAGGTGGAACGCGATATGGCCACGGCACGGCGGACACTGGGCGAGCGCGTCACCGGCGAGCTGCCGGACGGGATCGCCGCGCTCGGCGAGGACGACCAGCAGTACCTCGCCGACGCGCTCGGCGCGGCCAAGCGGTCGCAACGCGAGGAGCTGGCCGCCGCGGCGGAGGACAGCCTGCGGTACGTGCCCAAGCTGCTGCGCGGCCCGGTGCGCAAGGCGGTCGGCCTGTGACCGCGCGCCCCGAGATCGAGCGCATCGCCCGGTTGCTGCGGCTGCGCCCGGACCAGCTCGGCTTCCTGCACGACGTCGACGACGCCGAGCTGATGGCGTTTCGCAGCCAGCTCACCGACACGCTGTTCGACGCGCACGCCGGTGTGCTGACCCGACTGGGGTCTGCCGCGAAGCTGCTGCCGTCGCCGGTGCTCGCGAAGATCGCCCAGCACGTGTTCGGGCCGCTGCTGTGCGCCCGGGTGGCGGGCACGATCGACCCGGGCAAGGCGAGCGAGGTCGCGGGCCGGCTGCCGGTCGAGTTCCTCACTGACGTGGCCGTCGAGCTGGACCCGCGCCGCGTCGAGGGCGTCGTCGGCAACCTGCCGGACGACCTCATCGCCGACGTCGCTCGCGTGCTCGGCGGGCGGCAGGACTGGATCACGCTGGGCCAGTTCGTCGGCTTCCTCGGCGAGAGCCCGCTCGCCGCAGCCATCGGCGTGCTCGACGACGGCCAGCTGCTGCGCGCCGCCTACGCCGTCGACAGTCCCCACGCCATCCCCGCCGTGGTGGACGTCCTCGGCACCGACCGGCTGTCCGAGATGTTCACAGCGGCCGCGCGGGAGGATCTGTTCGTCGCGCTGCTGCGGCTGGCCAGCCACCTGCGCGACGACCAGGTGCCCCGGCTCGCCGACGCGATCATGATCGCCGGACGTGGCACGCTCGACCAGCTCGTCGCGGCGGCCGCGACCTGCGGGCACTGGCACGCGCTGCTGCCGATGGCGGCGGCGTTGCCCGGCGACGCGAAGGCGGACGTCGCGGAGGCGGTGCGGGAGCTGGCGCCGGAGGTGCGCGCGGACGTCGTGGCGCTGGCGACCTCGCTCGGCGTGCTCGACGACCTCGGCCCCATCGCCGACGCTCTCGCCGAGCGGGCGGCCTAAAAGTCGCGGACGCCGTTGCGCCAGACCGCGGCGGTCAGCGGTACCCCGGGCCGGTAGGCCAGGTGCGTGACCGAGGGCGCGTCGAGCACGTGCAGGTCGGCGCGGGCGCCGGGCCGCAGCACCCCGACCGCGCCGTCGCCGGTATCGGCCCGCAGCGCTTTGGCACCGCCCCGGGTGGCCGCCCACACCGCCTCGTCCACCGAGAGCCGCTGTTGCAGCACGGCGGTGGCCACGCAGAACGCCATCGACGTCGTGTAGGAGCTGCCGGGGTTGGCGTTGCTGGCCAGCGCGATCACCGCGCCCGCGTCGAGCAGCCTGCGCGCGGGCGCGAGCGGCTGCCGGGTCGACAGGTCGCAGGCGGGCAGCAGCGTGGCCACGGTGTCGCTGCCGGCCAGCGCGTCGACGTCGGCGTCGCTGAGATAGGTGCAGTGGTCGACGCTGGCCGCGCCGAGTCGCACCGCGAGCTCGACGCCGGGTCCCTCGGCGAGCTGGTTGCCGTGCACCCGTAGCCCGAGCCCTCGCTCGGCCGCCGCCCGCAGCACTCGCTCCGACTGTGCCGCGTCGAACGCGCCGGACTCGCAGAACACGTCGACCCACCGCACCAGCGGCGCGACGGCGTCGAGCATGGGGCCGGTGACGGTGGCGAGGTAGTCGTCGGCGCCGGTGTCCGGCGGCACGATGTGCGCGCCGAGGAAGGTCACCTCGTCGGCGTGCTCCGCCGCGATCCGGGCGCTGCGGGCCTCGTCGGCGACGGTGAGCCCGTAGCCGGTCTTGGTCTCCAGGTAGGTGGTGCCCTGCGAGACTGCCTCGCGCACCAACCGGCGCACCGTGGCGGCCAGTTCGTCGTCGCTGGCCGCCCGAGTGGCCTCGACGGTGCGGGCGATGCCGCCCGCCGAGTACGGCTGACCCGCCATCCGCGCCTCGAACTCGGCGGTCCGGTCGCCCGCGAAGACCAGGTGGGTGTGCGAGTCGACCCAGCCGGGCAGCGCCGCCCTGCCGCCGACGTCGACGCGCGCGTCGGCGGGCTCGGCGTGTCCGGCCGGTCCCACCCAGGCGATTCGCGAGTCGTCGATGACGACGGCCGCGTCGGACAGGCGGCCCAGCTCGTCGTCGTTCGTCGTCAGCTCACCGATCCCGGTGATGAGGGTCGTCGTCACCGCAGCAGCTCCTTGATCTCGGCGGCCAGCTCGGTCGCCGGGTTCGCGGCGTGCTTGTGCCTGCCGTCGCGCACCAGCCAGCGCCCCGCGACCATGACATCGCGAACGTCGCTCGCGAAAGCGCTCAGCGGCACTCCCAGCGGTTCGCTGCCCGCGGTGCGCGGCGTGTCGGTGGCGATGCGCACCAGGTCGGCCTGCGCACCGGGTGCGATGGCGCCGACGTCGGACCAGCCGAGGTGGGCGTGCCGGGTGCCCGCCGCCAGCAGCTCGGCAGGCGAGAACAGGCCACGCGCCCGCGCCGCGAGCCGTTCGTGCATCTCGACGCCGCGCATCTCCTCGAACGGGTCGACGACGGCGTGCGAGTCGGTGCCGACGCTCAGCGACACCCCGGCGTCGGCGAGCCGCCTGCCCGGCCCGATGCCGTCGCCGAGGTCGCGTTCGGTGGTCGGGCACAGGCAGACGCCCGCACCGGCGGTGCCGAGCAGCCCGATGTCGGTTTCGCTCGGGTGGGTGACGTGGACGCCGACGAAGTCCTGCGTCACCGCGCCCGCGTCGGCGAGCAGCCCGGTCGGGGTGCGGCCGTGCACCGCGAGGCACTCGTCGTTCTCACCGGTCTGCTCGGACACGTGGGCGTGCAGCGGCACGCCGTGCGCCCTGGCCCACTCGACCGGCACCGGCAGCTGCCCGGCGGGCACCGCCCGCACCGAGTGGATGGCGGCCCCGACCCGCACCAGCGGCGAGCCTGACCGGAACTCCGCCAGCCGCTCCGCCCAGGCGTCGGCGTCACCGTCGCTGTAGCGCTGCTGCACGCCCTCGGGCGCGGTGCCGTCCACACCGGACGCCAGGTAGCAGGTGTCGAGCAGCGTGAGCCGGATCCCGGCGTCCCCGGCCGCCGCGACGAGCGCGTGGGAGAGCGCGTTCGGGTCCGAGTAGGACACTCCGCCGGGACCGTGGTGCAGGTAGTGGAACTCGCCTACGCTGGTGAACCCGGCGAGCACCATCTCGGTGTAGACCAGCCGCGCGAGCCGGTAGTACGACACCGGGTCGAGCCGCTGCGCCACCGCGTACATCCGCTCCCGCCAGGTGAAGAACGTGCCGCCGCCGGAGTGGGTACGCCCCCGCAGCGCGCGGTGGAAGGCGTGCGAGTGGGCGTTGGCGAAGCCGGGCGTGACGAGTCCGGTGAGGACGGTGCCCTGCCGCGGCTGACCGGGCGTGACGCCGGTGATGCGGTCGTCGTCGATCCGCAGCGCGACGGCGTCGGCCGGGCCGTCCGGCAGCAGCGCGTGTTCACACCAGTACGTGGTCATGCGGCCTCCGTCTCGCGCGCGGCACGCCGCGCCAACGCCATGACGTCGGCCAGCACGGTGTCCGATGATTCGGACCTGCAAGCAGTCCTCATGCCGGAATGTGCACGCCACGCTCGGCCGCGACCTGCTGCGCCCGCTCGTAGCCGGCGTCGGCGTGGCGGATGACGCCCGTGGCCGGGTCGTTGGTCAGCACCCGCTCGATCTTCTTCGCCGCCAGCTCGGTGCCGTCGGCGACACAGACCTGTCCGGCGTGGATGGACCGGCCCATGCCGACGCCGCCGCCGTGGTGGATCGACACCCAGCTCGCCCCGGACGCGGTGTTGACCAGCGCGTTCAGCAGCGGCCAGTCCGCGATCGCGTCGGAGCCGTCGGCCATCGCCTCGGTCTCCCGGTACGGCGAGGCGACCGACCCGCAGTCGAGGTGGTCGCGGCCGATGACGACCGGCGCGGACAGCTCGCCGCTGGCGACCATCTCGTTGAACCGCACCCCGGCCAGGTGCCGCTCGCCGTAGCCGAGCCAGCAGATCCGCGCGGGCAGCCCCTGGTACGACACCCGCTCCCCCGCCAGCCGGATCCAGCGCGCCAGCGGCTCGTTGTCGCCGAACAGCTCCAACACCGCCCGGTCGGTGGCCGCGATGTCGGCCGGGTCGCCGGACAGCGCCGCCCAGCGGAACGGCCCCTTGCCCTCGCAGAACAGCGGCCGGATGTAGGCGGGCACGAAGCCGGGGTAGTCGAAGGCTCGGTCGTACCCGCCGAGCTGCGCCTCGCCGCGCAGCGAGTTGCCGTAGTCGAACACCTCGGCACCCGCGTCCAGGAAGCCGACCATGGCCTCGACGTGGGTGGCCATCGACGCGCGGGCCCGCTCGGTGAACTCCTCCGGCTTCGCGGCGGCGTAGTCGTGCCAGTCCTCGACGGCGACGCCCTGCGGCAGGTACGACAGCGGGTCGTGCGCGGAGGTCTGGTCGGTGAGGATGTCGACCTCGACACCCCGGCGCAGCAGCTCGGGCAGCACGTCGGCGGCGTTGCCGATGAGCCCGAGCGACAGCGGCGTACGGTCGCGCCTGGCCTCGGTGACGCGGCGGACGGCGTCATCGATGTCGTCGGCGACGACATCGAGGTAGCGGGTCTCGACCCGGCGTGTCGCCCGGTGCGGGTCGCACTCGATCACCAGCGCGACACCGTCGTTCATGGTGACGGCGAGCGGCTGCGCGCCGCCCATGCCGCCGAGCCCGGCAGTGACGGTGAGCGTGCCCGCAAGCGAGCCCCCGAAGCGCTTCTCCGCGACGGCGGCGAACGTCTCGTAGGTGCCCTGCAGGATGCCCTGGGTGCCGATGTAGATCCACGAGCCCGCCGTCATCTGGCCGTACATCGTCAGCCCGAGCGCGTCGAGCCGCCGGAACTCCGGCCAGGTCGCCCAGTCCGGCACCAGATTCGAGTTCGCCAGCAGCACTCGGGGCGCCCACTCGTGGGTGCGCAGCACGCCGACCGGCTTGCCGGACTGCACCAGCAGCGTCTCGTCCTCGCCGAGCGCGCGCAGCTCCCGGGTCAGCGTGTCGAAGCTGGCCCAGTCGCGGGCGGCCTTGCCGGTGCCGCCGTAGACGACCAGGTCCTCGGGACGCTCGGCGACCTCGGGGTCGAGGTTGTTGTGCAGCATCCGCAGCGCGGCCTCGGCCTGCCAGTTGCGGGCGCTCAGCGTGCTGCCGCGCGCGGCGCGGATGGTCTGGCTCATCGGGTCTCCTCCTGCGTGTGGTGCACCAGCTCCGCAAGGGCTGGCGAGCGGACGAGGTCTTCGGCCTCGGCGATCTCCGGGGCGAGGTGGCGGTCGGGGCCGGGGCCCGGCACGCGTTCCCGCAGCAGCGCGACGGCGCGGGCGGTGGCGGGCGCCGGGGTGAGCGGGGCGCGCAGGTCCAGCGCGCGGGCGGCGGTCAGGTACTCCACGGCGAGCACCGTGGTCAGGCCGTCGAGGGCACGGCGCAGCTTGCGGGCGGCAGACCAGCCCATCGAGACGTGGTCCTCCTGCATGGCCGAGCTGGGGATGGAGTCGACCGACGCCGGCACGGCCAGCCGTTTCAGCTCGGAGACGACCCCGGCCTGGGTGTACTGCGCGATCATGTGGCCCGAGTCGACGCCGGGGTCGTCGGCGAGGAACGGCGGCAGCCCGTGCGAGCGGGCGACGTCGAGCAGCCGGTCGGTGCGGCGCTCGGCCATGCACGCGACGTCGGCGAGCGGGATGGCGAGGAAGTCCAGCACGTACCCGATCGGCGCGCCGTGGAAGTTGCCGTTGGACTCCACCCGGCCGTCGGCGAGCACCACCGGGTTGTCGATCGCCGCCGCCAGCTCACGGTCGGCGACGGTGCGGGCGTGGCCGAGGGTGTCGCGGGCGGCGCCGTGCACCTGCGGCGCGCAGCGCAGCGAGTAGGCGTCCTGCACGCGCGGGCAGTCCGGGCCACGGTGACTCGCCACGATGGCCGAGTCCGCCAGCAGCGCCAGCAGGTTGGCCGCCGAGGTCGCCTGCCCGGGGTGCGGCCGCAGCGCCTGCAGGTCGGCGGCGAACACCCGGTCGGTGCCGAGCGACGCCTCGACGCTCATCGCGGCGGTCAGGTCGGCGACGTCGAGCAGCCGCGCGATGTCGGCGATGGCGAGCGCGAGCATGCCGAGCATCCCGTCGGTGCCGTTGGTGAGCGCGAGCCCTTCCTTCTCGGCGAGCGCGATCGGCTCGATCCCGGCCGCGGCGAGCGCCTCAGCCGCGGGCACGACCGCGCCGCTCGGGTCGTAGACGTCGCCCTCCCCCATCAGCGCCAGCGCGACGGCGGCCAGCGGGGCGAGGTCACCGGAGCAGCCGAGCGAGCCGTACTCCGGCACGACCGGCACGATGCCCGCGTTGAGCAGCGCGGTGAGCGTGCGCGCGGTGACCGGGCGGGCGCCGGTGTGGCCGGACGCGAGGGTCCGCAGCCGCAGCAGCATCAGCGCGCGCACCACCTCGGACTCGACGTGCGCGCCCGCGCCCGCGGCGTGCGAGCGGATCAGCGAGTGTTGCAGCGTCGCGCGGTCCTCCGGCGGGATGTGGCGCACCGCGAGCGCGCCGAAGCCGGTCGAGACGCCGTAGGCGGGTTTGGGGTCAGCCGCGAGCGCGTCGACGTGACCGCGCGCGGTCTCGATGCGGTTGAGCGCCTCGTCGGTGAGGGCGACCTGGGCGTGTGACCTGGCGACCCGCACGACCTGCTCGACGGTCAGCGGTTCGGGTCCGACCAGCAGAGTGTCGCTGTTCATGCCCCCATTGCACAGCGTGCGCGGGCGCCCATCACCCTACGACTCGGCCAAACTGTCTGGTATCTCAGACAACCCAGGGGCTATCTCCGGGCCAACGGGGGCTCCAGCCCCAGCATGTCGAGCAGTTCCCTGCACTCGCTGGCGTCGGCGGAGTGGCTGGCCACCGTGATGGCCGCCTTACCCGCCTGCACCTCGCGGCGCTCCCGCTCGGCTGCTCGCGCCTCGGCGGACCAGCCGTGCTCTTCGTCCGGACCTGAATGCCTTGCCCACGCCATGTGCAGCTCCCTCCGGCTGGCGGCGGCCGACGGTCGACCACCTTCCGGATGTGAGCATCATCATCGCACCTGCCCGGGATGCCGGGACGCGCAGGTATGCCATTGGCGCCGGTTCGCCACGCTCAGCGACCGTGCGAGCCCGACTTGCCGTTGCCGCTGGACTGCCCGGGATCGGCCAGCTTGCCGTGCTCGGCGTCGGCTTGGCCGTTGTTGCGATGCTCGGCGCTGTTGCCGCGCTCCTCCTCGGGCGGTGGCCCGCCCTGCTGCGAGTTGCCGTGCTCCTCGGGCTGCTGGCTCGGTTGCTCCGACTCCTGGCCCTGCTCCTGCGTACCGTCCTGGCCGGACCGCTGTTCCGGCGGCTGCTCGCCCCCATCGGGCTTGGCCTGGTCGTTCTGGCGGTGCTGACCCGATGCGCCCGGCGACGTGCTCTGGTCGGGACGGTCGGACGGCGCCGTCGATGGCCGTGACGCGGCGGGGGCATCGGATGCCGGGGCTGCCCGCGTCGGCTGCTCGGCCGGTGACGCCGTCCGATCCGACGTCACGTCGTCGGCGAGCCAGCTCATCGCGGGTTTCCTCGGCTCGGGCCGGGTGGTGGTGTGCTGCATGCTCGCCTGCACGAACGGCGACGAGTCGTTGGTCGTGGGCCTGGCGCTGGTACGGCTGTCACCGCCGCCCCTGACAGCGTCCGGCTGCGGGAAGCCGTTGTCGCCCAGGAAGAGCGGTGTCGACAGCGTCGGCGCGAGTCCGACGATGCCTGTCACGGCCGCGCCGCACACCGCGACGACACCAGCGGCGCTCGCCGCGATCCGCCCCCGCTTGGCGGGCTGCGAGGCGGGGCGAACACCTTCCCGGCGCAGCAGCTCAGCGACCGGGACCATCCGCTCAGCATTGGCCATGACTACGACATACCTTCCCGCACAGACGCCTGCTCCCCGAGAAGGGCTGTCTACCATTCGTCCGGCACGGCCGGAAGCGCCTCGCAACGCATGTCACACGGATATCGCAATCCCATGACGTTTTCGCTCAGATCGTTATCTCTGTGCGTATCCAGCCGGGCTCGGTCCGTGACGCTCAGCGTGGCGCGTACATGATGACGGCGACCCCGGCGAGGCAGATGCCCGCGCCGAGTAGGTCCCATTTGTCGGGGTGAAACTTGTCGACGACGACTCCCCACGCGAGCGATCCCGCGACGAACACCCCGCCGTAGGCGGCGAGGATACGGCCGAAATGCGGGTCCGGCTGGAACGTCGCCATGAAGCCGTACACGCCGAGCGCGAGCACGCCGGCCGCGATCCACACCAGACCGCGATCCTCCCGCCAGCCCTGCCAGACCAGCCAGGCGCCACCGATCTCGGCGATGGCGGCGAGCACGAAGAGCACGATGGAGCGAGCCACGGTCATGCGTCGACCGTAGCCGCTGTGCCGGTTGTCCCGCCTACAGCCGCAGGTGTGCGGGTTCGTGCGTGACGTTCTCGATGTCGTCCGCGGTCACGTCGAGCAGCCGGTGCGCGAGGTCGGACAACGCCCGTGACGTCGCGAGCTCGTCACCGATCTTGGGGACGTTCGTGTCGTCCGGGTTCAACCGCGCGAGCCCGACGCCGACGAGGTTGTCCGTCCCCGCCGCGTGCAGCCGTGCCCTGGCCCGCGTTCTCGACTCGTGTTCGTCTATGGCGATTTCGACCGTCCAGTGCTTCTCGTGCATCACGACCTCCTCGCTCGCTGTCGTGCCGGTAGCACTACTGTGCGCCTCCGCGACGCGCACGACCAGGGAACTAAGTCATCACGCCTAGCTGGCGAGCGGGTTCACCCATGTCAGGCCGGTGAAGCGGGCGAAGTCGGTGTCGTTCGAGTGGAGCTCGGCCTTGTGCTCGATCGCGTAAGCAGCCAACTGAGCATCCGTTGTGAGGTTGCCCGCGGTGCCGACACCATCGAGTAGCTCGAGTGCGATGTCGACGTGCTGGGTCGTCGGCGTAAGCAGATCGACATTGGGCTGTGCGAGCCAGTCGTGCACGTACGTGGTCGCCCCGGAGATCGCCATCGGGTTCTCGAAGACTCGGCCGTTGGTCGACACTCGCAGGAACCCGAACAGCGCAGGCGATGTCAGGCCGATGCGCGTGGAGCTGTTCAGCGCTTCCTCCCACCACGCGCGCGCGGACTTGTGGTGTGGAAAACCGGTGATGGTCGCGTACAGCAGGAGATTGACGTCCGGAACGATCACGACGGGCGCCGCGCCGTCTCGATGATCGCGGTGTCCTCGAGCTCGTCGGCCATGCGGTTGAACCCAGCGAGATCAAAGCCTGGTCGCACCGGCGAGTCATGGGGGACAAGCTGATACGGCTCACCCTCACGCTGAGCCGGCACGAGCGCACGGCGCAACGCGTCGTTCACGACCTGCTTCATCGAACGGCGCTCGCGATGGACGGCGTCCTCGATCAAACGAGCGACATCGTCGTCCAACGTCAAGGTGGTCCTCATGGTAGACATCATGATGCGCAATCTGGTTGCAGTCAAGATGCCTCTCTCTCGGCACAAAAAAGCGAGCACCCGGGTGGGTGCTCGCCTTTCGCGGTGGAGGTGCGGGGAATCGAACCCCGGTCCTCTGTCGCCTCATCAGGGCTTCTCCGTGCGCAGTTCGCTGTGCCTCTACTTGGCCCCACCGGTCACGCGAACAAGCCGATGTGACGGGCCCAGCCGCTGTTCGATGTCCCACCGAGGCCCGCGGCCGACCTCGGCGGTAAGTCCTCCTAGCTGATGCCGGTTACTGGGCCGGAGGCGCTCCCAGACCGACAGACTCGCACTCGCTCAGGCAGCGAGGGCGAAGTCGCGCTGACTATTCGTCTTGGCGCTTATAAAGTGCGACGACGCTTAACGGTGGTCTCTCGCCTGCACCGGCACGCTTCTCCTGAATCAACGTCCAGAGTCGAAACCGTTCACCCCCTAGCTAGTGGGTCAACCGCACCCAGGATAACGCTTCCGGCAACGGGATTTGTTCCCGTGTCGATCAGCGCAAGCCGAGCAGCGCCGCCGGGGTGTCGTGCAGCACGGCGCGCAGGAAGTCGTCGCCGAGCCGGTCGTCGGCCGCCGCCCAGGACGCGATGGCGCGCAGCTGGGTCGCGTACTCGTACGGAATGTTCGGAAAGTCCGTGCCCAGCGCCACCCGATCGGCGACGTGGGCCAGCCGCGCCGCCCAGTCCGGCGGCAGCGGGTTCATCGCCTCGCTGAAGGGCGTCCCCACCATGGTGGTGTCGATGTACGTCCTCGGGTACTGCGCCACCAGGTCGAGCGCCGCGCCGAACTCCGGCATCCCGGCGTGCGCCAGCACCGCGACCAGCCGGGGATGCCGCGCCAGCACCTTCTCGAATACGTCCAACCCGGTGTAGTCGCCGGGCACCGGGCCGTGGCCGCAGTGCACCACCACCGGCACACCCGCCTCGGCGAGCAGACCCCACGCCTCGGCGAGCAGCTCGTCACGCGGGTCGTACGCGCCGACCTGCACGTGGGCCTTGAAGCACCGCGCCCCGGACTCCAACGCCGACGCGACGACGTCGGCCACGCCCGGCTCCGGGTACAACGTCCCGGTCGGCACCGCCTCCGGCACCCGCTCGCCGAAGTCGAGCACCCACGACGTCAGCCACTCCGCCATCTCCGGCTTGTGCGGGTACACCAGCGGCGCGTAGGCCAGCACGCCGAGCGAGCGCAACAGCTCGATCCGCTCCGCCTCGGGCAGCCGATACGCCACCGGCCATTCGACGCCATAGTGCCGGGAGGCATCGTCGAAGTACGCCCACACCTTGCGCATGACCCGCTCCGGCAGGAAATGCACGTGGATGTCGACCAGCCCCGGCAGGCCGGCGGAACGCACCCAGCCGGGCACGTCGGCATCGGTCGCGGGGCCGATCACCGAGCCGGTCAGACCTTGCCCTTGGCCGCGCGGCCCACCGCGCGCAGGATCTCGCGCCGCGCGTCCCGCGTGGCGATGTCACGCCGCTTGTCGTGGATGCGCTTACCCTTCGCCAGCGCCAGCTCCACCTTGACCTTCCCGTCGGAGAAGTACAGCGACAGCGGGACCAGCGACAGCCCCGCCTCCTTGGTCTTGCCGATCAGCTTCTCGATCTCCTGCTTGTGCAGCAGCAGCTTGCGGCGGCGGCGCGGCTCATGGTTGGTCCAGGTGCCCATCGCGTACTCGGGGATGTGCAGCCCGCGCAGCCACACCTCGCCACCCTCGACGTAGGCGAACGCGTCGGCGAGCGACGCCCGCCCGGCGCGCAGGCTCTTCACCTCGGTGCCGACGAGCACGATGCCCGCCTCGTACGTGTCCATGATCGAGTAGTCATGCCGCGCCCTGCGGTTGCTCACGATCACCTTGCGGCCACGTTCCTTGGACATGCCCCCACTTTACGGGGCGGACATCAGTGTCTGACGTAGAGCCGCAGCGTCACGTACCCGACCAGCGACGAGATCACCATCGCCGTCAGCATCAGGATCGGCGATATCACGAACGCCGTGTAGAATGTGCTCGGGAACTTGATCACGTTCTGTAGCTGGTTGGCGAAGCCGGACGGCACCACCAGTTGCATGCCGAGCAAGCCGCCGATGGCGAGCCCGGCACCGATGGCGCCGGCGACCATCGCCTCCAGCAGGAACGGCAGCTGGGTATACCAGCGAGTCGCGCCGACCAGCCGCATGATGCCGACCTCGGTGCGCCTGGTGTAGGCCGAGATCTGGATCATGTTCGCTATCAGCAGCAACGCGGCGAGCAGCAGCACGAGCGAACCGACGAAGGTGACATTCCGCATCACCCGCAGCGAGTCGATCAGCCGGTCGACCGTCTCGCCGCCGTCGTGGATCAGCGAGACACCCGGTCGTTCCGTATAGGCCTTCACGATGGCGCCGGACTGCTCCGGCGACTTCAGCCGTACCTGCAGCGAAGCCGGGATGGCCTGCGGCGACGCCAGGTCCAGCATGGTCGGCTCGTTCTTGAACGCCTTCTTGAAGACCTGGTAAGCCTCGTCCTGGTTCCGGTAGACGACGCTGGCGACGGCGGGGTTCATCTCGAGGTCGCGCTTGAGCGTGGCGCACGGCTGCTGGGTGCAGCTGGTGTCCTGCTGGCTGATGTCGTCCGTCATGAACACGGCCACCTCGAGCTCGTCGAGGTAGTTGTCCTTGGTGAGGTCGACCGCCTTGACCACCATGAGCCCGAGCCCGAACATGACGAGGGAGATCGCCGTGGTCAGGATCATCGCGACGGTCATCGTGACGTTTCGCCGTAGACCGGTCGAAACCTCACTGAAAACGAAACTGGCGCGCATCTGACGAACTGTTCCTTGGGTCGGGGTCGGAAGTCGGTGGCGGGGTTAGCTCGGCCGGTCTCGATCAGTGATCGTAGCCGTACACACCCCGGGCGTCGTCGCGGATCACCCTGCCCCAGTCGAGTTCGACGACCCTGCGGCGCATCGAGTCGACGATCGACTGGTCGTGGGTCGCCATCATCACTGTCGTGCCCGTGCGGTTGATCCGCTCGAGCAGCAGCATGATGTCCTGGCTGGTGTCGGGGTCGAGGTTCCCGGTCGGCTCGTCGGCGAGCAGCATCAGCGGCCGGTTGACGAACGCGCGCGCGATCGCCACACGCTGCTGCTCACCGCCGGAGAGCTCCCACGGCATCCGGTCAGACTTGCCGTCGAGACCGACCAGTTCCAGCACCTCGGGGACGACCTTGCGGGTGGTGTGCGCCGGCTTGCCGATCACCTCGAGGGCGAACGCGACGTTCTCGAACACCGTCTTGTTGTTGAGCAGCCGGAAGTCCTGGAAGACACAGCCGATCGTCTGCCGCAGCCGAGGCACCCGCCTGCGCGGCAGCTTGGCCACGTCGAAGTTGGACACGTAGACCTTGCCCCGTGACGGCACCTCTTCGCGCAGCAGCAGCCGCAGGAAGGTCGACTTACCCGATCCGGATGGACCGATGACGAACACGAACTCGCCCTTGCCGACGTGGACGGTCACGTTCTCGAGCGCGGGCCGGGTCGAGGTCTTGTAGAGCTTGGTCACGTTCTCTAGCCGGATCACACCGCGGAGCCTACCTCTCCTGGGTGTGAAGCCGTGGTTGCGTCCCGCAACCGGTGGTGCCCCTCACTCCATTGAGATGTTCGGCGCACCGAGGGTTGAAACGTTCAGCCGACCTGCTGACTCTGCGCTATCTCCTGCTCCTTGCGCCACCGGATTCCGGCCTCGAGAAAGCCGTCGATGTCACCGTCGAGCACCGGCGTCGGGTTGCCGACCTCGTGCTCGGTGCGCAGGTCCTTGACCATCTGGTACGGGTGCAGCACGTAGGAGCGCATCTGGTTGCCCCAGCTCGACCCGCTGTCCTTGAGCGCGTCCAGCTCGGCGCGAGCCTCCTCCTGCTGCCGCAGCAACAGCTTCGCCTGCAGCACCTTCATCGCCGCGATCTTGTTCTGCAGCTGCGACTTCTCGTTCTGACACGACACGACCACGCCGGTCGGGATGTGGGTCAGCCGCACCGCGGAGTCGGTGGTGTTGACGCTCTGTCCGCCGGGCCCGGACGAGCGGAAGACGTCGACGCGGAGGTCCTTCTCCGGGATGTCGATGTGGTCGACCTCCTCCACTTCCGGCAGCACCTCGACGTGCGCGAACGACGTCTGCCGCCGGTTCTGGTTGTCGAAGGGCGAGATGCGAACCAAGCGATGAGTGCCCTGTTCGACGGACAGCGTGCCGTATGCGTAAGCCGCGCTGACCTTGAACGTGGCCGACTTGATGCCGGCTTCCTCGGCGTAGGAGATGTCGTAGACCTCGACCGGATAGTCGTGCCGCTCCGCCCAGCGCAGGTACATCCGCAGCAGCATCTCGGCCCAGTCGGCGGCGTCGACGCCACCCGCCTCGGAGCGGATGGTGACGACGGCGTTGCGCACGTCGTACTCCCCGGCGAGCAGCGTGCGGATCTCCAGCCCCGCGATCTCGGAGGCGAGCTGGGCACGCTCGGTGTCGGCCTCGGTCTTGAGGTCCTCGGAGCCCTCCTCGGTGGCGAGCTCGTACATGACGGCGAGGTCGTCGAGCCGCTGCCGCAGCTCGGTCACCCTGCGCAGCTCGCCCTGCCGGTAGGAGAGCCTGCTGGTCACCTGCTGCGCGGTGGCCGGGTCATCCCACAGCGTCGGGCTGGCCGCCTCCTCCTCGAGCGAGGCGACCTCGGCACGCAGCGCATCGAGGTCCATCACCGACTCGACCTGCGTCAACGTGGCAGCTAGGTCCTTGAGCTCTGTTTCGACGTCCGCACTCACAACACTCAAGGTTACCCGGCGGCCTCGGCCGGTATGTCAGCTCCCGGCGATGGTGTCGACGAACTTCAGCGCGGCCTTGACATGCGACTGCCAGAAGGTCGCGATCGCGGTGTCGGTCGGGTTGTCGGCGGCACGCACCGCAGCCTTGGCCTCGTTGAGTTCCTCGTTGTAGCGCGCTCGCGCTTCCTCGGCCAGCTTGTCGCGCTGCTTGGTGGTCAGCTTGCTCGCGTTGACCAGCCGCAACAGCAGAGTGCTGCGGATGTGGTCCGGCCCGGCGTCCGAGTTCGCCCAGCGCTTGAACTCCTTCTTGCCAACCGCGGTGATGATGTACTGCTGGCTCGCACGCGGCCCCTGCTTGCCGAGACGGACGAGACCACGCTCGGCCAGCGCGGGCAGCTCGCGGTACACCTGGCTGCGGGTGACGCTGAAGAAGGCGCCGTAGACCTCGCCGGCGGCCGCGACGAGCTGCCCGCCGGTGGCGGGCCCGTCGTGCAGCAAGCCGAGCAGCGCTGCCGATGTCGCATTCAGCTCAGTCACACCTCCACAGTGCCACTAGCTGCCAAATCTGTCCACTGTGGTCACCTGATCTGTCCACAGTGGCGATGTCGACCTTGGGTAGCCGGGACCACCGAAGCGATCCCGGCTACCCAACGTCACCGCCGCGAGTTGTACACCTCCTCCCGCAGGGACTCCTGCTCGTGATCGTCGTCCGGCGGCGGGGTCTCCACCGGCACCGGGGCCGGACGACGCCGTGGCCACGGCAGCAGCCTGCGCAGCAGCGGCCAGAGCAGGATCACCGCGATGACGGCGTACACGGTGATGGAGAACGGCGTGTTCGCCAGTCCGCCGAGGTCGCCGTCGGTGAGCTGCAACGCCCGCCGCATCTGGAGCTCGGCGTTCGGCCCGAGGATCACGCCGATCACCGCGGGCAGCACCGGCAGCCCGAACCGTCGCATCAGGAATCCGATCACGCCGATCACCAGCAGCACCACCAGGTCGACGACGGTGCCACTGACCGCGTACGCCCCGACGCTGGCGAAGAAGAGGATCCCCGCGTACAGGTAGGGGCGCGGAATAAGCAGCAGCTTCGCCCACAACGGCGCGAGCGGCAGGTTCAGCACCAGCAGCAGCCCGGTGCCCAGGAACAACGACGCGATCAGCGTCCACACCAGCTCCGGCTCCGTGCTGAACAGCAGCGGCCCCGGCTGGATGCCGTACTGCTGGAACGCCGCCAGCATCACCGCCGCGGTCGCCGTAGTCGGCAGGCCGAGCGTGAGCATCGATGTCAGCGTGCCCGCGGCCGATGCGCTCGCCGTCGACTCCGGACCCGCGACGCCCTCGATCGCACCGTGCTCGAACTCGTCGCGGCGCTTCGACAGCCGCTTCTCCGTCACATAGGACAGGAACGTCGGGATCTCGGCGCCCCCGGCGGGCACCGCGCCGAACGGGAAGCCGATCAGCGGGCCCCGCAGCCACGGCCGCCAGGACCGCGCGATGTCGCTCCTGGTCAGCCACGCCCGGCCGACCGGGATCACCTGCCCTGAGGTGCGCCGCAGGTGAGCGGCCACCCACAGCGCCTCGCCCACCGCGAACAGCCCGACGGCGACCACGACGATGTCGATGCCGTCCATCAGGTGCAGCGAGCCGAACGTCAGCCGTTCCTGGCCGGTCATCGGGTCGAGCCCGACCAGGCCGAGCGACAGCCCGATCCCGAGCGCGGCGTACCCGCGCACCCGCGACTTGCCGAGCACCGACGTCACCGCGATGAACGCGAGCAGCATGATGGCGAAGAAGTCGGGCGCGCCGATGTTCACCGCCACGTCGGCCACCCACGGCGCCAGCAGCACCAGCAACAGCGTGCCGATCATGGCGCCGACGAAGTTGCCGATCGCCGCCGCGGCGAGCGCCTGCGCGCCCCGGCCGCGTTTGGCCATCGGATAGCCCTCGATCGCGGTGACCACCGACGCCGACTCCCCCGGCGTGTTCAGCAGGATCGACGTCGTCGAGCCGCCGAACATGCCGCCGTAGTAGATCCCGGCGAACATGATGAACGCGCCGGTCGGCTCGATGCTGTAGGTGACGGGCAGCAGCAGCGCCACCGCCATCGCCGGACCGATGCCGGGCAGCACCCCGATCGCGGTGCCGAGCAGCACGCCGAGCGCAGCGAACGCCAGGTGTGCTGGGGTGATCGCGGTGGCGAAGCCGTCGAGCAGGTTGGCGAAGGTGTCCATGTCAGATCACCCCCGCCAGCGGCCCGGCCGGCAGCGGCACGGCCAGCATCCGGACGAACAGCAGGTACGTCAGCACCGAGAGCGTGACCGCGATGAGCGGGTCGCGCACCCAGTGCCTGCTGCCGAGCGCGTACGCCGCGCCCCAGAACAGGATCGCGCCCGAGATCGGGAACCCGAGCCTGTCGATCAGCACGATGTTGGCGCAGAACACGGCGGCGAGCAGCAGCACGGTCCGCCACTCCGGCGGGGTGGACAGGTCGATGTCCTCCCCCTGCTCGGACTCGCCCTTGCCGCCGCGTGCGACGTCGACGGCAAGGACGAGTGCGATGACCAGCAGCAGCCCGCCGACCAGCAGCGGCACCGTCTTCGGCCCCACCGGGCTGCTCTGGGTGAAGTCTTCCGCGATGGACATCGCGTCGACGATCACCAGCGCGCCCAGTGCCGCCAGGAAGGCGACCATGCCGAACTCGGAGTGCCGCCGCAGCCAGCGCGTCGCGGTTACCGCAGCAGTCACGCCAGCCCCAGCTCCGTGAGCACTCGCTCGACCTCGGCGGTCTGCTGCTCCATGTACTCGCCGAACTTCTCGCCGGTGAGGAACTTGTCGGTCCAGTAGTTCTCCTTCATGGCCTGCTGCCATTCCGGCGTGTCGTGCAGCTTGGTGAGGACGTCGATGAGCGCCTTGCGATCGGCGTCGCTGATGCCGGGCGGGGCGACGATGCCGCGCCAGTTGGTGAACTCGACGTCGATGCCCGCCTCGCTCAGCGTCGGCGCGTCGATGCCGTCGATCCGCTGCTGCCCTGTCACCGCGAGCACCCGCAGCTCGCCGGCCTCGATCTGGTCCAGGTACTCGCTGATGCCGGAGACGCCGAAGGCGACCTTGCCGCCGAGGATGGCCGCCAGCAGCTCGCCGCCGCCGTCGTAGGGGATGTAGTTGACCTGCTTGGGATCGATGCCGACCGCCTCCGCGGTGAGCATCGGCGCCAGGTGGTCGGGGCCGCCGGGCGACGATCCGCCGCCGACCGGCATCGCGCCGGGGTCGGCCTTCCAATCGGCGATGAGCTGGTCGATGCTGGTGTACTTGGAGTCCTCCGGCACCACGATGATCTCGGGTTCCTCGACCGTCCGGGCGATCGGCGTCGTGTCGGCCAGCGACGACGGCGACTTGTAGGTGTAGACGCTGCCGACGACGCCAAGGCCCATCTGCATCATGAGCTTGCCGTTACCGCGCTCGCTGACCGTCCGGCCGAGGCCGACGGTGCCGCCCGCGCCGTCGAGGTTGAACACCTCGACCGTGCTCGTGAGCCCGGTCTCCTCCATGGTCTGGGCGATGGTGCGAGCGGTGGTGTCGTACCCGCCGCCGGGCGAGTTCGGCACCATGATCCGCAGGCCCGTCATCTCCGAGCCGCCGCTGCTGCCACCGGCCGTGCTGCACGCGGTCAGTGTCACCGCCGCCGTGGCGGCCACCGCCGCGGCGAGCAGTTTGCGCATCCTCACTGTGATCCCTGCCTCTCGTCGTTGAGTGCCCCGAATGGTGAGGGCTGGCCGGGCGGCTCGTCTGCATTGCGGCCGCAACGTTCGTTGTGGTCATTGTGTTCACGAGCGTCACGGCGGTCGCAGAGGTCACACTAAGGACGCGACTGAACGAACCGGGAGGCGATGGGCGTGGTCAGGAAGGGCTCGCTGGCGCGGCAGCTGCTGGTGTTGCAGCTGCTGATCGTGCTGGTGCTGCTCGCGGCCGTCGCCGCGCTGAGCATCGCGCAGGCGCGCACCGACTTTCGCGACACCGAGGGACGCCGCATGCTCGGCATCGCCGAGAGCGTCGCGGCCAACTCGACCACCCGCCTGCTGCTCGGCAGGCCGTCGGAACACAAGTCGCTCGCGCCGCTCGCCGAGGCCGCGCGGGCGCTGTCCGGCGCGGAGTACGTCGCCATCGCCC
>WHUB01000035.1:0-1335 GCA_009377395.1 Actinophytocola sp. | reverse complement strand
AAGGAAGGCGTCATCGGCCTCGACCAGCAGCAGCGGCTGACGCTCGCGAACGACAAGGCGCGAGAGCTGCTGTCGCTGCCCGCCGACGTCGTCGGCCGCAGCATGCACGACCTCGGCCTCAACGACCGCATCCTCGACGTGCTCACCGGGAAGGCGCAGGGCGCGGACCAGATCGTGCTGCGCAAGGGAAAGGTGCTGATCATGAACCGGATGCCGATCCGGCTCGGCGACAAGGAGCCGGGCGCGGTCGCGACGCTGCGGGACCGCACCGAGCTGGTGCAGCTGCGCGATCAGCTCGACGCGAACCGCAACACGACGGAGACGCTACGGGCGCAGGCGCACGAGTTCAGCAACCGGCTGCACACCATCGCCGGGCTGATCGAGCTGGGCGAGTACGACGAGGTCAGTCGGTATGTCGACCGGCTCAGCGCGCTGCGCCACCAGTGGCAGGCCGAGGTGGCCGACCGGATCGACGACTCCGCCGTCGCCGCGCTGCTGACCGCCAAGGCCAGTCTCGCGGCGGAACAGGGCGTCGGGCTCAGGGTGTCCGAGCGGAGCGAGCTGCGTGAGCTCGACGAGACGATGTCGGCGGATCTGGTGACGGTGCTGGGAAACCTGGTGGACAACGCGCTCGACGCGCTGCACGGGCACTCCGACGGCGACCGGCCGAAGTGGATCGAGGTCGACCTGCTGCAGTCGTCGTCGGGGACGTGGGTGCGGGTGCGCGACTCGGGGCCGGGCATCGCGCCGGAGATCGCCGAGGAGGTGTTCCGGCACGGCTTCACCACGAAGGCGGCGGAGCAGGGCGGGCAGCGGGGTCTCGGGCTCGCGCTGACGCGGCAGATCTGCGTGAGGCGGGGTGGTCTGGTCGAGGTGCACAACGCGCAAGGGGCGGTGTTCACGGCGACGCTGCCGGTGACGTCGGAGGTCAAGGCATGATCCGGGTGCTCGTCGTCGACGACGATTTCATGGTCGCCAAGGTGCACAGCGGATACGTGAGCACCACGGCCGGCTTCGAGGTGGCCGGGGTGGCGCATACCGGCGCCGACGCGCTGCGCCTGGTCGCCGAGCTGAAACCGGACCTGGTGCTGCTCGACATCTACCTGCCCGACATCGACGGCCTCAGCGTGTTGCGCACCATTCGCGGCAGTCCCGATGGCCCGGACGTGATCGTGATCAGCGCGGCGACCGATGTGGACACGGTGCGCGGGGCGATGCACGGTGGCGTGCTGCATTATCTGATCAAGCCGTTCACCTATGGTGCGCTGTACGACCAGTTGCAGCATTTCGCCGCCCTGCACGCGAAGCTGTCGGGGATGTCGGCGGCTGCGCAGT
>WHUB01000359.1 GCA_009377395.1 Actinophytocola sp. | reverse complement strand
CCGTCCCGACATTTCAAACGACCGAAACCCTGCCAATTTCTTGACGCGGGACATGGCCAGCCAGTCGTTGATGGCGGGGGTCTTGTGGGTGGCGAGGTTGTCGCACACTAGGTGCACGTCCAGCTCGTCGGGTACGGCTTTGTCAATGGTGACAAGGAATTTCTTGAATTCGACCGCCCGGTGCCGGCGGTGCAGTTCGGAGATGACGGTCCCGTCAGCGATGTTGAACGCCGCGAACAGGCTACTCACGCCATGGCGGACATAGTCGTGGCTGCGGCGTTCGGGCATCCCGGGCATCATCGGCAGTACCGGCTGGGAGCGATCCAGGGCTTGTATGCCCGATTTCTCGTCCACACACAGCACCACGGCTCGCTCCGGAGGGTTGTGATAGAGCCCCACAACATCGACGACCTTGTCCACGAACAATGGATCGCTGGACAGTTTGAACCCGTCCGTGAGGTGCGGCTTGAGCTCGAACGTGCGCCAGATCCGCCCGATCGTCGATTTCGACAGCCCCGATTTCTTCGCCATCGACGCGCGCGACCAGTGCGTCGCGTTCTGCGGTTTCTGCTCCAGCGTCGCGGTGAGCACGTCCTCGACCTTGTCGAGCAGGATCGACGGCGGGCGGCCCGGCCTGGGCTCGTCTACCAACCCGTCCAACCGCTGGGCCACGAACCGGCGGCGCCACTTGTTC
>WHUB01000358.1 GCA_009377395.1 Actinophytocola sp. | reverse complement strand
AGCACCAGCACGACGTAGGGCAGGACGTACACCAGGTGGGCGAGCATCAGCGCCGTGCGACTGTCGACCAGACCCCAGCGCACGAACCAGCCCCCGAGCCCGACGCCGACGGCGTAGGGCGGCACGAGCAGCGGCAGCGCGACCAGCGCGTACAGCAGTCGTCTTCTCGCGCGGTCACGTCCGGCGAGCACCCGGGCAGCCCCCCATCCGAGGACGACGGCGAGCACCGTCGTGGCGACGGCGACGACGAGCGAGTTCACGACCGCCGAGACGATCCCCGGGTGGAGGAGGTTGGTGACGCCGCGCCACCCGAGCGCCTGCGGCCATACCGCTGGCGCGCGCCAGGTGTCCGCGGTCGCGCGCAGCACGAGCAGCCCGAGCGGAGCGGCGTAGGCGGCCGCCAGGACCGCCACGAGCCATCGGGGACCCGCGCGCTCACGCATCGCGGCTCCTCGCCGCGCGTGCCGCCGGCACGGCCAGCGCGACGGTCAGCCCGGTGGCCAGGACCAGCACGGCGGCCGCGCGCGAAATGCCCGCGAGGTCGGCGGCCAGGGTGTGCTCGTGCGCCAGCGCGGCAAGCGTCGGCGGGTAGGTGGGTCCGACCACCAGGGGCACCTCGAACGCGCCCAGCACGTAGGCTGCGACGATGAGCGATCCGGTGGCCAGCGGGGTGCGCACCGCCGGCCAGACGATCC
>WHUB01000357.1 GCA_009377395.1 Actinophytocola sp. | reverse complement strand
CCGTCGGCGGATCCGGGCCCGCCAGCCGATCCAGCACCCGCATCCACAGCACACTCTGCGTCTCCGCGACGTTGTGGCCGAACAGCGCGATCACGTCAGCATGATCGACGTCGCCATACGAGCCCGGTTGACCATCACACCCGAAGGTCTGCTTCAACGACTCCGCCGCCGTCGACGTGCACAGCCGGGTGTTGCCATCCAGATGGTTCGTGCCGATCCCGCCGCGCGCGATCGCCGCCAGCGTGTAGTACTCCTCGAGAAACAACTGCCCCGTGGTGTAGAAACCGACCGAGGCGGGGCCCCGCTCGGCAAGCAGCGACCGGCAATGTCCCGCGACGCGCTCCATGGCGGTGTCCCAATCCGTCTCCACCAGCCGACCGTTCTCACGCACCAACGGCCGGGTGAGCCGCTCCCGCGACGAGTTCGCCTGCCACCCGAACAAATCCTTGACATCCACCCTGCCCCGGTTCACCCGATCGCCCCCGCGGCCCCGCACCCCGACCATCCGCCCGTCCTTGACCGCGATATCCAACGCATCCCCATTCGAATGCAACACCGACGCCGACTGCACCCACCGATCCACCTCGCCCTCAGCCAGCCCATCCACCAACCGCATATCGGTCCTGACCGGCCAGCGCTCCCCAGGCCCGTACGGCGTCCGTGTCCCCCACGGCTCGGCGATCCCATCCCGATGCG
>WHUB01000356.1 GCA_009377395.1 Actinophytocola sp. | reverse complement strand
AGAACCCGTCGGCGGAGCGATCTAGGACCCTCAGGCTCCGGGTCCGGCTTCGCTCCCGGAACGCTCCGGACGCGAGCGCTCGTTCGTAGATCTCGAAGGGCGGGCGGCCCCCATCCGCCGGGTCCTCGAACACATCGTGGATGACCAGGAGCCCGCCCGGCACGAGATGCGGCGCCCAGCCCTCGTAGTCCGCGGTGGCGGCCTCCGCGCTGTGGCCACCGTCGATGAAGACCAGGCCGAGTGACGCGCGCCAGACAGGGCCCAGCTCCTCCGAGCGCGCCGCGAGGCCGAGGACGACTCCGTCCAGGCCGGCGTTGGAGATCGTTCGCCGGAACTCCGGCAAGGTATCGACGCGCCCGGCCTCGTCGGTGAGCCGAGGATCGTGGTAGCCCTCGCCGGGCTGATGCTCCTCGGACCCCCGGTGGTGATCGATCGAGAACAGGGTGGTCCCCCGGTCCCGCGCCGCGGCCCCGAGGAAGATCGCCGACTTCCCGCAGTAGCTGCCGATCTCGATCCAGGGGTGCTCGGCCGGTGCCTCGAGTCCGGCTTCGTACAAGGCCACGCCCTCGTCCTCGGGCATGAATCCGATCGCCTCGCCCGCCGCTCTCCTCAGTCGCTCGTCCATGCGCCCATCCTTCCTGAAGGCGCGAGCGCCCGAGCGCAGCGGCCCGCCGGCGCGCCCGGCGAGTTCCGCAGC
>WHUB01000355.1 GCA_009377395.1 Actinophytocola sp. | reverse complement strand
GGTTGCTGGTTCGAGTCCAGCCGGGGGAGCCCAAGCCCAGGTCACAGCACCTGGGTTCGATTCGTATCTGGGGTCCCATCACCGGGATGAATCCCGCAGCATCAGCCGCGTCCACGTCTCCGAGTCCGTTGCCCACCAAGCGGGCCGCGCATCAGATCCAAGCACAAAGCTGACGGCGTCCCGGTACCCGCTCCGCCGCGACCGGCCCCGCAGCCCGTGTCGGGGTGGCCTGAACGAGTCCGGCCGGCGCAGCCTGATGATGCCGATAACTCGGTGCGCCGGATCATTTACGCTTTCGCCATCACCGACGAAGAAAAGGACGCATTCGAGCGCCGGTTCGACGTCCAGCTGACAAACCTGTACGGGCTGACCGAGGCGATGGAGTTGGTCACGCTCGCGCCACTATTCGGGGATAACCGCTGGCCGTCCGTCGGCCTGCCAATCGGGGAGCGCGAAGTTCGGGTCGTCACGGAAGATGACGCCGACGCGGCGCCTGGCTAGGTCGGAGAGATCATCGTGCGCGGCATTCCCGGGCAGAGCCTGATGAAGGGCTACTACAAGAACCCCGAGGCGACGGCGAGGAGTATCCGAGGCAGCTGGCTGTACGCTAACGATCGCAGGCGTCCGCCACGGTGAAGCGTTGAGACTACTGTCCCATCGGATTCCGCCACCGAAGCAGGTCGGAGAGACCATCGATCAC
>WHUB01000354.1 GCA_009377395.1 Actinophytocola sp. | reverse complement strand
GTGGTCGCTGCGGGCGTCGGCGCCGTGGCGGAGGACAACGGCGGCCCGACCCTCGAACAGATCCGCCGGGCCGCCGGCGCGGCCGCGCGCTCGCTAGCCGGTATGGAATCCGCCGCCTTCGTCCTGCCTGCCGACGGGCCGGAGCGGGCCAGCGCGGTCGCCGAAGGTCTGCTGCTCGGCGCGTACGCGTTCAACGAGTACAAGACCGGGGACGACGTCAAGGCCCCGCTCGCCGCCGCGACGGTCGTCGGTCCCGGGGTCAGGGCCAAGGCAGTCAAGGACGCCGTCGAGCGGGCCGAGGTGGTGGCCGACGCGGTCAATACCGCACGCAACTGGGTCAACATGCCTCCAGGCGACCAGCCGCCGAAGGAACTGGCCGACGCCGCGGCGAAGCTCGCCAAGGGCGTCAAAGTCGACGTTGAAGTGCTCGACGAGAAGGCCCTCGCGAAGGGCGGCTACGGCGGCATCATCGGCGTCGGACAGGGGTCGTCCCGGCCGCCGCGGCTGGTCCGGATCGCCTACCAGCCGCCGAAGGCCGGTAAGCACGTCGCCTTCGTCGGCAAGGGCATCACCTTCGACACCGGCGGGATCTCGCTCAAGCCGAACGACGGCATGGTGACCATGAAGTCCGACATGAGCGGCGCCGCCGCCGTGCTCGCGGCGGTCATCGCGATTGCCAAGCTCGCCCCGCAGGTGGCCGTC
>WHUB01000353.1 GCA_009377395.1 Actinophytocola sp. | reverse complement strand
CTGCAGCTGCGCGACGGCGCCGAGCCGCTGACCGCGGAGACGCTCGGGGAGTTCTGCGCCGACAGGATCTCGCACCACAAGATCCCCCGGTACGTCCACGTGGTGGACGAGTTCCCGATGACCGTCACCGGCAAGGTGCGCAAGGTCGAGATGCGCGAGCGCGCCGTCGAGCTCCTCGGCCTGCGCGACGTGGCGGACCGCCGGCACGCCTGACACCGTCGGCCTCCCGGGGCTTCGCCGGGTGCGCGGGTGGTCGCCCGCCTCCCGGTACGGGCAGCACCTACGCTTCGACCGAGGACGCAGCGGTACCGGCGAGAAGGGCGGCACATGGCGGCACGGAGCGCGGACACACCGGAGGAGCTGGCGGTCGATCAGCACACCGCGGCGCGGACACTGCAGCATGCGGTCGACCGCGTCCTGCGCACGCAGCGGGAGGCGATCTCGGGGGCGGCGCGGCGGTGCGCCGACGCGCTCGAGGCCGGTGGCATCCTGCAGGCCTTCGGCACAGGTCATTCGCAGGCGCTCGCCATGGAGCTCGCCGGCAGGGCGGGCGGTTTTGTGGCCGCCAACAGGCTCGCGCTGAAGCAGCTCGTGATGGCGGGCAGGGCCGCGCCCGAGGAGGTCGTCGGTTCGGCGGCCGAGCGCAGCGTGGATCTCGCGCAGCGGCTGTGGGAGCTGCACGAGATCGGCGCGGCGGACGTCT
>WHUB01000352.1 GCA_009377395.1 Actinophytocola sp. | reverse complement strand
TGAACTACGCCGCCCACGCGGCCGAGTCTGGCGCCGCGCCGCCGAGCGAACCGGTCGTCTTCTACAAGGCACCGAACACGGTGGTCGGCCCGAACGACGATGTCCTCCTCCCCCGCGGCCTGGTCAAGACCGACTGGGAGGTCGAGCTGGCCGTCGTCATCGGCCGGACGGCCCGGTACCTGGATTCGCCGGCCGATGCGTGGGCGCACATCGCCGGGTTCGCGGTCTCCAACGACGTGTCCGAGCGTGAGCTCCAGCTCGAGCGGTCCGGCGGCCAGTGGTCGAAGGGCAAGACTCGTCCACCGCCGACATGATCTTCAATGTCGCCGACATCATCTGGCGACTCTCGCAGGTCATGGTGCTCGACCCCGGTGACCTGATCAACACGGGTACGCCGGAGGGGGTCGGGCTGTCCGGCCGGTTCCCGTACCTGACCGACGGCGACGTCGTCGAGGTGGAGATCGACCAGCTGGGCCGGCAGCGCAACACCTGCTCGGAGGGGTGAAAAGTGGAGTCTCTCAGCGGTAGCACCGTCGTCATCACGGGCGGCGGCTCGGGTATCGGGGCCGCATGCGCCCGGACGTTCCTCGCCGCCGGCGCCAACGTCGGCGTGCTCGACCTCGATCCTGGCGAGTGGACGGACGAGCATGCCTTCCCAGTTCAAGCTGATGTGGCGGACCAGGAGTCGCTGAACACGGCCGTGCA
>WHUB01000351.1 GCA_009377395.1 Actinophytocola sp. | reverse complement strand
TCCACCACGGGGATGGCCCGCCATTTGTCGAATGTGGTGCACGGATGTGAGATGCCGAGCTGGACGAGGTCGCCCACCCGTAGGAGATCGCCATGGCCTTCGGCTAGGTGCAGGTAGCCGTGCTGGTCGTTGACGTGGTCGACGGTCACTTCGGCGAGTTCTTCCAGTTGCCCATCGCGGAGGCGTCTGAGCACAAGTGGCATGCGGATGTCGGTGGAGACGTCGCGTTTGCCGGCGTCGATGATCGCCAATCCTGGTTCGGGGGTGGATAGGACTCGGGCCCAGACCTCGATGGCAGGCTGGAAGTCGGCGTCGCCGGTGCCGAGGAATGGAGAGGACCCGCGGTAGGTGGCGTGGTCGTGGGTGAGGTAGCAGCCGGAGCGGATGACCACGTCGACCGGTAGTGCGTACTTGTTGCGGTCGGTGGTGAACACGTCGACGACCTGGTCGAAGAAGGCGCTGCCGCCGGCGGAGAGAATCACCGGGTGTCCGGCCCGGAAGGCGCCGGCGGCCATCAGTTCCTCCGCGGTCTGCCGGATGTTGCTCAGGAACTGCCGCACTGGTTCGACGATCTCCGGAGTACGCTGGCCGCCGATGACGCCTTCGAACCCGGCGACTCCCGCCAGCTCCAGTTCGGGTGCCTGGGCGACGGCCCGCCCGACCTTGCTAGCTCTGTCCACGTCGCGGGCACCGGCTCGGCCTCCGG
>WHUB01000350.1 GCA_009377395.1 Actinophytocola sp. | reverse complement strand
AACGCCAAGAGCCGCAACACTCGTCTGACCGCGATCCGCTCCGTGCTCGGCCGTGCCCTGCCGGACCACCCCGAGCATGCCGCGACCATCACCCAGGTCCTCGCGGTCCCACCAAGGCGCACGGCAAGACCTGTCATCGAATTCCTCACCCCCGCCGAGATCGAAGCCCTGCTCTCAGCACCCGACCGCCAGACCTGGACCGGTCGACGCGACCACGCACTGCTCGCCATGACCGTGCAGACCGGCCTTCGCATCAGCGAGATCTGCTCACTGAACTGCGACGACATCCACCTCGGCACCGGACCTCACATCGCCTGCACCGGCAAAGGACGACGCCAACGCATCACCCCGCTGACGAAGGCCACCGTGACCACGATGACGACCTACCTCGCCGAACGCAGTACTCGTCCTGGTGCCGCGCTGTTCTGCGGCCCCCACGGACAACCGCTGTCCCGCGACGCGCTCGAGCACCGCTTGGCGAAGCACCTCATCCCCGCAGCGATCACCTGTCCCAGCATCGCCGCCAAGCACGTCACCATGCACACGTTGCGGCACACCGCAGCCATGAACCTCCTCGCCGCTGGAGTCGACGTGTCCGCTATCGCGCTCTGGCTCGGGCACGCCGATACCCACAGCACCGACGCCTACCTCCACGTGTCCCGCGTCAAGAAATTGGCAGGGTTTCGGTCGTTTGAAATGTCGGGAC
>WHUB01000034.1 GCA_009377395.1 Actinophytocola sp. | reverse complement strand
CACGACGTCGCGGCGCTCTTCACCAACTTCTCCGCCTACCTCAGCGGCCACGACGCCAACGGCTACATCGGCCGGGTCATGCCGATGCTGAACGAGAAGTCGATGAGCTCGTCGGTGTTCACCCAGAGCGGGCCACTGCGCAAGTACAACCCGTACCCGGATCCGGGCGGTGCCTCCCACCCGGAGAACTTCCACGGTGAGTACCCCCGGGTCGAGGAGGAGGAACAGCCACGATGACGGGCAGACAGTCGTTCGCGCGGGTGGCGCTCGGCGTCACGCTGCTCGCCGCGGTGCTCGGCGGCGCGGTCGCGGGGATCGCGCGGCTCGACGTCCGCACCGGGGTGGACTCCTTCGTGCCGGCGGGCGATCCGGTGGCCCGGGCCACCGACGACGTCGCGGCCTCCTTCGGTGGCGACCCGATCGTGGTGCTGGTCGAGTCGGACAAGCCGGGGCAGCAGCTCGCCGGCGATCGGCTGCCCGCCCTGCTGCGGCTGGAAGGTGAGCTGTCGACGCTGCCGGACGTGGCGTCGGTGTACGGACCTGCCACCGTGCTGAACCAGATCGCGGGCCAGACGCAGACGCTGTTCGCCGAGCTCACCGGCTACCGGGACGGGCTGCGAGCCAAGGCGGAACAGCGGGCGCGAGCGCAGGGCCAGTCCCCCGCCGAGGTGCGAGCCGCCGGACGGGCCGCCACCGCGGACTTCGACCGCCGCTACGCCGGGCTGTTGCAGCAGGGTCTGCCCGCCGGGTTACCGACGCTGTACAACGAGAAGTTCGTCCGCACCGTCGTCTACGGACCGGGCGGCGCGCCGAAGCCACAGTGGCATTTCGTCGTCCCGTCCGACGACTCGGTCGCGATCTTGGTGCGGCCGCACCAGGACATGGACCAGCAGGCGACCGAGCGGCTGGTCGGCGCGGTCCACCGCACGGTCGGCGCGGCGAACCTGGACGCGAAGCGCGTCACCATCTCCGGCATCCCCACCGTCGTCGCGGCACTCGGTGAGCAGGCCCGGCACGAGGTGCCGCTGCTCGGCGGGGTCGCCCTGCTCGCCGTCGGCGCCTGGTTCCTGCTGGTGCGCTGGACGACCCTGCGCAGACGCATGCTGCCGCTGGTCACCACCGCCATCGGCACGGCGCTCACGCTGGGCCTGTTCGGCTGGACCGGCATGCCGGTCTCGCTCGGTGTCGTCGCGTTCCTGCCGGTGCTGCTCGGCGTCGGCAGTGACTTCATGACGTTCCTGAACCAGCGGCTCGACACCCGCGTCGTCGTCACCGTCGCGGCCGCCACGGCGGCCAGCTTCGCCGCTCTCGCGGTGACGCCGATACCGGTCGTCGCCGAGCTGGGCGCCACGCTGGCGACCGGCATCCTGGTCTCACTCGCGGTCGGACTGGTGGTGGCCAGGTGGTTCGTGCCACCCGCGCCACCTGCCGTCACGAGCGCGGCACCGCTGGCGCGCCCGCCGTCCGCGCGGGTGCGGGTCGCGGCGGGTGGCGCCGCCGTGCTCGTCGCCGCCTCGGGCTGGGCCATGTTGCCCGGCCTGCCGCTGAGGGCCGACTTCCAGGGCCTCGCGGCCGACCTCCCGGTGCTGCACGACGCGCGCCACGTCGAGGACGTCATGGACTCCTCCGGCGAGGTCGCGATCAGCCTGACCGGCAAGGACACCGTGACCAGGCAGACGCTCGACTGGATGCGGTCGGCGCAGAACGCCGTCATCGCCGCGCACGGCGACGAGCTGCGGCCGGTGCTGTCACCACCGATGCTGCTGCGGTTCCTGGGCGCCAACCCGACACCGGACCAGTTGCAGGCCGGGCTGCGGCTGGTTCCCCGCTATCTCACCAGCAGCGTGATCCGCGACGACCAGCACATGACGATGCTCTCGTTCGGGGTCGAGCTCGATGACGCCGAGGAGCTTGCCCGGCTGCGCGACGACCTGCACCGCGTGCTGCCCCCGCCACCGGACGGCGTCGACGTCCGCATCACCGGGCTGCCGATGGTCGCGGTCTCCGGCTACGAGGCGATCTCGCAGAGCCGGTACGTCACCGCGGGGTTCGGCATCCTCGCCGCCGTAGCCGTGCTCGCGATCGGGTTGCGCAGGCGCGGCGATGCGGTGCGCGCCGGAGCCGCCGCCGTGCTCACGACCGGGCTCGCGTTGCTGCTCATGCGGTTGACCGGGATAGACCTCAACCCGGTGACCGCCGCGGTCGGCTCGCTGACGGCGGCCGTGGCCTGCGAGTTCACCGTGGTGCTCGCCGAGGCCGTCCGACGGCGAGCGGCGGGCCTGCGGCGCGCGGTGCTGCTCGCCGCGGCGGCCTCGGCGACCGGGTACGGCGTGCTCGTGCTCTCCCAACTCGCGATCATCCGGGCCTTCGGCGCACTGCTGGCGGGCACGGTCGGCCTCTCGGTGCTGGCCGCGGCGTTCGTCGTCTGGCTGTCCGTCCGAACCGAGCGGGCCGATGCCGCGCCGGCCGACCATGACACCCCCGATGACCGAATGCTGGTAGGAGCAAGCCGATGACGCAGACCGACCAGGCACCCATTGAGCAGGAGCGACCCGAGACGACCACCGCGACGGCGAGGCCGTCGCGGACCCGCCGGATGGTGATCGCCATCGGGGCGACGCTGGCGCTCGTGCTGGGCGCCGTCGCCATGGCGTGGCAGCCGTGGGCGGGACTGCCCGACGGCGCCGCGTTCGCGGTCGGCGACCGGGCGGTCACCGCGGAGCAGCTCGACGAGCGGGTCGAGACGCTGCGCGCGCTCTACGGCGTCGTGCCGCCCGAGGACCCCGCCGCGCTCGACGCCTTCCGGCGCGACACGGCCAAGTCGGTCGCGGTGAGCATGCTGCTCGACCGGCTCGCCGCCGAGCGGAACATCGTCGTCCCGGCCGTCCAGGCCCGCGACGTCCTCGACCGGTTCATCGCCAGCCGCTACCGGAGCAGGGCGGCGTTCGTGCAGTCCCTCGGCGAGGCGGGCACGTCTGAGCCGCAGGTGCTCGCCGAGATCACGCGGCAGCTCACCGTCGGGCGGCTGATGGACAGCACGAGCCGCCAGGTGCGCGTCAGCGACGCGGAGCTGCGCGCCGAGTTCGAGCGGCGCAAGGACACGCTCGGCGTGCCGGAGCGCAGGACGTTGCGCAACATCGTCGTCAGGACGAGGGACGACGCACAGGCGGTGGTCAGCGAGCTGCGGGCGGGCGTCCCGTTCGCGACGGTGGCCGCGCGGCACAGCCTCGACGGCAGCACCAGGAGGTCCGGCGGGCTGCTCGGCACGCTCAGCGAGCGCGAGCTGGCGGCGCCGGTCGCGGCGGCGGCCTTCGCGGTCGGCCGCGGCGAGCTGTACGGCCCGGTGCGGGGCAAGTACGGCTGGAACATCGGGCGGGTCGATGCGACCGAACCCGCGCGGCCGCCCGAGTTCGCGCAGGTCCGCGACGCGCTCCGGGAGCAGCTCCGCACCGAGCGGGCATTCGAGCACTGGCGTTCGTGGCTGGGCAGGCAGATCCACGAGGCCGACATCAGCTACGCCGACCGTTATCGGCCCGCCCACCCCGAGGCGCCGCCGTCCTCGGACATCTCCGGCACCGCGGGCGTGCGATGAGCGTGGCGGTTGGAAGCTTCGCCGACCGGTGGAGGAGTCGCCCCGAGCCTGCGAGGGGTGGCGCCGACAGCGGTCTCACCGCCGCGGGCGGCGCGATGCCGCGGTGGCTTGGGGCGAAGGTCACAGAGCCGGAGACGAGATGATCGCCGATGTCCTCACGTGTGTCGCCGTCGCCATGGTGCTGGCCCCGCTCGGCCGGTGGGGCTATCGCAACGCGGCGACGCTCGCCCCGGCGGCACTGCCCGAGCAGGAGCGCGTCAGGCGGCACCAGGTGCTGCGGCGCGGCGCGGTCGTCGCCCAGGCGGTCGCGGTGCTGTTCCTGCTCGCGGCGGTGCTACGGGTGCTCAGCGGATGATCGCCCGGCGGCGCGCCTCGGTCACCGACTCCTGCCGCCGGGTCACGCCCAGCTTGGTGTAGACGCCTTTCAGGTACCACTTCACCGTGTTGACGGTGACACCCAGCCGTCGCGCTATCTCCTTGTTGGACAGACCTCGATCGAGCAGCCGGACGATGTCGACCTCCCTCGCGGTGAGCGGCTGTTCCGGCAACCTGCCGGGTTGCGCGGAGCGCGCCGGGGCGTGCGCGGTCAGGATCCGGGTGAGGTATTCGGTGGACACCGGCGCCAGGTCATCGGGCCAGCGGTCGAGCCTGGCCAGCTCGCTCAGTTCACCGACCAGCCGCGCCACCACCGGCCCGCCGTCGGCGAAGGCACGCAACAGCCCAGCCCGCTCACCCGCCACCAGCGCGGGCGCCAGCACCCGCAGCGCTTCGTCGCACCTGCCGGTCGCTCGCAGCGCCACGGCCAGCTCGATCCCGGCGAGCACGGTGGCATGCGGCCGCCCTGCCGCCGCGACCTCGTCGTACACCTCGGACAACAGCGTCACCGCGGCCTCGGCGCCGTCGTCCGATGCCAGCAACGCGCGGGCCTCGGCGGTGCGCAACCGCTGGCCGACGACGACGGCGATGGTCTCGTCGCAGTCCGCGCGGTCGCCCCAGCGGGCCAGCAGGCCGGACGCGGCCGCGTGGTCGCCGTCGTCGAGGTGGAACCGCACTCGCTGGTCGGTGACGGCGGCCCGCAGCCGGTGCAGGCCGAGGTGACTCGCGGTGAGCTCGCCCTCGTCGAGCACCGCCCACGCGCCCGGCAGGTCGTCACGCAACGCCTTCACCCGCGCCAGCGTGATGTAGGTGGCGATCATGAAGTCGGCGACGCCGCTTTCGGCGCCGAGCTCGTGGCACTCCTCCAGCAGTTCCTCGGCGCGGTCGAGGTCGCCGCGCTCGTAGTGCAGCAACCCGAGCAGGGCGCCGGCGAGCCGGGCGGCGTGGCTGCGTCGTCCGATGGCATGCCTGGCGAGGCTCCCGGCCTCCTCGAAGGACCGGCGGGCGGCGGCGATGTCGAGCTGTTCCCACGCGGCCAGGCCGTCGAGGCACCGGCCGTAGACGGCGGCGAACGGGCCGGTTCTCGCCTGGTATCGGCGTGCCCATCGCTGGATGTCACGGGCATGGTCGAACTCGAAGGTCTGCAGGTGCAGGAACGCCTTGGCGTTCGCGGCGACGGCGACGGCCCACGGGCGGTACGCCTCCGGCTCGGCGAGGCACGGCCCGATGCGGGTCGCGATGTCGGCGACCCGGTCGCCGTAGCCGTCGATGCAGGCCCTGATGACGTCGGCCTCGACGCTCAGCGCGTCCTCGTCATCCGCCGCCGCGTGCACGTGGTCGAGCGCGACCTCGGCCGAGTGCTCGTGCTGCAGCAGGCAGTCCGCCCAGGCCAGCGCGAGCTGCAACCGGGGTCGTCCTGGCAGCAGCTCCGGCGGGAGCTGGCCCGCCAGCTTCAGCAGGCTCGACATCCTGCTGTTCTCGACCAGCGCCATCGCCTCCCGCTCGACGAGGTCGACGGCACGGGTCGCGTCGCCCGCCGCGAGCGCGTGGCCGACCGCCTCGCTGGTCATGCCGCTCGACGCGAACCAGGCCGATGCCACCTGATGCAGGATGATCGCTCGGCCGTGGTGATCGCGTTCGAGGCGCTTGCGCAGGTAGTCGGCGAACAGGTGGTGGTACCGGAACCATTCCCGTTCGCTGTCGAGCGGCGTGAGGAAGAGGTCCCTTCGCTCCAGGTCTTCCAAAATGGACTGACCGCAAGACTGTCCACTGAGGGCGGAGGCGAGGTCACCGCACAACCGGTCGCAGATGGAGGTGGTCAGCAGGAAGTCGAGCGTCTCGGGCGGCAGCGCGTCGAAGACGTTCTCGGCCAGGTAGTCGCCGATCGAGCGGTCGCCGCCGGAGAACCGACGCACCAGCATCCCCGGCTGCCCGGAGTTGCGCAGCGACAGGGTCGCCAACTGGAGCGCGGCCGCCCAGCCGTCGGTCGTCAGCCAGAGCCGTTCCACGTCGGCGGAGCTCAGCGGCAGCGAGTTGAGCTCACGAAGCAGCAGGTGGGACTCCTCGTGGTTGAACCGCAGCAGCTCGGTGCCGATCTCGGTGACCTGGTTCGCGACCTTCAGCCTGCCGACCGGCAGCGTGAAGGTGCGGCTGGTGACGACGAAATGCAGGGTGTCGGGTCCGAACTCGAGCAGGTACTCCATGATCGCGGCGGCGTCGGTGCCGTCGACGAGGTGCCAGTCGTCGAGCACGACGGTGAGATCGACCTGGCTGCGCGAGATGCGGTTGACCAGTTCGGACAGCAGGCAGCGCCGCGCCTCGTCGCTCTCCTCGGCGAGGCCGTAGGTGTCCGGCGCCAGCGCGGGCGCGGCCCGGTGCACGGCTTCGATGAGCCGGACGAGAAACCACGACGGGTCGTCGTCATCGCGGTCGAGGCTCAGCCACGCCACCGGCGCGCCCTCGCGCCGCAGGGTGCGCTGCCACTGTGCGGCCAGCGTCGTCTTGCCGAACCCGGCAGGCGCGTGGATCAGGGTGAGCCGTCGTGATCTGCCCGACCGCAGCAGCTCGATCAGCCGCGCGCGCTCCACCAGGCAGCCGACGTAGGTCGGGGCTTCGAACTTGGTGCATGCTGATGTTGGTGACTTGACCGCGGTGGCGTTGTCGTCCATCTCCGGAGCCTCCGTAGCTCGCGTGTCCGTCGGCCTATCCGAGCATCGTGCGGGTCGCAGCGTGCGTTGGCTTTGGTCGGTCCGAACAAATCGGCCCCCGCATTTCGTGTCCTTGGCCTATGCCTACTGTGCGCAGCGGCGGGATGCGTCGTGCCCCGCGTTCAGGCCGTCGTGTCCTGCGTTCACGACGCCGTGTTCTACGTTCGCGGCGTTTTGGGCTGCCGATCGCTCCACTCGCGGTCCCGCGGTGCTTGCCTTTCGAACACAAGTTCGACACGCTGTCCGCATGACCACGTTCGTACCGGCCGCGAGCCCGTCGGGGATGCTGTTCCTTCCCGACGGGATGGCTGGGCCTGCCCACGAGGAGGTCGATCCGCCGGCGGAGTGGAGCGAACAGGAGTGGCTGCGGCTGGGGGACGAGGTCTCCGAGCTGGACGCCGCCGACATGATCCGGGCACTCGGCGTGGCCACCCGCGTCCGGGCGCGGGCGGACGCGCTGGAGACACGCGCGCTGGCCCGGCTGCACGCACTGCGGAACGGCTCCCGATATGTGGCCGAGGAGGCCGCTCTCGAGCTGCGGGTGTCGGGGCAGGTGGCGCGACGGCGAGTCGATCGGTCGGTGGTGCTGGTGGAGCGGTTGCCCCGCACGCTGGCGGCGATGGCCGACGGGGCCTACGAGGCGTATGCGGCGAGCAAGATCGTCGACGTCACGGACAATCTCTCGCTGGCACACGCCCGCGAGGTCGACGCTCGGCTGGACGAGCAGGTACGCGGAGGCTGTGTCGCGCCGTGCGATGCCACGCAGCTCCGGCGGGCGGCGCGACGGCTGGCGCAGCAGGTCGATCCCGACGGGCAAGCCATGCGGGCGCGGCGTGCTCGGGAGGGCCGGAAGATCGAGCTTGTCGCCGGCGAAGATGCGATGGCGACGCTGTATCTCGACTTGCCCGTCGAGGTGGCCGGCACCGCGTATGCCCGCATCGACCGCGATGCGCGCGCCCTGCGCAACAGCGGCGATCAGCGCACCCTTGACCAGCTCCGGGCCGACATCACTGCCGCACTGCTGCTCGGCCAGGCCGCCACCGGCCCCAGCTCCGGCGTGGGAGCCCAGGTGTATCTGCATATGCCGATCGACACCGCGCTGACCATGAGCGACGACGGTGCGGAGCTGTCCGGCTATGGCCCGATACCGGGGCCGATCGCCCGGGACATCGCCATGAACCCGAGCTCGGTGTGGCGCAAGGTGCTGACCGACCCCGCATCGGGCGTCGCCCGCGACATCGGCCGACAACGCCGACCCACCCAGGCCATGCGGGAACTCATCGCCGCCCGCGACCGCGAATGCCCGTACTGCCACCGCCCCGCGCGGCGCTGCGACTTCGACCACCTCACCGAGTGGCACACCTCCGGCGAGACCAGCGCGCGGAACGGCGGCGCGAAATGCGAACACCACCATTACCTCAAGGACGAACCCGGTTGGCGACTCGACTACGACGCCGAATCCGGAACGGCGACGATCACCACCCCGACCGGCCGCACTTACACCAAGAAGCGCGGAACCTTGACCACGCGCAGACCACGAGCGGCTCCGGATATCGCGGTACCGCAACCGAGACACCCGGCGGAGACGCCCGCGAACTCCCCACCCCGCGACGAGCCGCCCTGCTGAACGCACCGCGCCAGCAGCGAGGGCGCCCAGCAGGGAGCGGCCTGGCGGGCTGGAGAAGCACGCCCTAGCCAACCCGGGTGACCTCCGGGGTGGCCATCAGGCCGAAGGCGGTGAGCGAGCCGAGCAGCTCGCGGTGGCCGAACGCCTGGCACGCCGAGGCGAACCCGGCGCGACGCGGCGCCGCCTGCACCAGGTGGTGCGCGGCGAACGCCTGCATCACGCCGGTCTGCTTGTAGTTGCAGGCGCCGCGCAGCAGGCAGTGGGCCCGGCCGAGCGGTCCCGTGGCGTGCACCGAGTCGATCGAGATGTTGACGCGCTGGTTCTCCCTCGGCGGCATCTCGCTGCGGACCGCGAGCGCGGTCTCGGTCAGCGCCTCGAACTGTTGCTCTACGGGCAGCGATCCGACCTGCTCCAGCGCGCCCGCGACGATCTGCGGCACGCCCTGCATCAGCTGCCGGTCGAGCAGGCCGCCGAGCACCTTGACGTTGGCCACCCGTGGGTCCTGCCGGAACCACACCGGATGCGAGGTGCCGCCCCACGGCAGCGCCAGCCCGGTCTCGTGCAGACCGGGCACGGTCAGCTCGTAGATCGTGCCGTCGGCCGGCCACTCCGCGTACTCGTTCTGTTCGAGGTAGTACGCCTTCGACATCGCCGCATTGACAAGGATCGTCTGCGTCGACGCGACGGTGGGGAAGCCCTTCCAGAACACCGCGATGTCCAATGTGTCCAGTCCGGGGGTCTCGAGGCAGATGTTGGCCGCGATCTCGCCGGTGGTGTACATCTGCGCGATGCCCGGCGAGAGCAGCAGACCGCGTTCCGCCATGCGGTGGCCGTACTGCTCGTCGCAGGTGATCATCCAGTCCTGCTCGCCGGTGGTGTCGAGATAGTGCGTGCCCGCGTTGATGCATGCCTCGACGACCTCGGGGCCGTACTTCGCGAACGGCCCCACGGTGTTGCACACGACCTGCGCGCCGGTGAACAGCTCGGTCAGCGCGTCGACCGTGTGGTCGACCTGCACGACGTCGTAGTCCGCCGTCTCGATGCCCGGCACGGCGCGCATCGCCTCGTTGATGCGGTCCTTGTTCCTGCCTGCCGCGATGAACGGCAGGTTGTACTCGCGCAGGTACTCCGCGACGAGCCGTCCGGTGTAGCCGCTGGCGCCGTAGACGACGACGGGTTTGTTCGTAGTCACCAGATCTCTCTTTCTCTTCGAGGGAAATACTCAGTTGACGGCGCGGTCACGCCCGCCCCAGTACGCGGAGCGCAGGGCGGGCTTGTCGTGCTTGCCGACGGCGGTGAGCGGGATCGCGTCGACGCAGTCGATGGACTTCGGGGCGAGCACACCGCCCTTGCGCTCCTTGACCCAGCTGATGAGCTCCTCCGGCCGCACCGGAACGCCGGGGTCGGTGACGACGACGGCCTTGACCGCCTCGCCCCACTTCTCGTCCGGCACGCCGATCACGCAGGCGTCGCGCACGGCCGGATGGGCGAACAGCGTCGACTCGACTTCCTTGGGGTAGACGTTGAACCCGCCGGAGATGATCATGTCTTTCTTGCGGTCGACGATGTAGACGAAACCACGGTCGTCCACTCGCGCGATGTCGCCGGTGCGCAGCCAGCCGTTTTGCAGCGTCTCGGCGGTCTCGTCGGGCCGGTTCCAGTACCGCAGCATCACGTGCGGGCCGCGGGCGGCGATCTCGCCGGGCTCGCCGGGGCGAACCTCGGCCAGGTCGTCGTCGGCGATGCGCAGGTCGGTGATCGCCACCGGCCGCCCGCACGAGGACAGCGGGTCGAGGTCGCCGGAGCCGACCGCGTCGGCGTGGTCGCTCTTGCGCAGCACGGTGAGCTGGTTCGGCGCCTCGGTCTGGCCGTAGAGCTGAGCGAAGATCGGCCCGAACCGGTCGATGGCCTGCAACAGCCGCTGCTGCCCGATCGGCGACGCGCCGTAGACGACAGTGCGCAATGACGACAGGTCGAGCCCGTTGCCCGGCATGCTGTCCAGCAGCACGTACAGCATCGTCGGCACCAGCAGCGTCGCGCTGACCCGCTCCCGCGCGATGCTGTCGAGCAGCTGCTCGGGATCGAACCCGCCGAGGATCACGTTGGTGCCGCCGAGCAGCCACACCGGCAGCACGAACCCGCCGCTGGCGTGGGTCAGCGGGGCGACGTGCGCGAACACGTCCTGCTCACCGAGTCCCAGCTCGAGCAGCTCGCTGAACAGCGCCGCGATGAACGTCCGATGGGTGTGCACGACGCCCTTCGGCCTGCCGGTCGTGCCGCCCGTGTAGTAGATGCCGAACAGGTCGTCCGGCGCGACATCGGGCATGCCCGGGCCGTCGTCGTGCTCGCGCCGCAGCCGGGGCAACGACAACCCACCCGGCAGCACCGCGTCGTCATCGACGCAGAGCACGATCTCGACCCCGGCATCGGCCTGGACCTCGGTCACGCGGTCGGCGTGCTCGGCGTCGTGCGCGACGACGCGGGCTCCCGAGTCCCGCACGATGTGAGTGTGGTCGGCCGCGCCGAGCTTGGCGTTCAGCGGCACGACGGCCAGCCCGGCCCACAGCGCGCCGTAGTAGACGTCGAGCACTTCCGGCCGGTCGGCCATCAGGATCGCCACCCGATCGCCGGGCCGCAGGCCGAGCCCGAGCAGCGCGCGGCCGGTGCGCCGGATGCGGCTGATCTGCTCGCGGTAGGTGATGCGCCGCGCGCCGTGCACGACCGCGGTGCGCGATCCGTGCCGCTGCGCGCATCGCTCGACGAGACTGCCGATGGTGTGGTGCAACATCGTCCGGCGTCCTCCCGGATATGGCTGGAAAAATCTCTCGCCGAAAACGCTATGGCCGGGGCGGGCGCGGTCCAATGTCGATGACTGACAGCATCATCGGCCGCGATGCTGGGTTTTCGACATTCCTTTCCGTGGCGGCCGATTCCTAGCCTGAAGGCATGCTCTCTGACCTGAATGACAAACGCGCACTGATAACCGGTGCCGCGCAAGGGATCGGCCGTTCGATCGCCGAGCTCTTCGTCGAACGCGGCGCACGAGTCGTCCTCGCCGACATCGACGAGGAGAAGGTGAAACAGACCGCGGCCGACCTCGGCGCCGCGACCCTGCCGGTCGGCTGCGACGTCACCGACGGCGAGCAGGTCGCCTCGGCGGTGGCGGCCGCGGTCACCGAGTGGGGCGGGCTCGACATCGCCGTCAACAACGCGGGCATCGAGATCGCGAAACCGCTGGTCGAGACGCCCGACGAGGAGTACGACGCGCTGATGGCGATCAACCTCAAGGGCGTCTTCCTCGGCATCAAGCACGAGACCCCGGCGCTGGCGGCGTCCGGCGGCGGCGCGATCGTCAACATGGCTTCGGTCGCCGGGCTCGGCGGCGTGCCGCTGCTGGGCGTCTACGGCGCGTCGAAGGGCGCGGTCATCAGGATGTCGCAGACCGCGGCGCTCGAGTTGCGTGACGCCGGCATCCGGGTGAACGCCGTGTGTCCGTCCTTTATCGACACCGGTATGGTCTCCCGGCTCGTCGACCCGTTCGAGACGGCGACCGGCGCGAACTTCGACGATGTCGTCGCGCTGAAACAGCAACGCCTTGGCACGGCTGAGGAAGTCGCCGAGATGGTCGCCTTTCTCGCTTCCGACGACGCCATGTTCATCACCGCGTCCCACTACGTTCTCGACTGCGCACTGAGCGGGAGTTTGTTCTGATGACCGAGCTGCTGAAAGACAAGACCGCCATCGTGACCGGTGGCGCCAAGGGCCTGGGCAAGGCGATCGCGACCGCGCTCGACGCATCGGGCGCGCGGGTCGTCGTGGCCGACATCGACGGCGACGGCGCACAGCAGACGGCCAGTCAGCTGTCACACGGTGAGGGCGCGGCCTGCGACGTCCGGGACGACAAGCAGGTCGAGGAGCTGCTGGGCTGGGTGACGCAGCGGCACGGGCCGGTCGACATCATGGTGGCCAACGCCGGAATCGCCAGCGTGGCGCCGATCGCGGAGATGTCGCAGGCGGAATGGCGTTCCGTGCTCGACGTCAACCTGGACGGCGTCTACTCCTCGGTGCGCCATGCGGGCCGGAGCATGGCGGGCAACGGCGGCGGCGCCATCATCACCATGGCCTCCATCACGGGCTTCGCCGGCTCGCCGCTCATCTCGCACTACGCGGCGGCCAAGGCCGGGGTGATCTCGCTGACCAGGAGCGCGGCCGTCGAATGGCGCGACCACGGCGTGCGGGTGAACGCGATCTGCCCCGGCTTCATCGGCACCGACCTGGTCCTCGACCGGGTGCCGGAGTTCGAGAGCGCGCTCGGCGTCAGCCTCAACGACCTGATCGCGCAGAAGCAGGGCCGGCTCGGCACCGTGGACGACGTCGCGCCGCTCGCGGTGTTCCTCGCGTCGGAGCGGTCCCGGTTCTGCAGTGGCTCGGCGTTCGTCGTCGACGGCGGGATGGACGCCGCCCTGGTGTGACGGGCTTCAGCCCGCCGCGGCTTCGCTTTCGGCATGCGGCGCGCCGAGCGCGCGCCGCAGCCGCAGCGCGACCAGCAGCTCGGTGCGCCGGTCGTGCAGCGCGTCGCCGAGGACGTCGACGGCTGAGCGCAGCCGCAGCCGCACGGTGTTCTCGTGCACCCCAAGCTCGGCGGCGGCACGGGCGTGCGAGCCGGTGGCCAGCGAGGCGAGCAGGGTTTCGCGGATCCGGTGCGCCCGCTCGCTCTCCTCGGCCAGCGTGCCGAGCTCGGCGACGACGAAGTGGTGCGCCGCGTCGACGTCGTCGAGCAGGAACGCCTCGAGCCGGACGTCGCGGTACCACACGCAGCCCGGTGGCGCGGCCAGTGTCGGCCGCAGCTCGGCCGCCCGGTGTGCCTCGTCGTGAGCCTGCCGGATGCCGTCGATGCCCTCGGCCGGACCGCCGACCGCGACCGGACCGCCGCGCTGCGCGATGGCCTGCCGCAGCCGGTGCAGCGTCATCGCGTCGGGCCTGCGCGCGAAACCGAGCCAGGCCGAGGCGCGGCCCGCCCCGTCCGGCACCACGAGGGACCCCCATGACCCCGCCCGGTCGCACAGCCGCGCGAGCGTGCGCCGGGTGTCCGCGCGGTCGCTGGTCTCGAACACCAGGCCCAGATGCCAGCCGCGCAGCCGGTAGCCGAGGGTGTTGTCGAGCTCCTGATCGTGGCGGGAGACCGCGCCGCGCAGCAGCTGCTCGACGACCTCCCGCCTGCGGTCCTCCCCGCTGCCGCACAGCGCAGTGCTGACCTCGTCGTGGCGGTTGCGCACCAGGTCGAGCATGCGCAGCACGTAGGGGAACACGGCCGAGGTCGGGTCGCCGATCAGCTCGTCGAAGCTGCCCTTGCCCTGCGCTGAGCCGGCCCGCGAGCAGGCGATCCACTCCTGCAGCAGCCGTTCGACGCCGACCCAGTACGCGCGCTCCAGCGCCCCGAACGGGATGCCGAGATCGGCGACGACCTCGGCGAAGCAGAGCGCGTGACCCGGGTCGGCCTCCGCGACGGTCAGCCGTCCAGCAGCGATGTCCACAATGGAATGTACGTTGGTTTCGACGCAGTGGAACAGCGCCGCGTCGAAGGCGGCGTCGGCGGTGTGCGTGCCGAAGGCCTGCCCGGCGACGGCCTCGTGGACCGAGCGGGTCAGCGACGCGATGTCGAGCTCGGTGGCGACTGGCGCGTTCATGCTCAGGCGTCCGGGTCGGCGTCGCCGCCGGGCACCAGCACGACGCGGCCGAGCCAATGGCAGACGTCCAGGGCGAGCTCGAGCTGGAGCCGGCATTCGCGCAGCGGTCGTCCCAGCTCCTCCTCCGCCCGGTGCAACCGGTACACCACGGAGTTGCGGTGCAGGTTGAGCTGGTCGGCCGCGGCGGTGTAGCTGCCGGAGGACAGGAACACCCGCAACGTCTCGCGCAGCCGGGCCCGTGGCTCGTCGTCGACCGCGAGGGCGCCGAGCGTGTCCGCGACCCAGGCCCGGGTGGAGTCGAGGTGGGCGCACATCAGCGCGATCCCGCCGACGTCGCCGAACGCGACCGTCGCCGGTCCGGCGGTGCCTGCGGCGAGAGCGACCGCCTGCGCCTGTTTGGCCTGTGCGTGGGTGTGCGCGAAGCCGCGCGCGCCGACCCGGGGCGTGCCGACCGCGACCGTGATGGGGCGGTCCCAGCTCGCCACGATGTCGGCGAGCGCCGTGCCGTCCAGCTCGCCGTCGCTGCCCAGCGGCAGCCAGCCCCACGCGCTCAGCTCGTCGCACGGCACCAGCAGCGGCGCGCCGGAACAGCCCAGCTTCGCGGCCAGCGCGACGATCGACCGTTCGAGATGGGCGAGCTCGTCGTCGTTGTCCGCCTCGGTCTTCTCCGTCCACGCCACGACGCCGACGTGGCGCTGCCGGAGGCGGTAGCCGAGCGTGTTCTCCGTCGCGGCGATGTCGCTCACCTGGCCGTCGAGCAGCTCCCGCACCCGCGCCCACCGGGACGCGTTGCGGTTGACCAGCCAGCGCTCGCGCTCCTCCTCGTAGACCTCCACGACGTACTGCGAGACGCGGTCGATGTAGGCGGAGGTGTCGGTGACGATGTGCATCGCCGCGTCCGACACCGTCACCGCGTCGTCGCACTGTCGTTGCAGCTCCTTGAGACACCAGCGCAGGAAGCGCTCCTGCCCCAGCCGGTAGCAGCGGACCAGCGAGTTCACCGGCAGTCCTCGCTGGGCGACGCGGCGGGCATACTCGATGGCGGCCGACGGCGCGACGGTGCGCTCGACGTCGATGCCGTGGCGCAACATGTGCACGATGGTGTCGACGTTGGCCTCGATGCTGGCCGCCATGAGCTGGACCAGCCGCTCGTCGACGGCGATCTCGTCGAGCTCGGCGACCAGCTCCGCCAGTAGGTCCTGCGCGATCTCGGCGAGCCGCCGATTGGTCTCGGCACCGACCAGCGCGACCAGCTCCCGGGGGGACAAGCGCTGATCGGCTGACTCGGTTGAGCCATTCGGCGGCATCGCACCACCGTACATCCGGTGGCTGGTTTGTGTAACGCATGTCACGGTGGTCATGCGGACACGGTGGCACCTCCGCCGGCGGGTGCCACCGTGTCGCGGGTACGGCGTCCGCGCCCCGGTTTGGTTACCACGCACAATCCGGTGCGGCTACGGGCCGTGCCTGCCGTGGCCCGCCCCGGGGCTGCGGGAGCACCGGTGGCCCCGTCGGTGGTGGCTCGCTGGTGCTCGTCGTCGGGGCGGGTGGCGGTGGTTCCTCCCGCTGGTATTCGCCGACGTAGAGGGTGACCGGATCGGATCGGCGCAGCGTGTCGTCGTAGTCCGGGTAGGTGGCCACGACGAGCCCGGCGTACTGCCGGTGCGACTCGTCGAGCCGGTAGGCGCGCACGTCCACCCCGCCGACGTGCCCGGCGTCGGCGAGCGCGGCGCGAGCCTCCTGCGGGGTCATGCCGATCACGTACGGCATGTCCATCGGGCCGTCCGACCCGTCGGACACCGTGAGGACGACGGTCGTCCCCGCCGCCGCCTCGCCAGACCGCGGATCCTGCCCGATGACGGTGCCCGCCGGTTCGGCCGACTGGACCCACTCGGTCGTCACCTGGAAACCGACGCTGGTGAGGGCGGCACGTGCAGCCTCGTCGCTCTGTCCGGTGTAGTCGACGACGGGCACCATGACCGGTTGTTCGTACGCCGACAGCGTCACAGTGTCGCCCTGCGCGACATCCTCGCCCGGCGCCGGATGCTGCGTGATCACCTGACCCGATCGCCGCGGGATCGTGTTCTCCACCAGCGTGATGTCCGGGTTCAGCAGCAGTCCGCCTTGCGCCAGGATCTTGCGGACGTCCTCGGTTTTCTTGCCCGCCAGGTCCGGCATCTCGAATTGACGCGGCGCCTTGCCGACGTCGACGACCACAACCGTGCTCGTCGCGACTGTGGTTCCTTCGCGCGGCTTCGTGCCGAGCACCCGGCCGTAGCGCTTGGTGTCGCAGGGCGGTTTCGTGCCGAAAGACCGCGCCCAGCACGGCACGACGTGACGTTTGATGATGTCGAATCCGAGGTCCCGTAACTGGCTTTCCGCGACCAGATAGGGCTGACCCGATATTCGTGGGATCGCCGCCATCGGTGCACCCGCAAAGGGGTTGAAATGCCACAACACAAACAACAGCATCGAGACGGTGGCGAACACGGCGAAATATTGCGCGGCGCGCGACCGTTTCGCCGGTACTCGCTTCGGTTTGGGGGCGGGACGGATGCGCCGCGGCCTGCGGACGGAAGTGTCGGTCTCCGGGGCCAGGATCTTCGGTGCGTTCGGCTGCTTGTTGGCGAGCACCCTGGCCAGGTCCGAGCGCATTTCGACCGCGCTCTGGTAGCGATTCGCCGGGCCTTTCGTCAGCGCCTTGAGCACGACGGCGTCGACTCCCGAGCTGATCTCCCGGTGCAGGGCCGACGGTGGCGGCGGGGTCTCCTGCAGCTGCTGATAGGTGACCGCGACCAGTGAGTCGCCGGTGAACGGCGGCCGCCCGGTCAGCAGTTCGTACATGGTGCAGCCCGCGGCGTAGACGTCGCTGCGAGCGTCGACCTGCTGACCGCGAATCTGCTCCGGCGAGAGGTAGTGCGCGGTGCCGATGACGGCGGTCGGCAGCGTCATCCCGGCGCCCGCCTCGTGGGCGGCGCGGGCGATGCCGAAGTCCATGACCTTCACCGCGCCCGCGTCGTCGAGCATGATGTTGCCCGGCTTGACGTCGCGATGAATGATGCCGTGGCGGTGGGAGAAGTCGAGCGCGGTGCAGACGTCGGCCATGATCGTCAGGCTGTGCTGCGGGTCGATCCGGCCGTCGTCGTCGAGCACCTGGCGCAGCGTCCTGCCCTCGACGTACTCCATGACGATGAACGGCGTCGGGCCCGCCGGGCCGTCCGTCTCGCCGGTGTCGTACACCGCGACGATCGCGGGGTGGTTCAGTGCCGCCGAGTGACCGGCTTCCCGGCGGAAGCGCTGCTGGAACGACTCGTCCCGCACCAGGTCCGCGCGCAGGATCTTGATGGCGACATCGCGGCCGAGCCGCATGTCCCGGCCGCGCCAGACATCGGACATGCCGCCACGGCCGAGCAGCTCGCCCACTTCGTACCGGTCGGCGAGCAGCCTCGAGTCGGCCGGCGTTGCCGACGACGCCGACCGCTCACCCGGCTCGTACGAAGTGCTCACTTTGTTTAATGAAACATTACTGACCTGAAGCCGTCAATGTCGGTATGTGGTCAGGATGCCACCAATAATGCGGGTTCGCATTCGGAGCGGGCGGGATCGACTGTGCCGACTGTCTGTTTTCTCCACCCTTGTGCCGGGGAAAGTGACAACCGGTATTTGGGTGAGGGACTAATCCCGCTGATACGGTAACCGTGCTGTCGCATCGAGGTGAGTAGCGTTTAGTATGAACATGACCGTGTTCCGGTGCTCATCGCCGCAAGAGATTGTTGTTTGAGCCTAGCCGCAGGAGGACCGATGGCGCAGAAAGTCCTTGTCGAGGTCGTCGACGACTTGGACGGTTCCGAAGCTCAAGAGACCGTGCAGTTCGGTCTCGACGGCATCACCTACGAAATCGACTTGTCGGACAAGAACGCCGGTGAACTGCGTGACTCCATCGCGGAGTATGTCGAGCATGCCCGCCGGACGGGCGGCCGCAAGCGTTCCGGTCGTGCTGCCAAGGGATCGGCGGCGCCGTCGGCCGACCGTGACCAGAACAAGGCGATTCGTGAGTGGGCGCGTAAGCAGGGCTACGAGATCTCCGATCGGGGCCGTATCCCCGCCGACGTCGTCGAGGCGTTCCATCAGCGCAAAAAGAAGTGACCGCGTTCGGGTAGGGCTTGGTCGATAACCGGATCAAGCCTGCCCGTTAACGCTCGTGGTGAACTCCTGGTTTCAGTTGATTCATAGAGAGCGGGTGCGGCGGGCGGATGAGGTTCCTGCGAATTGGCGAGCCTGGTCGGGAAAGGCCGGTTCTGCTTGCCGGAAACAGCTATTACGATCTGCATGGCCTCACCCGCGATATCGACGGCGAGTTCCTCGCGTCGGGCGGAGTGGCACGAGTGCGGTCCGCCTATCACGCGGGTGAGCTCCCGAAGACCGATGTCGAGGGCGCCAGGATCGGGGCGCCGATCGCCCGGCCCGGTTCGGTGCTGTGCATCGGGCAGAACTACGCGGCCCACGCCGCCGAGTCGGGTGCCGACCCGCCGAGCGAGCCCATCCTGTTCTACAAGGCGCCGAACACCGTCGTCGGGCCGCACGACGGCGTGCGCATCCCGCGCGGCTCGACGAAGACCGACTGGGAGGTCGAGCTCGGTGTGGTGATCGGGCGCCAGGCTCGCTACCTCGGCTCGACCGAGGAGGCTCGCGACTGCATCGCCGGTTACGTGACGTCCAACGACGTGTCCGAGCGGACCTTCCAGCTCGGCCGTCCCGGCGGGCAGTGGTCGAAGGGCAAGTCGTGCGAGACGTTCAACCCGCTCGGCCCCTGGCTCGTGCCCGCCGACGACGTCGCCGACCCGCAGGCGCTCGCGTTGCGGTCCTGGGTCAACGGCGAGCCGAGACAGGACTCGAAGACGTCGGACATGATCTTCTCCGTCGCCGAGATCGTCCGCCACCTGTCGCAGTTCCTCGTGCTCGAACCGGGGGACCTGCTCAACACCGGCACACCCCAGGGTGTCGCGCTGTCCGGCCGGTTCCCGTACCTGCGCGCGGGCGACGTCATGGAGATCGAGATCGAGGGGCTCGGCAGGCAGCGAACGCCCTGCGTACCGGCCTGAACGCGCGCGCGACACGCCGGTTTGACACTCGTTAGTCCCGAGAATACTGTTTGGCTCGATTAGATGGACTGTTTCGCTTGTCGAAGCGGTGCGGGGGTCTCGTAGCCGGCAGGGAGCAGGGACATGCGATGACGCCGCTCGCATCACGACTCACCGACACCCTGGCAGGCATCGTCGGGTGGGAACACGTTCGGCAGGAGTACGTCGACCGCAGCGGTCGTCCCGGCGCGACCTGCGCGGTGATCCGTGCGGTGCCGGACGTCGTGGTGTTTCCCGCGTCGGCGGCCGAGGTCGCCGAGGTGCTGTGTGCCGCGCACGACCACGGCGTCGCGGTGATGCCGTCGATGGTGGGTCCGGCGGAACCGGCGGCGATCTCGGTGTCCGTCGGCGGCATCGTGCTGGGGCTCGACCGGCTGAACCAGATCCTCGAGGTGAATGCCGTGGAGCGGTTCGCCCGGATCCAGCCGGGTGTGTCGATGGGGCAGCTCACCGCCGCGACGGCGGGCAGCGGGCTGCGTCCGCCGTTCGGCAGCGACCACACCACGATCCACCGCTATGACGAGTGGCCGGTGCTCGCCATGGAGGTCGTGCTGCCGACCGGTGAGATCGTCCGCACCGACGACGACGGCGGCCACCGCCACCGGCTGCCGGAACCCGTCAGTCCTGCCGGGCCGCTGGCGGTGATCACCGAGGTCACCCTCGCCCTCGAGTACGCGCGGACTGCCGGGGCTGAGCCCGACGGCGAGTCCGCCGAGGTCGGTATCGCCCACTTCCCGACGGTGGCGTCCGCGTGCCAGGCGATGCGGACGGTGCTGTCCGGCGGCACGATGCCCGCCCGGCTCGAGTTCGTCGACCAGGCCCGGCTCGCCGCCGCGGCGGCCGCTGGGCTGCTCGGGGTGCGCGGTGACGCCGCCGCGATGCTCGTGTTCGGCGGTGCCGGGATCCTGCCGGAGGATATCCGGCTGATCGGCGAGTCATGTGCGCGGTCGGGCGCGCTGGACGTCACCGTCCCCGCGAACCCGGCCTGGGTCGAGTCGGTCCTCACCGCGTCGACGCTGGCCGGTTCGCCGATCCTGGCCGACCGCGGGGCCTAACAGGCTGTTCGTTGACACCCGTGACGGGCACCCATACCCTTAATGAAGTAAATGTTCTGGTGAGTAAAACGTTAGGCGTCACGTCAACCGAGCGGAAGGTGAGCCTCATGCGGTTCGCCATGATCGCTCCGTACCAGGGCGTCGACTCGCTCGCGCCGGTGCGGGACGACCTCGACTTTTTCAACGTCGAGGTGGTGACTCTCGGGCTGTCTTCCGCTCCCGACCCTGCCAACGAGGCAGCGGCGCGATTCGATGCGGCCGCCGAGCGAGTGCTGGACGATCTGGTCTTCAGCGGGCCGTGGGACGGCGTGCTCGTCGCCGCGAACGCCTCCGCCTGCGGCGGCCGGTTTCCCATCGACGCCGTGCAGCGGCTCGCCCGCCGTGTCCGGCACATCCTCGGCAAGCAGCTTCCCGTCGGGGTCGTCAACGACGTGAACGCCGACCTGTCGCGGCAGCTCTTCGACGGGATCATGGCGCTGTGGTTCCTGCGCGCCGTCGCCCTCGACGCGGCCGACCGGACACCCGGTCGCTGAGCGTCGTCAGGGGCGCTCGCCGCGCAGGATCGCGGCGGCGGCGTCGGTGGTGTACCGACCGGGGCAGCCGTACCTGATCCAGGTCGCGCCTAGCAGCAGGGCACCGCAGTCGGCGACCATCTCCGGCCCGCCGTAGGGCGCGAGCTCGCGCTGCACCTCCGCCCAGGTGCGGTAGACGACGCCCTGCATGTGGTGCGTCCATTCGTGCACCGCGACCGAGTAGACCTTGTCGCAGGGCGTCCGTGGCGCGATCCAGATGCGGTTGCCGGGCACCTCGGCTCTGCCCCACGCGCCGGTGTCCAGGATGATCCACTGCGCCGGGCGTCCCGCCTTGCCGTACTCGAAGTTCGCCATCCAGTCGCAGCGATACGGCTTCGGTCGCGGCCGCGGCCGCGGCCGCGACCGGGGCGGCGGTGTCGTCGTGGTCTTCCGTGTTGGCGCGGGTTCGGTCGTGGGTAGTGCCGTAGACGTGGCGGGTTTGCGCTGGCGGCTCGGTTGCGATGGTTGCGGCGTAGTCACCGTGTTGGTGAGTGCGGTAGGAACTGGCACGGCCGGAGCCGCGCCGCCGCCGTACCCACCTGACGTGCTCGTGGTTGTCGTGACAGTTTCGACCGCGATCATCGGTCCGCAGCCGCTGATGACGAGCACTACGAGCGCACACCATGCGGTGATGTGGACCCACGGCTGCCATATCGACCATAGCGAGGTGCGACATGGCGTCGTGGTGAGGGCGGGGCAGACCGGGTCTGTGGTCTCGACCGGACTGCCCATGGCCGCCATCCTAAGGAGAGTTATCGATGTATGAAATACTCCATCTTAGTATTGAAACAGGCTGATCGGATTGTGAAAGCGGAGGACGCGTGGTGCATGCCGAACGTGGGGACTGGCTGATCATCGAGCGAGCCGCTATCGGTCAGCCGCCCCGCAGGGGACTGATCGTTGGTGTGCGCTCGGTGGATGGTTCACCGCTGTACCGGGTGCGCTGGGGCGGCAACGGCCATGTGTCGCTGATTTCGCCCGGTCCTGACGCTCGGGTCGTGAAGGCCGCCGATGCTCGCTTGGGAAGAACGGGCCGGAGCATACGAAACTCGCCGCGTCGCCGCTGGTGGCGTTGGCGGCGGCGCCAGTGAAGAGTTTGTCGAATGACGGTAATCGCCACCCCGATGGGATTAACGTCGCGTTGAAACTGTCCTCGCTGCCGACAATAATGAAGTAGCTTAGATCTCTGTACGAATCGCCTGACGAAACTCGCCGCGTGGCATGTCTACGAAGGAACCCGCCATGGCTGAGAACGTGGCCGTCACGACCCTTGATGATATCGACGGGTCGGAAGCCATAGAACGCGTGAGGTTTGCCCTCGACGGCGTTTCGTACCAAATCGACTTGTCGGAGCAGAACGCGCGAGAGTTACGCACGGTGTTGGGGAAGTATACGCGCAAAGCTCGGCGAGTTCGGGGGTCAGGACAGCAGCGTTCCGCCAACGGCGCCGTGTCGCGTCCTCCCGACCGCGAGGTCAACCAGCAAATACGCGAGTGGGCGCGGCAACAGGGCTGGGACGTCTCGGACCGGGGTCGGTTGCCGAGTTCGGTCATTGACGCGTATCACGAATCCCGCCGGCCTGGGTGAGGCCGATGTCAGCGATGGCCGACGGCACGCCAGTCAGCGAATGAGTTTGGCAAGTTTGAAGTAAATGGGATCAGTTCATTCTCAGCCACCGTCACGCCGTGTCACCATGCAGTTGTGGTAACCGACCGTCAAAACACCATCGAATTGTGTGCGCGGAAAAGACCTGCATGTCAGGTTAGAAACTGACACGTTCCGGCCATTTTCTGTCCATTTTTGACCGATGTGAATACAGCACCGTACGGTAGTTCGCGATGTGTCGAGGGCGCAATCGGAAGTCCTTCGCGTGAGGCTTCGACTTGTCACCGCATTTGCTGCTGCCGGGCTGCTGACGGCAGCGGCGAGTGGATCTGTGGCTCATGCGGAGACCGGCCGTGGCTCGGTGACGGCTGGCACGCGGACCGAGGCATGGTATGTGACTCCGGCAAACAGTGCCTGCGCCGGGGCGGACTGCTCGGCGGTTCCGACCTCGGAGTATCCGCGGAACACCCTTCACGCGGGCATCTCACGCGGGGTACCGACGACCGCGACCTACATCGAACTGGATGTTTCGGCCGTACCCCACGGCGCCACATACACTGCGGGGCGGTTGAGGCTGCCCGTTGACATTCAGCCCGGTGATGGGTCGCTCCGGCCTGAGACTGCGAAACTGCGCGTCTGCCAAGTGACTGGCTCATTCAACGACGCCAAGGCGTCGCTGGACAAGCCTCCTGATACCGACTGCGACGTTGCGGCCCTCGCGACCTACGCGGCGAAACCGACCCCCACGTTCCGCCTCGACCTCGCCCCATTCTTGCCGGGCTGGTCGCAGGGCATGCCGACGGCCCTCGCGATCCTGCCGGCCCCGGAAGCCACCAAAGCCGACGAGACCTGGCATGTAACGTTCTTCGGTAAGGAGTACCGCTCGACGCCGCAGTCAGAACCACCGGACGAATCACCTGCGCCACCCGCGGCTTCCGCACCAGCGACTGATGCGGAAGCCATGGTGGAGCCGGCCGGCTCGCCGCCGCCATCGCCCAGCGAGTCACCGGGACAAAAATCCACGCCGATCACGGCGAAGGTGAGTTTCACGAGGCCAGCGTTCGCTGCGCCTCCGGCCGCTCTGCTACCGCTCCGTGTGGCCGAAGCCGAACTCGGGCCGCCACAGCGCATCGCTTCACGCCCTGCCGTCGGCGCGCTCGGCGCCCCGCCACCGATGACGGCCGGTTCGCCGCCTCCCCAGGCGGAAGTCAAACCGGCGAAAGTGCCCGTTCGGGCACCTGCCCCCGCCGCGGCGCCGAGATGGATCAAAGTCGGCTACGCGTATCCGATCGCCTGGCTGTTCCCGCTGCTCTTGCTGATCGGGTTCGCCATGACCGGTCATTCGCTGACCAGAAACCTGGAGCATCCGGAGCGCGCCCTTGCCTGAACAATTCTGAATATATCTCACGGATTTCCGGCGCAGAACACTAGGAGTGGCTATGGGTTCGTGCCGCGACCCACGTTGGGCAGCGGGCGTTCGGATAGTGAGTCCCGAGGGTTGGCACCCCGTCACCCATCACCGCCGCGATCGTTAGCTATTTACCAATTGAGTCCACTAGATGCAACTGATATTTTATAAGTGGCGGATGACGGGAGACGGTATGGGAAGGCTGATCCCGGTCATCATGGCGCTTCTCCTCGCTACAGGTCTGACCGCGACGACAACGAAAGCCAGCGTAGGCGAGGCAGCGGGCCAGGAACGAACCTGGAACTTCGTTCAAGCGACCATTCCCGGCGCGCAACAAGCGGGCAACTGGGGTGAGGGTGTCACGGTTGCCGTGGTTGACACCTGGGTGGAGTTCAGACATCCCGACCTCAAGGGCCGCATCGCCGGACACGCCCTGTGCATCAACAGCGCGAACGGCTGCCGGGACAACAGCGACGACCGCGACCGCTGCGTGCACGGCACACACGTGGCAGGCACGGTCGTATCCGGCAACTACGGGGTCGCGCCCCGAGCGCGGGTTCTCGCCGTGCAGGTGCTCGGCTACGACCCCCTCAGAGATGAGTGCAGCGGGTCTACCGAGGACGTCGCGCGAGGCATCCGATACGCCGTCGACAACGGTGCCGACGTGATCAACCTGTCGCTGGGGACGCTGGTGCCGGGACTGTTCTCGAGTGAGGCGGTGGCCGCCGCCGTACACAACGCCGCGCGCGCCGGTGTCGTGGTGGTGTTCGCCGCCGGGAACGGCACGGTTCCCGTCAGCGAGGACTACGGCTCCGATGCGGTGCTCGTCGCGGCGACGGGGCCGGACGGTGAGATCGCTTCCTACTCGACCCGGGGCGGCGACGTCTCGCTCGCCGCCCCGGGTGGCGATGACGGCGCGGCTGGTCTCAACTCGTGCAGCCGGGACACCTGCATCCTGTCCACCGTGCCCGACGCGTCCTATGCGTTGCTGGAAGGTACGTCGATGGCGGCACCGCACGTGTCCGGCGTCGCTGCGCTGCTGCTGTCTCAGCATCCCGAGCGTGGCCGTCCGGATGTGCTCGAAACAATGCAGGCGACGGCCCGGCCCCTCGCGGGCACGAGGGACGGTCTGATCGACGCGACCGCCGCCTTGCGGCAACGGGCCACGACCGCGCCCACGACGACAACCACTGCTGTCGGCACGAGCGGGTCGAATCATCGCGCCACCCGGATACGCAGGCCATCGGCGCTGCCTTCGCGACAGGAGGATCGGACGGCAGTTGATGGCGACATCGTCCGCTCACGCTCGGTGACGTTCCCGCGCGACACCGAGCCGGCAAGGACATCGCGCCGGGAGCGGGAAGCGCCACCAGGCGCGACTGCCGCACCGCCGGACGCGCGACCCGAACGGCCCGCTGGATCCGCCTCGGGGCTGCCGCTCAAGGTGTTGTGGACCGGGCTCATGGCCGTCGGCGTCGTCGGCGCGGGAGTGGCGGCGTTCGGTGCGGTCGAGCGGCTGAGACGACCACGGCGCGGCTCATGGTGACGAAGACGAAAGGCACCCGCGTCGGCGACCTTGCCAGCAAGCGAAGTCAAGCCGCACGCGCCGAGCATGCCGCGCGCCGACGCATCGTGGGCGCCGCGGTTGCGGTGGTCGGCGTTACCACAGCGGCGGTACTTGTGTTCACCCTCGCTCCGGGCGCCACGGAGGAGACCCGTCAGCAGGTACGAGTCACCGCAACGCCGACACGCGCCGCGGATACTACCGATGCCGCCGATCCGGCGCTCACCGTGCGCGGCACCATACCGAAACGCCTTGGCGAAATCGCGGGTTTCGGTTCGGCCGCCCACCCGGACCAGAACACCTTCGCGATCAACGGAGTCGTTGTTGACCCGCCGTGTGAACTCGGCCGAAGCAGACCGGTGTCCGCGCACACCATCCTGTTGTCCGTGACCGCTCACACCGGCGCGAATGCACGGCGAGCAGGCATGCTGGGGCGCATCCTCACCCCCGGGTTCTTCGAAGCGATCGGCCCGGACGGCCGCCGGTACCCGGCGTGGCCCGGCGAATGCACCGAAACTGCCAACGCGCTGCCCGACGATTTCGGTCCCAACAGTGACTATGCCGGCACGATCGAACTGCGGCTGCCGGTGCGGAGTGGCGTGCTGATCCTCGACGGTGTCATGACCAACGCGGCCGGCTGGGAGTGGCGGTTCTGAGCAATAGCCGAGCCCGGTCAGCCGCCGCAGCTGGACGTCGTCGATGCCGTGTGCACGGACGACGCCTCGCGCGACGTCGCCACCGGGTACCCGCCGAGCGCCGCTGCGGCGGCGACGACGTCGACGAGGCCGGTGCCCTTGTCGTAGGAGCTCTGGTAGTCGCCGGCCGTCCGGTACCCGGCGCCGTCGGTGTAGCGGTGGGCGGTCGACTTCAGCGCGTTCTCGATCTGGCCCGGGGTCGCCGACGGGTTGAGCTGGAACAGCTGCGCCACGATGCCCGCGATGTGCGGCGCCGCCATCGACGTCCCGCTGATGGTGTTGAACGCGGCCGCATCCTGCGGGTTCTCGCCGGAGCGCGGGTCACCACCCGTGGAGCAGATCGCCAGGTACGGGCGGCAGGCCGAGGTGATGTTCTCGCCGGGCGCCGAGATGTCCGGCCAGGTCGCGGGCGCGGACTTGTCGCCCCGGGAGGAGAAGTCGGACAACAGGCCGTTGCGGGTGCCGGTGTCCCGGTCGAAGTACGAGGCCACCGAGATGATCCCTGGCCTCGGGTCCTGGCCGGGCGGGTTGGAGCGGTTGTCGCTGCCGTTGCCGCCGCCGTTGCCGTTCGCCCACACCGTGACGACGCCCTCGGCCGCCAGCGCGCGTTGCAGCTTCGCGGTCGCCGACTTGGGGTCGAACTTGCCACCCGACGAAGGACCGTAGGAGTTGTTGACCACCCTGATCGGCGGACAGTCCGATTTGGACACGTCGTCGCCGCAGGGCGCGGCGTGGTGCTCGAGGACCCACTCCAGTCCCATGTTGGCGTTGATGATGAGCAGCCCCGCGCCCATCGACAGCGAGACCAGCCGCGCTCCCGGCGCGGCGCCCCGCACCGTCCCGCCGTCCGCGAGCGTGGTCGGCTGCCCCGCGACGATGCCGTTCACGTGGGTGCCGTGGCCGCCCGCCGACCCGGTGTCGGTGTCGACCAGCGGGCCGACGTCGCTGAAGCACGCGTCGAGGTTGGTCCGCACGATGCCGCAGACGTGCTTGAGGTTGGCGACGACGATGCTGTCGCCGTCGCCGGTCTGGAAGAACGGGTGGGTTGGGTCGACGCCGGTGTCGATGACCGCGACGGATACGCCGCGGCCGTCGAGTGGCTTGCCCGACCGTGCCGTCGAGTCGGTGATGGACTTGGTGCCCAGCGTCGCGTCGTGCGAGCTGGTGGTGAACAGCTCGATCGGCCGGTTGCCCTCGACGTAGGTCACGCCTGCCTGCTTCGCCACCAGCGACACCTGGAACGCGGTGCCGCGCGCGATCGCGACGCCGATGCGCTCCAGATCGCCGACTCGACTCAATCCGGCGCGCTCGACGGCGGCATGAGCCGCGGCCAAGCTCGTGCCGTGGACGAGCACGGTCAGCTCGTCGGCGAACCCGGTGGCGTCGAGCCGGTCGACGAGCCACGGGTCGATCGGGGCCGCGCCGGTGAGGCCGGCCAGCGGGGAGTTCGCCGCCGCGGTCGCGGGCGCGAAGAACACCACGAGCACGGAGACGACGGCGGCGATACGGGCGAGACGACTGCGACGGGACATGCGTGGACTCCCTTTTCCTCCGGTGCGGACACCGGCTGGACGTCGCCGTGTCCCTAAAAGATCTAGCCGTCAGCTCGGACTGGACGCGACCACGGCCGCGAGGACCGTGGCCAGCGTTGGCAGCCAGCGCGCTCGGCTTCGCGGCGGGCTGATCCATCGCACGACGCGGTTCTCCGGGGTAGGCAGCGGAATCTTGTACGGGCAGCCGAGTACGGTGGCGCCGGGCGGCATCTCCTGTTGCGAGAGCACTAGCCCGTTCGGGTCGGCGAGGAACAGCCACCCGTCGACGCCCATGCCGAGATCGAGCACCGGACCGCACGACTCCTGCCGCTGCAGGAACTCGGCGGTCGCCCCGGCGAAGATCGCCTGCACCAGAACGCCGATCATGCCGCCGCCCATCTGCAGCGATCCCGTGTCGTCGACCGTCCAGCCGTAGGCTTCGCGGTAGTGATGGGCGGTCAGCGCCTGCTGGGCGCCGACCGCCCGAAGCCTGCGTGACGGCTTCGCCGTGAGGGCCGGCCGGTGGCGCAGTGGCGCCGGGGCGGACTCGATGCTCATCGCGAACTCCTGCTCGTCGTCCCGGACGTCCTCGGCTGGTGTAGGCGTCGGCGGCTGCCCAGCCGGATTCACGGCCGACTGTGGCTGCGGGGAGACGGGGACTGACATCACGACTCGCTGTCTGTGCGTGGCCGCCGACGATGAAGGCAACTGAAACAGTTATCTCAACTGGTGATTAACTGTACGGGGCCCTGATATGGGCGGTCAAGCTCCCGCGCGGGTGTGGCGAGCGTGTCGGCTGGGAATTGAGCTGGTCAGGCGAACACCCCCATGCGCGGGGCGAGCTCGCGGGCCGCGCTGAGCAGCGATCGGACGGTCGGCGCGTAGTCCTCGACGTCCGCCGAGGTCGCCCTGTTGTCGCGGCTGGTCGGCGTCGCCAGTTCGAGCTCGCGTTGCCGGAGCAGCTCGATCTGTGAGAACTGGAGGCCGAACTGGGCGGTGACGGCACGGCTGACCACGTTCAGCGCGGAGTTGGCGGTGGGCCGCAGCCCCTGTCGCGCAAGCATGCCCGACCCGATCAGTTTCGCCGCCTCGCAGACCAGCAGGAACGCCGACGCCGGGGCGTCGGTCGCGAGCTGGTCGGATGCCTTGAGGTGTGACTCGGCCAGCTCGAAGAACGGCGACGCGTCGGCGTCGGCGCCGCTGATCAGCTCCAGCTGACCCTCGTCGAGCAGTTCGCTGATGACCTCCTGCCCCTGTTCCCAGCACGAGACGATCGAGGGATGACCGGCCGGCTTCGGCACCACGGCGACGTCGACGACGGGCCGCCGGTCGCGCTGCCGCGGAATCGGCACGCCATCCACGTCGGCCTGGCCGTCCTCGCCGACCATGGTGTACTTGATCTCGCGCTGAATCCGTTTGCGCGCCCGGTCGATCGCGGCCACCAGCTCCGGTTCGTCCAGCGCCGACTCGTCGGGCACCGTCAGCCGGATCTGAATGGTGGGGGGATCGATGCCCGGCAGGCCCGCGAACCGCTCCGCCCAGGTGCTGCACACCGTCACCCGGGAGATGCCGGGCACCCGGCCCAGCTCCTCGCCGAGAACCTGCGGCACGCCGTAGGTGACACGGATGAGGTCGGTCAGCGGGCCGACGATCGGCCGGTCGGGGACGGCGCGGACCAGCCGGACCGTGCCCTCGTTGCGCCGCGCGAGGATTCCCGCCGCCTCGAGCAGGTCGCTCTCCTTGGACACCGACGCGAGCGAGCCGCCCGCCTGGTCGGCGAGCTCGGTGAGGCTGAACGCCCGGTTCGGGTTCATCAGCGTCGCGGCGAGGATGCCAGCCTGCACCCGGGACCGGAACACCGGCAGCAGCGCGGGCGAGCCCTGGTTGCGGCGAGACGTGTTGGAGTTGACCGGCGGGTTGGCGGTTACCGCGGCGTGACCGAGCTGGCTTCGCCTGCGCGCCGCCGCCGCGCCGGAGTCCAGTGTGGACTTCGGTATCTGCAGCGCGACGGACAGCCACTGACGCCACTCGTCTCGCGGCACCTGACGTCCGCGCTCCCAGCGGGCGACCCGGTCCCTGCCCATGGTCGCCTTGCCCGAGATCGCCGCGAGGCGGTCCGCGAGCTCGTACTGGCTGATCTTGAGTCGCTGTCTGGCCGATCGGATGAGCTGTCCGATTGGGGGGTCGGCGTTCGTCTGCATGGGACGAGACCTCTTTCCGGAGAGTCGAGTGCTCTAGATGTTCGACGCTACGAACGGCCGGGATAGGTCTGCTGTCCCATGGGCGAGCGGTTCTATCCGGTTCACGTGCCGGGGGCCCGAGCAATTCTTCATCAGGGCTTAACTGGTCCCCTGGCTGCTCATTGAGTGGTCTATGACCGTTTATTCGGTACCTGTGGCCGAATGCTGCGCGGGAGCTGCTATGGAAACGCATGAAGTTTCGCTTTCGAATGTCCTGCTGCCTCCGGAATCATCGCTTCGAAATTGTCTCGAAGTCATGCATTCAACCGGTTTTCATAATGTATTCATCGTGGACTCGGAAACCAAGCTCGTCGGGGTGGTGACCGAGGGAGCCATCCGTGAGGCGCTGGCGTCCGGAGTCGATGTCGACGCGCGTGCCGCCGGGTTCGCCGCCGAGCCGTCGGTCCTCACGAGCCCGGACGACAGCAGGTCGCGGGTGATCGATGTGATGCGTGCGGTGGGCGTCTCGCAGGCGCCGGTGGTCGACGATCGCGGCCGGGTGGTCGGGCTGCATGCCAGCAACGGAATGATCGGCGTGCCGCGGCGGGACAACTGGGCGGTCATCATCGCGGGCGGTTTCGGGAAACGTCTCGCCCCGGTGACGAATTCCCTTCCGAAGCCGATGGTTCGTATCGCGGGCAGGCCGATTCTGGAACATCTTGTGCTGCATCTCACCGGCTCCGGAGTCCGCCGAATATTTCTTTCCGTGAACTATCTCGGCCACATGATCAAGGACCATTTCGGCGACGGTTCGAAATTCGGCTGCTCGATCGAGTATTTGTGGGATGATGAAGAGCAGCCCTTGGGAACCGGCGGGCCGTTGGGTTTGATGTGGGATTCCGGGCTGCGGCCGGATGAGCCGATTCTCGTGCTCAATGGTGATCTCGTGACCGGGTTCGCGGTCGGCAAGTTGTTCGACGCGCATGCGAAGAGCGGGGCGGTGGCGACGATCGCGGCCAGCGAGTACCACCACGAGGTTCCGTTCGGCGTCATCGAGACCGAGGACGACCGGCTGCGGCGCATCGCGGAGAAGCCGGTGCACACCTGGCCGGTGAACAGCGGCATCTACGTGCTCGAACCGTCGCTGCTGCCACGCGTGCCGACGGGACGGCTCTTCCCGATCACCGAGCTCTTCGAGCAATGCCTGCGGCGCGGCGAGACGGTCGGCGTGTGGCAGATGGACGACCCGTGGCAGGACGTCGGCAAGCCGGAAGAGCTTGCGCGGGCGCGCGGGCAACGCTGAGCCGCAGGCCAGAACTCGTCCTCTCAGCACGGTCCGCCCGGACTGCGAGCCTGTGACTATGACGGACATCACATCGGAGCCAGGCCTTGTCGTGCCGGAGCAACGCGGGACCGAACCGCTGCTTCCCGCCGAACTGCGGGGATGCCCCGCCACGGTGCGCGGCGTGATGGTCACCAGGGCGCAGGTCGCCGAGGGCAGGCTGAAGATCCCGTGCGCCAACGGCTACGACCACTTCGAGTTCGACTCTTACATCACCCGGAACGGCAGGCTGGTGCCGGTGTTCGCCTGGATCGACCGGACGAGGATCGCGGAATAGTAAGGAGACCGAAAGTAGGGCGACTGGCAGAGTCGTTGGACTTGCCAGTGCGGCCGACTTTCGGTCGGATTGCTATCTACCGGCACAGCGTCAGGTGCCCGTCGCCATGGTGCGCAACCTCTGCAGCACGGTCAGGCCATCGCTGAGCTGGGCCGCAATGTCGTCCCGGGCGTCGTCGAGCGTGCCGACCGGGATGCCGGGCCCCAGGATGCGACGCGCGCGATCGGCGAGCTGTCGCGCGTCGGAGAGGCAGCCGGTGTCCGGCGCGGTGTGGTCCAGGACGACGAGTGCGCCATCCCATGGGCCGTACCAGGCCAGCTCGTCGAGCATGTGGTCGAGCAGGCCGGTCGCGCCCCGCGGCACGCGGTGATCGTGCCGCGTCGGCAGCACCATGAGCTCGATGCCGGGGTCGAAGTCCGCCAGGGCGGGGGTGAGCGAACGTGCTTCGTGGCAGGGGGCGAGCATCGCGAACCGCATGAGCGCTGCCTTCCGATGGCCGGGTTTTCGGCATACCCGGCCCACCCAACGTGTCAGTCGGGTGCGGCAGCTAGGGGTCCATTCCAGGCGTGGCTGAGGTCAGTCGTCGTCGGGCGCGGTCTCGCCGTCGACGACGGGCATCGTGCCGAGGTGTTCCGCGACGTTCTTCAACGCCGTCGCCGCCCGCTCCACGTCTTGCACGGTGAACCGCGCCGACGGTGCGCTGAGACTGATCGCGGCGGGTAGCCGGGTGCCGAGGATCGGCACGGCGACGCATCTGCCGTCGAGCTCGTTCTCGCCGTTGTCGACGGCGTAGCCGACCCGGCGCACCTTGGCCAGCTCGTCAAGGTAGGTGTCGATGCTGGTGATGGTGTTCGGCGTGTGCTGGTCCATCCCCGCCCGGTCGAGCAGCTCCCTGACCCGGTCCTCGTCGAGATGCGCCGCGATGGCCTTGCCGAGCGCGGTCGCGTGCAGCGGGTCCCGATCGCCCCGTTTCGCCGCGAGCCGGACGCCGCGATTGCTCTCGACGATGTCGACGTAGATGATCCGGTCGCCGTCGAGCAGACCGAGGTTCGCCGATTCGTCGTGTTCGTCCCGCAGCTTCTCCAGCCAGGGACGCGCCCGTTCGCGCAGCACCTCGAGATGCCGGGACTGCATGCCGACGAACCCGAGCCCGAGCCGGAACAATCCGGTTTCGGGATCACGTTCGACATAACGGTGGTTCTCCAGCGTCCACAGGTAACGGAACGCCGAGGACTTCGGGAGCCCGGTCTCGGTGGCGAGCACGGGCAACGGCACGCCGTCGACGGATTCCTGCAATAGGTTCAAAATCGCGCAGACACGCTGCACGGCTCTGACGGTGTAATCGCGCTCTTCGCGCTGTGACACGCCTTCGCCGCCGTTGTCGCCAGCCTTGCCGTTGGATTGCTGCCGCCCCGTAGCCAGCGGACTCACCCCTTTTCCCAATCAAACACCTTGTTTCAAAATCGTAGCCGATATGGGTGTTGTCACGCAGGGGGCCGTCTCATGCTGGGCGACAACGCCCGACTGGCCCTGGCGAGCCGACGACGGTCTTCCGCAGACTCGGCGTAGCCGGCCACACGTGAGGGAGAGGCGCATGCCAGCGTTCATGGAACCGTTCCGTATCAAGGCCGTCGAGCCGATTCCCTTTCCTTCGGCCGGCGAACGCGAGGCCGCGCTGGCCGACGCGGGCTACAACATCTTCCGCATCCCGGCGCGGTTGATCACCATCGACCTGCTGACCGACTCCGGCACGAGCGCGATGTCGGCGGCGCAATGGTCCGCGCTGTTCTCCGGCGACGAGTCCTACGCGGGTGCGCGGTCGTACGAGCGGTTCGAACAGGTGGTGCGCGAGCTGACCGGGTATCCCGAGGTGATCCCGGTGCACCAGGGCAGGGCGGCGGAGCGCATCCTGCTGCACCAACTGCTCGGCGACGGCGACATTTCGGTGTCCAACACGCACTTCGACAGCACCCGTGCCAGCGTCGAGGCCGCGGGCGCGGCGGCGGTCGACCTTCCGGTCGAGCACGACGAGACCACCCCGTTCGGCGGTGACATCGACGTCGACCGGCTGCGGGAGCTGCTGTCCGGCCCGGCTGGCGCGCGGGTGCGCTGCGTCGTGCTCACCATCACCAACAACGCCAACGGCGGACAGCCGGTTTCGGTTGGCAACGCGAGCATCGTCCGCCGGATCTGCGACGAGCACGACGTCCCGTTGCTGCTCGACGCGTCCCGGTTCGCCGAGAACGCCTATCTCGTGCTGAACCGCTCGCCGGGGCTCGCGGACAGCTCCCCGGCGGAGATCGCGCGCGCGATCTTCGGGCTCGCCGACGGCTGCTGGGCGAGCCTGAAGAAGGACGGCGTCGCCAACATCGGCGGGCTGATCGCGCTGCACGACGCCGCGCTGGCGCGGCGGTGTCGCGCCAAGGTCATCGAGACCGAGGGATTTCCCACGTATGGCGGGCTTGCCGGTCGAGATCTCGACGCGCTGGCACAGGGACTGGTCGAAGTGACCGATGTGGACTATCTGCGGTACCGGGCCGAGTCCGCGCGGTGGTTCGCCGACGAGCTGGAACGGGCGGGGCTTCCGGTGGTGCGGCCGACCGGATGTCACGCCGTCTATGTCGACGCCGGTGCGCTGCTGCCGCACATTCCGCCGCACCAGTTGCCGGCGACGGCGCTCGTCAACGAGCTGTACCTGGCGGGAGCGGTCAGGACGACCGAACTGGGGACGCTGGTGTTCGGTCGCCCGGGTCCATCGGGTTCCCCCGACATTCCCGCGCCCCGGGAACTGGTCCGGTTCGCCTTGCCCCGAAGGGTCTACACCGCGAACCACCTGCGGTATGTCGCCGAGTCCGCCGAACGGGTCGTGGCCAAGGCCGCCGACCTTTGCGGCTATCGGATCGCGGAGCAGGACGGCGGTGCAATGCGCCAGTTCACGGCGAGCCTGCTGCCGGTGGAGTGATCCACACGGTAGTGGTGACGGTCGGACACAGAGGGTCGACAACACGATCGTGGGGTTATAACACGAATGGACCTAGAAACGCAGGTGGAAATCTGCGAATGTTACCTCCGCATGTTTGCGAGGGGGGAACATCATTTGCTTTATAGATAGGGGTCATGCATTTCAATGACTGAGCTACCGTTTTCTCAGTATCCGTTGTTTGACTCGAGGGACTTGGATGACACGCGGCTGCGGGTGGCGCAGGTTTTCTGCGACCATCGAATCAACCTGGTAGGCAGGTCGGCTCAGCTTGACACGCACATGAACTGTCAGCGAATTCGCAACACGGCCTTGGCCTCCATAACGTACGGCGGCGACGTCAAGGTAGAACCTGGGGAGTGCGAGACATTTTTCCCGATCATGGCCATCTTGGAGGGGAAGGGAACATTCCGGAGCGGGAATGAAAGCCTCCACGCCAGTCGCGACCTCATTCCGGTCGCGTCTCCGACGCGGCATTTGAGCATGCGACTCGCGGCCGGAACGAAACTGGTGATCGTGAGAATAGAACGTTCCGCGCTCGAGGCGACCCTGCGGGATATGCTCGACCAGTCGTTGCCACGGCCGATCGAGTTCGAGTTCGGCCTGAACACCAGGCGCGGTCCGGGCGCCGGGTGGATGAGCGGGTTCCGGTGTTTCGTCAACGAGATGGACCGGAACGATCGCTCCTGGGTGCACTCCCACGCCGCACGCGGTCTCGAACGCTGGCTGATGGAGGGGCTACTGCTCACGCACACCCACAACTACACCGGATTCCTCAACGGTGACGCGCTGCCGGTGCCCAACCGGGTCGTCGACGCCGCCATCGAGATCATGGAGGCGCACCCGGAGTGGGACCACACCGTGGGCAGCCTGGCGAGCGCTGTCGGCGTGAGCGCTCGTTCGCTGCAGGACGCGTTCCGGCGTCACACCGAGCACACCCCGATGAGCTACCTGCGCACCGTCCGGCTGGAGCGTGCGCACCAGGACCTGCTCGCCGCGGAGCCGGACACGACGACCGTCGGCAAGGTCGCCGCGCGGTGGAGCCTGCAACATCTGAGCCGGTTCGCGTCCGCATACCACCAGCGCTTCGGCGAGCACCCGTCGGTCACATTGCGCAAATAGGCGTTGCGCGGAGTGGATAACTCCTCGCGGGAAGTGGATCGTGCCCGGTCTGGTGGCCCCCTAGCGTCGTGAGGGTGTCAACGTACAGCCGCAAGGGGGCGGGTTCACTTCGCTCCCACCGCAGCGAACCGATCGGACCCCTGGTGCGACGTGCCCGGGAGGAGCGTGGCCTGAGCCAGCATGCGCTCGCCGAGGCGCTCATGTCGCTGTCCAACAACTATGGGGTGAGCAGGACCGAGGTCGCCCGCTGGGAACGGGGAAAGCGCGTCCCCGGGCCGTACTGGCGGCGCTGGCTCAGCACCGTGCTCGGGGTTCCGGTCGACCAACTCGGCGCGGCGGCGCGCACCACGCGTGCGCTGCGCGCCGCCACCGCCAAGCCCGCGCGCACCGACGTCATTGCTGGGGAAGTCATTCATGGGTAAGGCACTGGTCACACTCGTCAACCCGAACTTCGTGTATCCGCCGATCACGCCGTACGCGCTCGACATCCTGACCACGTCGCTCGAGGCCGACGGGTTCGACGTCGAGGTGCGAGTGGAAACCCTGACGACATCCCGGGCCTGCTCGTCAATCACGGCGAGGGCAGGGTGCGGCAGGTGTTGCCGTTCGCGGCCCCCGGCGGCGAGGCCGTCAACACCAGCACCACCTACGTGCGCAGGTCGGCGACACCGCACAAGGTGGACAACGAGCGGTACTACCGCACCGGCGGGCTCGGCAACATTCTCACCAAGAACGGCTGCGTGTACGCGTGCTCCCACTGCGTCGAACCGGACGCCAAGGGCACGCAGTTCACCCGCCGCGAGGTCGCCGCCGTCGTCGACGAGATCGAGTCGCTGACCGACCAAGGCATCTACGACGTCCACACCACCGACAGCGAGTTCAACCTCGCCGTCGCCCACACCAAGGCGGTGCTGACCGAGATCGTGCGGCGCAAGTCGGCCGACCCGGCGACCTCGCTGCACGGACTGCGGCTGTGGGTCTACGTGCAGCCGACGCCGTTCGACGAGGAGCTCGCAACGCTGCTCGCCGAAGCCGGCTGCGGTGGCATCAACCTGGCGCCCGACCACGTGCACGACGACGTGCTCGACGGCTGGAAGGTCACCGGCGGGGGACGGCGCTACTACACCTTCGAAGACACGCAACGGGTGTGCTCGTTCGCCAGGGAGCGCGGCATCCCGACCATGGTCGAGGTGCTGCTCGGGATGCCGGGCGAGACGGCCGACACCATGCGCGAATGCGTGAAGCGCACGCTCGACCTCGGCGCGACGGTGACCGGATACAGCCTCGGCATCAGGGCGTTTCCCTATTCACCGCTGGGGATTCAGCTCGCGCAGGACTGCGATGGGATTCGCACGGTACGCGGATTGCAGTCGAACACGGCACGGGAACCGATCGTGCTCAGGCCGAAGGGGCAGTGCTCGACGGTCGAGTACGAGCGTCAGTTCATGTTCGACCGGCACGGCAGATATCGGCCGGTGTACTTCCTGTCGCCCGAGCTGCCGGAGGATCGCGAGACGCTGGACTCGCCGAGTGGCCGATGGGCGAAGTCGATCGAGCTGCTGCACGACCTCGTGCCGGAGGAGGACCTGTACCGCGTGATGCTGCCGACGCTTCCGGGGCTGACCCAGGACGACAACAACTACGCCGACAACCCGTTCCTGCTCCGGCTCATCGAGAGCGGTTACACCGGCGCGTTCTGGTCACATTGGCCGCGCCGCGCGGAGATCATGCGCGACGTGGCGTGACATGGACGTGCCGACGGCGGCCCAGCAAGGCCGGTTCACGACGGATGCCCGGGGTCCCCCGTGTCCAGCCAGGCCGGGTCGAGGCGCCGCAACAGGAGTCCCTTCGGCACGCCGAGTGCGGTGAGGATGTGACCCAGCTCGATGACGTCGATGCGGCGTTCTCCCGACTCGTACTTGCTGACCCAGGACTGTGGTTTGCCGAGCCGGTCGGCCACCTGGCGCGGGGTCAAGTCGGTCTCGTCGCGGAATTCGCGCAGCAATTGGAGAAGTCGCTTGTACTCAGCTGAGTGAGTCGACTTCTCCACCGGTCAAGGGCATCGCGACCTTGGCGGATATCCCAAAATCGGATTGAATGGTCGTGTCGCGGCGCGGTGTCAGCTTCGCTGTGGCGGTGGTTGCAGGCCGCTCACCAGGTCGCCGGCGTCGATGCCGAGCGCGGTCGCGAGCTTCAGGATGTTGTGGAGGCCGACATTGCGTTGTCCCCGCTCGATCTGGCCGACCATCGACCAGTGGATGCCGCACGCCTCCCCGAGGCGCTCCTGGCTCCATCCCAGCCGGGCGCGTTGGGCGCGGACGCGTGCGCCGAACTCCTGTGTCGCCTGGGAAACCGGTTGAGATGCCATAGGCGATCAAGCCCATACATCTCGTGAGGAAAAATCCAGAGACGATTTCACTTATGACTATTTATCTGAGTACCATATATCTCATAGCTCGCTATGGGATGAAATCGGCCTCGACCCTGCTGGGCTGGCTTGTCAGGACGTGAGGTGGTCGCGTGACCCGAGCCCGTGAACTTCCCGCCAACCCGATGTCCATCTCGCTGGCGATCACCCATCGCCGGTTGTGGTGGCAGACCGACGACGACGACCACATGCCCGAACGCTGGGATGTCTCGGCCGATGTGGGCGAGTTGGGCGCCTGTCCTGACAATCATCGGCATGTCGGCGACATCGAGCTGGTGATCGCCGATCTCCGCCGAGAGCGTAACCTGCTCGACTCAGCCGAGCTCGGGGAATGGGCGCTCGAGTTCATCGCCGACACCGTCATCGATCCCGCGCGTGGCCGGCTGCAACCCGAGCTGGACGCCCGGATCAGCGAGGGCGTCGCGAGGATGGTCATCCTGCGCGACATCGAGCTCACCGAGGCGTGGCGCGGCCATGGTCTGGGCGCGCTGCTCGTCGCCGGAGCGCTGCGCTCGCTGGCGCGGGCGGCGCGGCTGGCGGCGTGCCGGGTGTCTCCTGTGGACTTCCGGAACGCACCGGAGGACAGCGTCGCCGCCGAGCTGGCGAGTGTGCGTCTCGCCGCGATGCTGGAGAAGATCGGATTTCTCCAGTGGAACGGCGTGCACGTGATCGACCTGCGTGATCCCGCGCTGCTCGACGTCAGGCTGGACGCCCTGGACCGGTGGTAGAGGTCAGGACACGGTGAGCCGTTGCCGCGGCGTGGCCGTGTCCAGCTCGGTGCGGGCACGCAACGCGTCGACCTCCTGGGTGAGCGCGTTGAGGTGGGTCAGCATCGTAGCCCGCTGGGTGCGCTCGCAGTTGAGTTCTGCCCTGAGGGTGTCGAGTTCCTCGCGCAGCGCCGCGATGTCCGGTATCGGGGTGTGGTGATCGGCGGACCGGCTCGCCATGACCGCCTCGGCGACGGTGACCGCGTGCAAGGGCGTCGGCCGGGCGATCGTCGGACCGGCCTCCTGCGCGGTGAGGGCGCGATCGAGTTCCGCCGCGTCGGCGGGGATGGGCGAGTCCGCGCGCCGGGTCCGTTCGATCAGGCCGAGCATGCCCGCGAGTCGTCGCGGGCTCGACTCGGTGATCCGGTTGATGCCCAGGATCTTGTGCCGCTGCGGGTCGCGCGGGTCGTCGAGGTCGACACGCGGCAGGAAGGTCCGCACCGTGCCGGACGGCAGGGCGTGGCCGTTGCCCACCATCTCGTTGAACTCGCGGTTCACCGCGTTGTCGAGCAGGAAGACGCTGCCGAGGCCGACCAGGTGCCAGGTGACCTGGGTGGCCCACTCGACGAAGCCCTCGGCGCTCCGGGGCCCCTGGCTGGCGATGTAGACGGCGCCCAGCCGGGTGTCGTCGGCGAGGTAGTCCATCAGGTCCGGCAGGTGGCCGCTCGCGACCCACTGCGGCTCGGCGCTCATCGTTGTCCGGCCGTCGAAGCAGGTCAGCTTGGCGAGCAGTTCCCGGAGCACCCGAGGGACGGACATACAGGCGAACGGGGAGCTCGGATCGGGCCGGTTGCCGTCGACGGTCTCGATCTCCGACCACAGCCAGCCCGGAGCGTCGGGACGTTCGAGCGCGGTGAAGGTGGTGCGCCATACGTCGCCGCGCTCGGCGGCCTGGTGGACCCGGCGCCACCGGTAGATGTGGTCGTCGCCGTCGCGTTCGCGGAAGATGGAGAGGACATTGTCGTCCGCGAAGCTGTACCGCCCTGGCGCCGCTGGGTCGATGTCGATCTGCTTCGCCATCGACCATCGTTCGATGTGGCCGATGACGGTCTCCACGAGCGATTGCCCGGGGTCGACTCGGAGGAAAGATCGGAAACCCACGGCCATGGCGACCCCTTCCGTCCCGTGCCGTGTTTTGGCACTCAAAACAAAAGAATCATTAACTGAAAACCTACGTGTGGGCATTGCGAATGTCAACGGCGTAGCACGCTCGGTGGATGCGGCCAGCAGGCGGCTTACTCTGCATGCTCTTCCAGCCATGTCGGAGGTGCGCAGTCATTGAGTACCGAGGTCGCTGCTCCGCTGTGTTCGCCGGCGACGTCGCTGACGGCTCGCCGTATTGTCAGCCATTGTCTTCGGGTGAGTATGGCGCGATTCAGCAGGGTTTTGGCGTCGTTCGTGCGCTCCCGCTCCCGGAGATCGAGCAGCATCTCCCGCTCCTCCGTTGCCCACGCCATCAGCTCGGCCAGTTCCGACGCGGTGTGGTCGCTGAATACGACCGGCGGACCGGAGGCGATGCTCATTGCCACGGAATAGTCGTTCCCGACCGGCAGCACGCCCACCCGGATCGACACCGCGGCATCGTCATCGACACGGGTGCCGAGCTGTTCCCAGCTCGCGGCCCAGACATCACTACTACCCTGCATGGCATCACACTCCGCTGGTAGGAAAACCATTCGAGGCCATGCGAAACGCCGTCAGGTAGTCGGGCTCGACGCTCGGCGCGCGATGGCAAGAACTCTCCTGCGAGGATGCCCTCCGATGATGAGCGCGTCGGCCGCGTAACCGCCGATGCGCTTGCGGCAAAACTGTATCGAACTCTCATTCGAATCCGCTGCAGCGACACGCCGTCGTCCCCAGAACGCCATGGCGTCTCGGAAGAGCACTCTTCTGGTGGCCCCGTCGACCTGCGGCAGTCTTCCAGGTTTACGACGTGACAGTAGCTTTTGGAGAATTCACTCCGATGGCCCTGTATTCGGTGACCCGACTAGTCCTTTCGAACTACTTAGGGTGGTTTTGGCCCTTGTGTCCCCATGGTCCTGGACACACAATTATCAGGCTTTGCTAACCGCCGTTTTATCCGTCAAAACAGGGGAAAACAATGAGGTGATCTCAGCGAGATCGTGTTCGGGCGTGTTCGATGTGGGTGAGGACGAGGGCTGCTTTGACGATTTTGCCGATTTTTCGGGGGCTGGCTGTGATGTGCTGCAGGGTGCGCCAGCGCCCGGTCAGGATGGCGAATCCGCGTTCGCCGAGTGCGCGTAGCCCGCGCAGCAGTGCGTTGTAGGTGCGGTTGTCGGGATGGAGTTTGCGCCCATCGGAGGGCTGTTTGATCGGGGTGTGTACGCCGGAACCGCTGCCTGCGTAGCCGCCGTCGGCAAGGGTGGGCAGGTCGAGTTGGGAGGCAGCCCAGTGCAGGGCGCCGAGCACCTGCGCGCGAGCGGCGGACAGATCGTGGGCTGGAGTGCCCCGCGTTTTCCGGACTGCTGAATCTGCGTCCTTTTATGCTGCGAGCTGCCCATTCAAGTACTCGTTGCGGACTTCGTGCGGTGTCGAATAATCCAAGCCTGAATGGATTCGCCGTCGATTGTAGTGAAGCTCGATGTAGCGGGCAATATCTTGCTTCGCTTTTTTCCGTGTGGGATACACCATATGGTGCACCCGCTCGTTCTTGAGGCTGGCGAAAAAGGATTCGGCGAGCGAGTTGTCCCAACATATCCCGGTTCGCCCGAGGGAATGACGGAGATCGAGTTCGTTCAACTTCGCGACATACTCGGCCGAAACATATTGGGTACCGCGATCGCTGTGCATAATGCAACCCGGCTCGAGCGTGTGATTTCGCACGGCCATGTCGAGGGCGTCGGTGACCAATTCGGTGCGCATATGGTCGGCCATCGCGTAACCGATGACTTCTTTGTTGAAACAATCAATGGTGGTCGCCAGATAGAGCCAGCCCTGCCAGGTCGAGATGAACGTGATGTCGCCGACAAGCTTGACCCCGGGCCGGTCGGCGGTGAAGTCGCGCCGCACCAGGTCCGGGATGGCCGGCTGGTCCGCGCCGCGCACGGTGGTGGTGCGGTACGGCCGGGGCTGGATCGGCACCAGGCCCAGCTCACGCATCAGCTGGCGCACCAGCTCGGACCCGACCTGCTCGCCGCCGCGGACAAGTTCGGCGTGGATGCGGCGATACCCGTAGGTGCCGCCGAAGCGTTCGAACAACGTCTCGATCTTGACCTTGAGCAGCT
>WHUB01000349.1 GCA_009377395.1 Actinophytocola sp. | reverse complement strand
CTGCTGGATCGGCGAACCGTACGTTCCTGTCGATCTGTTCCGCCGAGGGCGGGATGGACATCGAGGAGGTCGCGCGGACGAATCCGGACGCGGTGGCGAAGGTGCCGGTGTCGGCGGTGGACGGGGTGGACCGGGCGAAGGCGCGGGAGATCGCGCTGGCCGGGAAGCTGCCGGAGGCGGCGGTCGAGGGTGCGGCGGAGTTGATCGAGCGGCTGTGGGCGGTGTTCGTGGATGAGGACGCCACGCTGGTCGAGGTGAACCCGCTGATCCTCACCTCCGACGGCCGGGTGGTGGCGCTGGACGGCAAGGTCACCCTCGACGGCAACGCCGGCTTCCGGCGGGACCGTGCGGCCTTCGTCGACGCCTCGGCCGGCGACCCGCTCGAGGCCAAGGCCGCGGCGAAGGACCTCAACTACGTGAAGCTCGACGGTTCCGTCGGGATCATCGGCAACGTGTTCGGCGGGATCACCTCGTGTGACGCCGTCGCGGACGGGATCGTCGCCGCGTACGAGCTGCTCGCCGATCGCGGCGAGCCGGTGGACCGGCGGATCGTCGTACGGCTGGACGGCAACGCCGCCGAGCGGGGCCGCGCCATCCTGCGCGAGGCCGCGCTGCCCGGCGTGGAGCAGGTGCTGACCATGGACGCGGCCGCAGCGCGCGCCGCCCGACTAGCGGCTGCGGAGGTGTGACCGATGGCCATCTTTCTGAC
>WHUB01000348.1 GCA_009377395.1 Actinophytocola sp. | reverse complement strand
CACCGTGTCGCTGAACGTTGCGGTACTCGACCACTATCCAGAGATCGCACAGGCGATAGTCGAGCGCAGCTGGGAGTGCATGAGCCACGGCCTGTACAACACGCGCTACCTCCACGGATTGTCCAGGGATGAAGAGCGTGCCCTCTACGACACGGTCAACTCCGTGCTCTACCGCCACACGGGTCGGCACTTCGCCGGAATGCTAGGGCCGAACATCACGGGCAATCCATGGACGCCCGACCTCATGGCCGAGGTGGGCATGAGCTATCACGCTGATTGGGTCCACGACGAGCGGCCCGCCCCGCTACGAACTGATAGTGGTCGTCCCCTCGTCGCGCTGCCCTACACGTACTCGCTCAACGATGCGCCGTTGCTGATGCGGTCCCACGCCGAGGGCGCCGAGTACGCCCGCCGCTGCATCGCCCAGTTCGACGAGCTCTACGAGCGCGACGACAACGCGGGGCGGGTAATGGCGCTTTCGCTCCACCCCTTCGCCATCGGCCAGCCCCATCGCATCGACTATCTCGAGCGAGTCCTGGCCCACGTGCGCCAGCACCCCGATGTGTGGATCGCCACCGGCGGTCAAATCGTTGAATACTACAAGGAGACCGCGATGAACGATGACCTGGCGGCGCTGGCTGGTGGCGAGGCTGGGTCATGAGTAGCCCTGTGTCAAGCCGCCGCCTGATGTTGATCTTGGGTGAGGGTT
>WHUB01000347.1 GCA_009377395.1 Actinophytocola sp. | reverse complement strand
CCGACGTTGGAATAGTGGAACCGTCGGCTCGGCCGGTGTCGTTGCGTCTGCTCGCTGAACGTCGCGGCCAGATCGTCCCAACCGCCGCCCGGCGTCCGCTCCCACCACGGGCCGTCCGTCTCAGCCTGCAGCCCAGCGGAGTGGGAGAGCAGCTGGGCGATGGTGGCGTCGGCCGCCTTGGTCTCAGCCAGGTGGGCACTGACGTGGTCGGTGAGCGCCAGCCGACCCTCGTCCCGCAGTCGCATCACGCAGACCGCGACCAGCGTCTTGGTGATCGAGCCGATCCGGTACTGGGTGTCGGCGGTCGGTGGCTCTCCATGGACGCGTCCCCGGCCGCCCCACCAGACCGGGCCACCGTCTCGGACCAGCCCGGCTACCAGAGACGGCAGCCGGGAGTTCGCTTGCTCCTCGGCCAGCCGCAGCAGGAGGCGGTCGGCGGTACGCGGGCGCACGGCATCGGCCACGGCACGGCTCCTTGGAGGTCATCGGCAAGAACTTGCGGACGAGCCTAGCCGGAGGTCGTGCGGTCGAACCCGACACCCGACCAAATCCGAATGACCACGTTTCGGGGGCATCTACCCCCATTCCTAGGGCTGTATTCATCGGAACGGGGGTAGATGCCCCCGAAACGTGGTCATTCATTGACGCCGGATTCGACCGCACCACGTTGCTGGAGCGCGCCGACCCGTACACTCGTAGGCGTGGCGCGGGG
>WHUB01000346.1 GCA_009377395.1 Actinophytocola sp. | reverse complement strand
CCTGGCCAGCCGCATACGGTGGTCGCGACCTCACCCCGCGGGAACTCGCCATCTTCAGTGAGGAGCTGGCACTGTCGCGGGCTCCCCGGCCAGCGAACGTGATCGGCTTAGAGATGATCGGGCCGACGATCCTCTCGCACGGCACCGAGGGGCAGAAGAAGCGTTACCTTCCGCCGCTGTTGTCCGGCGAGGAGATCTGGTGCCAGGGGTTCACGGAGCCCGGATCCGGCTCCGACATGGCATCCCTGCGGACAAGGGCTACTGCAGACGAAGTCGGCTGGCGGATCAACGGCCAGAAGGTGTGGACGTCGTTCGCCCACGAGGCCCGTTGGTGCATGCTGCTAGCCCGGACCAGTGAGGCGGGCCATCGCGGCCTCACCTGCGTCCTCGTCGACATGCACCAGCCCGGGGTCCGCACGCGGCAGATCCCGCAGATCACCGGGGATGCCGAGTTCAACGAGGTTTTCTTCGACGACGCGGTCGTCGGCGCAGACGATGTCCTCGGCGAGGTCGGCGGTGGCTGGCAGGTCGCGATCACCACTCTGATGCACGAGCGGGCTAATCTGGCCATCGCGCTCGCCGTCGACGTCCAGGTGGCGTTGCTCGAACTGCTCGCCCTCATCCGCGGCCGCGAGCTGGACCCGATTCTTGGCGACCGGCTCGCGCAACTCGCCGCCGAGTGCGAGGTCCTGCGCACCACCGCGATCCTGACC
>WHUB01000345.1 GCA_009377395.1 Actinophytocola sp. | reverse complement strand
ATCATGCGGCGGAGATAGAACATCGCGTAGTCCACGCCGACGGCCAGGCCGATGAGCATCGTGACGATCTGGACGGCCTCATGGAGCGGAGCGAGCTGGCTGACCGGACCGAGCAGGCCCGTGGTGGCCACGAACGCGGAGATGCCGAGCAGCAGCGGGACGCCGGCGGCGACGGCGGCGGAGGCGGCGGGGGCGGTACCAACGACGACGCCGCCCAGCGGAAGGTCGCGTGGACCGTCCCCGAGCCCAACTCGGAGAAGGAGGCGCAGACCGTCGCCATGTTCGTCACGCCGGACAAGAAGGCGCTCGTCCGGATCAGCGGCGCGGGCATGATCGCCTACAACTTAAGCGATGGCAAGGTGAAGTGGAACATCGGTGCGCCGGACGGCGCCGAGGTGTGCTCGGGCACCCGCCAGGCACCCGACGGCGTGGCGGCGATCGTGTACGGCACCGACGGCCGCTGCACCACCGTCGCGACGGTCGACGTGGCAACCGGGAAGCAGCTGTGGAGCAGCAACGTCAAGGTCAACGACTCGAAGTTCCCACCCAGGTACGCGTCGATCGCGGCACAGGAGGGGAAGATCTGGGTGTCCACCAGCGAGCGGGCCATCAGGTTCGACGCCAAGAAGTCACCCGACGACGTCAAGCCCATCACCGCGGCGCCGAAGTCCGACTCCTACTGCAGGCTGGGTGAGCTGGTGCCCACCGAGAAGG
>WHUB01000344.1 GCA_009377395.1 Actinophytocola sp. | reverse complement strand
GATCGGCTGCCGGGGTCTGGTATTTGCGAAGGATCCAGGCGATTCCGCCGCGGCTGAGTTTGGAACGGTGCTGGTTGAAGAACACCGGATGATCCTCACAGCCCGGGCTGTCGAGATGCTGCTCGGCCAGGTAGGCGGCCAGCAGTGTCGTCGTGTTGGCATCGATCGGGACGTGGCGGGTCTTGCGTCCTTTGCTGGTCAGCGCGGCCATCGCGGGATCGTCCAGGCGGATGTCACGCACGGTCAGGTCGGCGAGTTCTTGGACCCTGGCCGCGGTGTCGTAGAGGGTGGCCAGCAGGGTCGCGTCGCGTCTGCCGTTGCGGGTGGACCGGTCGGGCAGGGCGAGCAGCTCGCGGGTCTGCTCGACGCTCAGGTGAGCCACGCCCGGCCGGTCGTGTTTCTTGGCGGGAATCGCCAGGATGTGTTGGCAGCAGGCCATGCGGGCCGGGTCTTGCGATTGCATCCAGGAGAAGAACGAGTCGATCGCGGCCAGACGCTGGTTACTGGTCGACGCGCTGTTTCCCCGGCTGGTGCGCAGCCAGTCGAGGAACCCGGTGATGGCGGCGGTGTCGATCAGCTCGAGGGTGAGCTTGTCCGGCGGGATGGACCGCTCGTCTCGGAAGTAGCAGATCAACAGTTTGAACGCGTCACGGTAGGAGACGATCGTGTTGGTCGAGTAGCCGCGCAACCCGGCCAGGTGGGCGGTCAAGAACCG
>WHUB01000343.1:495-716 GCA_009377395.1 Actinophytocola sp. | reverse complement strand
ATCGTGCCGAATTGGATTGAATCGGTGGGGCAGGCTTTGGAGCAAGCCGGCTCCATCCCGCTCTGAAGGCGATCGTAGCAGAGCGTGCACTTCTGCGCTGTTCCAGAGACCGGATTGATGTCGATCACGCCAAAGGGACAGGCAGTGATGCAGTCCCGGCAGCCGTTACAGGCATCGGACTGAATGACCACCGTGTCGAATTCCGTTCTGATGATTGCGTT
>WHUB01000343.1:0-485 GCA_009377395.1 Actinophytocola sp. | reverse complement strand
TTTACGTGGCGCCAGTGGATGCCGTCGAGGCGCCGCGTATTATCGTAGCTGTCGCCGCTGAGCGTATTCAGGCCGCCATTGGTAGCGGGAAGCTGATTCCACTCTTTACAGGCCACCTCGCACGCTTTGCAGCCGATACAAACGGTTGTATCGGTGTAGAATCCCATGGGTTCAGCCATGTTCATTCCCCCTGATCGCGTCTCCCTGCCTCGTGACTCGTGCTCGTTGCTCGTGCTCGTTACGAACACGAAACACGATCACGAACACGATCTCTTATGCTTTTTCCACATTGCATACAAAAGCTTTGCCTTCATGGATCGAGACGTTCGGATCCCCAACCAAGGGCGTAAGCTCATTCACGACATCGCCGGTGACGACGCCTTCATAGCCCCAGTGCCACGGCATGCCAACTTGATGCATCGTCTTGCCGTTGATCTGGAACGGGCGCATGCGACGCGTGACCAGCGCCTTAGCCCGCACTTGAC
>WHUB01000342.1 GCA_009377395.1 Actinophytocola sp. | reverse complement strand
ACCCGCGCGCACAGATTACGGGCGGCATCGATCCTCCGCGAAGCCACGCCCGCGGTTCGACCGAGTCCAACGATCAATCAGCCTCGATTTGATATGTCCAAAACGGACTCTGGATGACTGCGAGAGTGCCTCGTCACCATACAGATGAGACATGCAAGGCAGTCATACGGTTACTCCGACCTGTATAAACAGCATCGCCCCGACAGCACATCGCTTTTGCAAAAGCGGGGGTATGGGAGTTCGATTACTCCGTTTGGCCTCACGCCGACCGGCTGTACAACTGCCTGCCTCCTGGCAGCGCACTCGTATCTGCTCCAGCAAGCCTGTGCGAGGCTCCGCATCCCCAGAGCCGTGGCGAAGGCCCAACTCGGCGAGATCGTAGTCGTGCCACCAACGCACCCGCCGCGGTCGGGGTCGAGATCCTCGCGCACACCGCCCTCAAGCTCGTCGCAAGCCGTAAGACTCCTGAGCACTGGATCGTGGTACGCCATGTTCAGGTGGTCGATATACGAAAACGGTGCGTTACTCCTCGGTCCGCAATCAGTATGACTACGGCATCAAACGTCACCGTCCGGCTACAGGTTTGGCTACAGCCCACGCCTGCGCGACCCTCACACACAACAACGCCGCCCTCACCGTGCTGGTCAGGGCGGCGTTGTGGGGGTGGGCCTACCAGGACTTGAACCTGGGACCTCTTCGTTATCAGCGAAGCGCTC
>WHUB01000341.1 GCA_009377395.1 Actinophytocola sp. | reverse complement strand
CAACACGATCCTCCGGCCGGCGATGGGTGAGCATTCGCTGCTGCTGGTCGACGAGGACGACCATCAGCGCACCCGGCGGCTGCTGATGCCCGCGTTCAACGGCGCCGCGCTGCGCGGATACGCCGCGCTGGTCGGCGAGCTTGCCAGGGCCGAGGTCGACCGCTGGCCGATCGGCCCGACGTTTCGGGCCATGCCGCGGATGCAGGCGATCACGCTCGAGGTGATCCTGCGGGTCGTCTTCGGAGTATCCGACGAGGCGCGGCTGCGCCGGCTTCGCCCGCTCGTCGCGCGGTTGGTCGACGTAGGCCCCACGATCATGCTCGGCCTCTTCTACCCGGGCCTGCAGCGGTACCGGCCGTGGCGGTCGTACCTCACCGCAAAGTCTAAAGTGGACGAGCTGCTGTACGCGCAGATCGCCGAGCGCCGCGGGCAGACCGATCTCGCCGACCGCACCGACGTGCTGTCCCGGCTGCTGACCACCGGCGGCGCGGACGCCGAACCGCTGTCCGACGCCGAGCTGCGCGACCAGCTCGTCACGCTGCTGCTCGCCGGCCACGAGACCACCGCGACCGCGTTGAGCTGGACGCTGCACGAGCTGGCCCGACACCCCGACGTGCAGCGCGACGCGGCGCGGGCCGCCGACGACGGCGACGACGAGTACCTCGGCGCCGTGGTCAAGGAGGCCATGCGGCTGCGCCCGGTCATCTCCCAGGTGGC
>WHUB01000340.1 GCA_009377395.1 Actinophytocola sp. | reverse complement strand
CTGGACGCGCATCGCGGGTGAGCTGTAGCCGAGCTTCCAGCCGATCTGCCGTTCGCCACGGTCGAGTCGGGCGGTGAGCAGGTTCGCCTGCACCTCGTACGCCTCGTCCATGGTGAGCGGCACCGTGTCGGTGAACGGGTCGAGCGGCCGCCCTTCGGCGCGCGCGGCGAGAATGATCGCCGCCCGCTCCCGCGCCACCTCGCCAGTCACGGCCCGCTCAGACCTGCATGACGACGGCCTTGGGCTCGGATGAAGAAGCAGTTCACCCACACTGTGCCCGCCTTCAGCCGCGCCGACATCCGATGTGCCCGCGAGAGGTTCTCGGTGAACACCATGGCGTTGAGCCCGTACGGGGTGTCGTTGGCCAGCGCGACCGCGTCACCCTCGGTGTCGAACGGGTGCACCGTGACGACCGGCCCGAACACCTCCTCGCACACCACCCGGGAGTCCAGCGGGGCGTCGAGCACGACGGTCGGACGCACCACCCAGCCTTCGCCAAATCCGCCGGTGGCCATCCTGCCTGCGCCGGACTGGACCTCCTCGACGTAGCCGCGGACCTTCTTGTAGTGCTCGGCCGATGCCAGCGGGCCGAGTTGCGTGGTCTCTTCCCGCGGGTTGCCGATGACCAGCGCCTCGGCGGCGTCGACGAACCGGTCGACGAACTCGTCATAGATCCCGCGCTGCACGTACAGCCGCGACCCGGCCAGGCACACCTGC
>WHUB01000033.1 GCA_009377395.1 Actinophytocola sp. | reverse complement strand
CGCAGGCTCGGACCGGTCAGAGGACACGTGTCCGTCGAGGAACCGGACGAAGCCGACTTGCCGGTCGAGCCGACGGCTCCCGGAGGCCGTGACAACGGCGAACCGGCGCCGCGACCGCGACCGGCAGGCACGACCGCGCGGGCGTCACGCGGAAGCTGACGCCAGGCCGTTCGTCAGCCGGTCAGCGCCTGGGCGGCGACGCGCAGGTCGTCGACCAGGTCGGCGTAGGCGCGCTTGCGGTCCTCGTCGCGAGCGCGCAGCACCGACGCCGGGTGCGTGGTGGCGAGCACGGCGGGCGGATCGGCGATCTCGCCCGCCTCGTCGGAGTCCCATTCGAGTAGCTGGCCGCGCTGCCGGGTGATGCGGAACGACGTGCCGAGCACCGCCTGCGCCGCCGTCGCACCGAGGCAGAGCACCAGGTCGGGCCGCAACGTGCTCACCTCGGCGACCAGCCACGGACGGCAGGCGACGACCTCGGTGCGAGACGGCTTCTGGTGGATGCGGCGCTTGCCGCGTTCGGGCAGGACGAACTTAAAGTGCTTGACAGCGTTCGTCACGTACGCCTCCCGCCGGTCGATGCCCGCCTCCGTCAGCGCCCTGCCGAGCAGTGACCCGGCCGGTCCGACGAACGGCTCCCCGGCGGTGTCCTCCTTGTCCCCCGGCTGTTCCCCGACGACCAGCAGCTTCGCGTCGTCGGGGCCGTCGCCGAACACGGTTTGCGTCGCGTGGCGGTAGAGCCCGCAGCCCTGGCAGGACGCCGCCGCCGAGCGCAGGCTGTCGATGTCGCGGTCGGCCGGCAGGAAGTCCGCCGCCGTCGTGGTGGTCATGTGCTGCGATTACCCCGTCCCTCCCGGGTGTAGTCGCGTGCCGGAATGGGTATCGCTCCGATATGACAACGCCAGCACCGCTTCCGCAGGACCTGCCGGGACGGCCCCGGCGTGCCATCGTCACGGGTGCGGACTCCGGCATCGGCAGGGCGACCGCCGTCGCGCTGGCAGGCGGTGGTGTCGACGTCGGCATCACGTACCACCAGGACGCGGCCGGCGCCGAGCAGACCGCCCGCGAGGCGAGCGAGCAGGGCGTGAACACCGTTATCGAGCACCTCGACCTGGACGACCTGCCGACGGCGGCCAGCGCGATCGACGTGCTCGCCGACAAGCTCGGCGGGGTGGACATGCTGGTCAACAACGCCGGGACCATCGCGAGCGAGCGGGCGCTCGACCTCGACTTCGACACCTGGCGGCATGTGCTCGGCGTCGACCTCGACGGCGCGTTCCTGTGCACGCAACGCGCGGCACGGCACATGATCGAGGGCGGCAACGGCGGCCGGATCGTCAACATCACCAGCGTGCACGAGCACCAGCCGCGCGTCGGATTCGCGGCGTACAGCGCGGCCAAGGCAGGGCTTGGCGCGCTGACAAAGGTGCTCGCGCTCGAGCACGGCATCACGGTGAACTCGATCGCGCCCGGCGAGATCTCGACGCCCATGACCGGCCAGGACAACGCCGATCCGCGCGAGCAGAGCAGGCCGGGAGTGCCGCTCGGCCGAACCGGCGACGCGCACGAGGTCGCCACGGCGGTGTCGTTCCTCGCCACCCCGGCGGCCTCCTACATCACCGGGACGTCGCTGCCGGTCGACGGTGGTCTGATGCTGATGGGCGTCGAAGCCGGACTGCGCATGAGCGACGACGGCTGGCGCAAGACCTGAGGCGGGCCTGCGGATGTTCGGGGTCGCAGGCCCGCCTCGCCTGGGGGAAGGACCGAACTGACCCGCCAACGGATCCGTTGGCGGTGTGTCGCACTTGCCTATCGAACTGACGTTCGAGACAATGTTGGGCATGACCTCGTTCGCGACCCATGCCGTGACGCCGCCGGATCCACCGGCGGCGTCGAGCGAGCATGAGTGGCTGTGGCTGCACGACGAGGTCGCGGAGTTGGACGCCGACGAGGTGATTCGGGCGTTGGGTGCGGCTGCCCGGATGCGGGCGCGGGCGGATGCGTTGGAGGCCCGCGCGCTGGCGCGGCTGCATGAGCTGCGGAACGGCTCGCGGTATGTGGCCGAGGAGGCGGCGCTGGAGTTGAAGTTGTCGAGGCAGGCGGCGCAGCGGCGTGTCGAGCGGGCGGTGGCGTTGGTGGAGCGGTTGCCGCGCACGTTGGTGGCGATGGCCGACGGTGAGTACGAGGCCTATGCCGCCAGCAAGATCATCGACGTCACCGACAACCTCACTGTCGAACATGCACGTGAGGTGGATGCTCGGCTGGACGAGCAGGTCCGCGCCGGGTCGTTCGTGCCGTGTGATGCGACCCAGCTGCGGCGGGCGGCACGCAGGTTGGTGCAGCAGATCGACCCCGACGGGCAAGCCATGCGCGCCCGGCGCGCGCGGGCCGGGCGCAGGATCGAGCTGATGCCAGGCGAGGACACAATGTCCACTTTGTATTTGGACTTGCCGGCCGAGGTCGCCGCCACCGCGTATGCGCGGATCGATCGGGACGCCCGACGGCTGCGCAACACCGGCGATACGCGCACCCTGGACCAGCTCCGCGCCGACATCAGCGCCGCGTTGCTGCTCGGCCAACCCACCGGCACCCGCCCCAGCGTGGGGGCGATGGTGTATCTGCACATGCCGATCGGCACCGCGCTGGCCATGGGTGACGACGGTGCCGAACTCTCCGGCTACGGGCCCATTCCTGGGCCGATCGCGCGTGAGATCGCCACCAACCCCGGTTCGGTGTGGCGCACGGTGCTGACCGACCCGGGCACCGGGGTGCCGCAGGACATCAGCCGGCGTCGCCGACCCACCCAGGCCATGCGGGAACTCATCGCCGCCCGCGACCGCGAATGCCCCTACTGCCACCGCCCGGCGCGGCGCTGCGACTTCGACCACCTCACCGACTGGCACACCTCCGGCGAGACCAGCGCCCGCAACGGCGGCGCGAAGTGCGAATACCACCACTACCTCAAGGACGAGCCCGGCTGGCGCCTCGACTACGACCCCGGCACCCAGACCGCGACGATCATCACCCCCACCGGCCGCTTCTTCACCAAGCGAAAATGGCCGATCGCCAAGCGCAGAACCGAACCGGCCCCGGGTGCTGCGATACCGCACCAACGACAACCCACCGCAACAGCCACACCGGACGCGAACGCCCCGCCCGGTAGCGACGACCCGCCGTTCTGAGACGGCCCGGGCTGCGCGAGCCTGTCGGACCTACCGGATAGGCTGCTGCCGATAGCGTGCACATCTCGACTCACAGACAAGGTTCGGTGCTTCCACAGTGGCTGAGACGGTGTCGCCCCAGGTCCAGTTGATCGCGAAGACGGAGTTCTTCCCGCCCGAGGACGTGCCGTGGTCCACCGACGCCGAGGGTGGCCAGGCGCTCGCCGAGTTCGCGGGCAGGGCCTGCTACCAGTCGTGGAAGAAGCCCAACCCCAAGACGGCGACCAACGCGGGCTACGTCGACCACATCATCTCGGTCGGTCACATGTCCGTGCTGGAGCACGCCTCGGCCACCTTCTACATCACCGGGATCTCCCGCTCGCTGACGCACGAGCTGATCCGGCATCGCCACTTCTCCTACTCGCAGCTCTCGCAGCGCTACGTGCCGGAGCGTGACGCGGCGTTCGTCGAGCCCGACGTGATCGCCGACGACCCCGAGCTGCACGAGAAGTTCCTCAAGGCGGCGCAGGCCAGCCAGGACGCCTACAACGAGCTGCTCGCGGGCCTGCAGGACAAGTTCGCCGACGCGCCGAGCAAGACGTTGCAGCGCAAGCAGGCGCGCCAGGCCGCCCGGTCGATCCTGCCCAACGCCACCGAGACCCGCATCGTCGTCACCGGCAACTACCGCGCCTGGCGGCACTTCATCGCCATGCGCGCCACCGAGCACGCCGACGTCGAGATCCGCGCGCTCGCCGTGGAATGCCTGCGGCAGCTGCAGAAGGTCGCGGAGAACGTCTTCGCCGACTTCACCATCTCCACGCTGCCCGACGGCACCGAGGTCGCCACCAGCCCGCTGGTCACCGAGGGCTGATGAAGCGCCTCGCGATCGACCTGCGGCCGGGGGAGTACGCCGTCGCACGCCTCGCCGCCACCGAGGCCGTACCGGCAGGGTTGTTCGACACCGGCAACGACGGACTGGTGTCGGTGACCCGCAGCGGCGACGAGCTCTCGCTCATCTGCCGCAGCGACAGCCCGGTGCCGGACGGTGCCCGGGTGGAGAGCGGCTGGCGGTTGCTCACCGTCCGCGGACCGCTGGAGTTCACCCTCACCGGGGTCATCGCGGCGCTGGCGAGCGAGCTGGCGGCGGCGGGCGTTCCGCTGTTCTCGATGTCGACGTTCGACACCGACCACCTGCTGGTCAAGCAGGTCGATCTGGCCCGCGCGGTGGACGCGCTGCGGCTGTCCGGCCACGAGGTGCACGAGGACTAGACGGGCGCCGACGACAGGGCGAGGCTCGCCCGGTTCGGTCACGGGGCAGGTTTCATTCACCCTCGCGCCGGGTAGTCGTCGTCTTACTTGGTGCCCGCGAGCGAGGAGCAGCGATGTCGACCAACGTCTTCGTGCTCGGCCATGACGAGCACAACCGGCAGATATTGGACGCGATGCCGGACGCGGAGCACTGTACGTTCCATCCGCTGCTGACGTTCGAGGAGATCTGGGGTGACGAGATCTCGTTCCACGACGTTCTCACCTCGGCACGGCGGGAGCTGGACGCCTTCGACGGCAGCATTGACGCGATCATCGGCTTCTGGGACTTCCCGGTCAGTTCGGTGCTGCCGTTGCTGCGTAAGCGCTATGGGCTGCCGACGGCCAGTCTTGAGGAGGTGGTGATGTGTGAGCACAAATACTGGAGCAGGCTGGTGCAGCGGCAGGTGATCGAGGAGGTTCCGCCGTTCGCCCTGGTTGATCCGGAGACCGACGTCGACCCGCCGGATGGTGTCCGGTTCCCGATGTGGGTCAAGCCGGTGAAGTCCTTCGGCTCGTTGCTGGCGTTCGGCGTCGCCGACACGGAGGCCTACCGGGAGGCGCTTGCCAAGATCAGCGAGGGCATCGGGTGGGTCGGCAAGCCGTTCGACGCGCTGCTTGAGCATGTCGACCTGCCGCCCGAGATCGAGGCAGCGGGCGGGCAGACCTGCGTGGCCGAGGAAGCGCTGATCGGTCAGCAGCTCACCGTCGAGGGCTACCGCTACAGAGATGATGTCGTCATCTACGGCGTCGTCGACTCGTTCAACTACGACAACAGTCCGAGTTTCCTGCGTTACCAGTATCCCTCCATGTTGCCGGAATACGTCGTCGAGCGGCTGGTCGACATCTCGACCAGGGTCGTCACCGCGATCGGGCTGGAGGGGATGACGTTCAACATCGAGTATTTCTGGGATCCCGGCACCGACGCGATCAACCTGCTCGAGATCAATCCGCGCCATTCGCAGTCGCACGCCGAGCTGTTCGCCGATGTTGATGGTATGGCCAACCACGATGCGATGCTGCGGCTGGCGTTGGGCCGCGATCCCGAGTTTCCGCACCGCAAGGGCCAGTACGGCGCTGCGGCCAAATGGTATGTGCGGCGCTTCGCAGACGGCATCGTCGACCGGATACCTCCACCGGAGGAGATCGAGGCGATCCAGCACATCGTGCCCGGCGTGACCATCGAGCTCACCGTCAACGAGGGAGACCGGCTCTCCGAGCTCAACCACCAGGACAGCTACAGCTACCAGCTCGCCAGTGTCTACATCGGAGCAGCCGACGACAACGAACTACACACCAAGTACGAGCAGGTGCTGGCCGCGCTCAGGTTCGAGATCGACGACGGAGCCACCCCTGACCTGTCAACGGGCTCCCGCCCTTGCTCAGCGCAGACGTAACGGTACCGTCAGAGTCATGCCCACGATCTCAGCCGGCCCGACCGCCGCACCAGGGCGGCCGTTCGGGCGTGTACTTTCCGCGATGGTTACTCCGTTCACCTCGGACGGCGCGATCGACCTGGACCGCGCGCAGGAGCTGGCGGAGCATCTGATCGACCTCGGCAACGATGGCCTGGTCGTCAACGGCACCACCGGCGAGAGCCCGACCACCACGGACAAGGAGAAGACCGACCTGGTCCGGGCCGTCATGGAGGCGGTCGGCAGCAGGGCGACCGTGGTCGCGGGGGCGGGCACCTACGACACCGCGCACAGCCTCGAACAGGCCCGCAACGCCGAGAAGGCGGGCGCGCACGGACTGCTCGTCGTGACGCCGTACTACTCCCGGCCCACCCAGGCCGGGCTGTACGCGCACTTCACCGCCGTGGCGGGCGCGACCGAGCTGCCGGTGATGCTCTACGACATCCCGCCGCGCTCGGTCGTGCCGATCGAGGTCGACACGCTGCGCCGGTTGGCCGAGCACCCGCAGATCCTCGCCGTCAAGGACGCCAAGGGCGACCTGCTCTCCGGCAGCGAGGTCATCGCCAACACCGACCTCGCCTACTACTCCGGCGACGACGCGCTGAACCTGCCGTGGCTGTCGGTCGGCGCGACGGGCTGCGTCAGCGTCATCGGCAACATCGTCGCCGGGCGCATCCGGGGCATGATCGACGCCTACGAGGACGGCGACACCTCCACCGCCCGCACCAACCACCGGGGCATGCTGCCGGTGCTGCGGGCGTTCTCCCGCGTCGGCGGGGTGGTGTTCGTCAAGACGGCGCTTCGGCTGCGCGGGCTCGACGTGGGCGACCCGAGGCTGCCGATCGTGCCCGCCACCGAGGACCAGGTGCAGGCCATCGCCGCCGACCTCACCCAGGCCGGGGTGCCGCTCGAGTCGCAGAGCACCGACTGGCACGCCTCCCGCGTCGCCCACACCGACTCGGCCGCCGCCTACGTCACGCCGACCACCCACACCAGCGTGGGGACGTTGCACGAGTGATCGCGGACGGACCTGGCCCCACCGGGGCACCGCCTGCCCTGCCCGAGGGCGCCATGCGCGTGGTCGCGCTCGGCGGCATCGGCGAGATCGGCAGGAACATGACCGTGTTCGAGTTCGGCGGCAAGCTGCTGATCGTGGACTGCGGGGTGCTGTTCCCCGAGGACGAGCAGCCGGGCGTCGACCTGATCCTGCCGGACTTCCGCGCCATCGAGGACCGGCTGGACGACGTCGAGGCGCTGGTGCTCACCCACGGCCACGAGGACCACATCGGCGCGGTGCCGTTCCTGCTGAAGCTGCGGCCCGACCTGCCGATCTACGGCTCCCGGCTGACGCTGGCGCTGCTGGCCGCCAAGTGCACCGAGCACAAGCTGCGGCCGAATCTGGTGCACGTCGCCGAGGGCGAGCGGCGCACGGTCGGCGCGTTCGACCTCGAGTTCTTCGCGGTCAACCACTCCATTCCGGACGCGGTGGCGGTCGCGATCCGCACCCCGGCCGGGCTGGTGCTGCACACCGGCGACATCAAGCTCGACCAGCTGCCGCTCGACGGCAGGCTGACCGACCTGGCCGGGTTCTCCCGGCTCGGCGACGAGGGCGTCGACCTGCTGTGCGTCGACTCGACCAACGCCGAGGTGCCCGGCTTCGTCACCCCGGAACGCGAGATCGGCCCGGTGCTCGACGACGTCTTCAGCCAGGCCGCTCAGCGCGTCATCGTCGCTTGCTTCGCCAGCCACGTGCACCGCGTGCAGCAGGTGCTCGATGCCGCCGTCGCGCACGGCCGCCGGGTCGCGTTCGTCGGCCGCTCGATGGTGCGCAACATGGGCATCGCCGCTGAGCTCGGCTTCCTCAACGTGCCCGACGGCCTGCTGATCGACATGGACGAGGCGGCGAACCTGCCCGAGACCAAGGTCGTGTTCGTCTCGACCGGCTCGCAGGGCGAGCCGCTGTCGGCGCTGTCGCGGATGGCCCGCGGCGAGCATCGCAACATCACGCTGCGCCCCGGCGACACCGTCGTGCTGGCGAGCTCGATGATCCCCGGCAACGAGACCGCCGTGTTCGGCGTGGTCAACGGGCTGGTGCGGCTCGGCGCCAACGTCGTCTACCAGGCCAACGCGAAGGTGCACGTGTCCGGACACGCCTCCGCGGGCGAGCTGCTGTTCCTCTACAACGCGGTGCGGCCGAGCAACGTCATGCCGGTGCACGGCGAGTGGAAGCACTTGCGGGCCAACGCCGAGATCGCGGTGAGCACCGGCGTCGACCCGGCCAGCGTCGTGATCGCCGAGGACGGCGTCGTGGTGGACCTCGTCGACGGCCAGGCCACCCGCACCGGACGGGTCGAGGTCGGCCACGTCTACGTCGACGGGTTGTCGGTCGGCGACGTGGGTGAGTCGACGCTGTCGGACCGGCTGATCCTCGGCGACGGCGGGTTCATCGCGATCACCGTGGCCATCGACCACAACACCGGGCGCGCGATCTCGCCGCCCACGGTGTCCGGCCGGGGTTTCTCCGACGACCCGAAGGCGCTCGACGGCGTCGTGCCGCTGATCGAGATGGAGCTGTCGCGCACCGAGTCGGAGGGCATCACCGACACCCACCGGGTGGCGCAGGGGGTCCGCCGGGTGGTGGGCCGCTGGGTGGCACAGACCTACCGCCGCCGCCCGATGATCGTGCCCACCGTCATCCCGGTGTAGCAGCCCTACCCGTCCGATCGGGTACCAATGCCGGGGGCGCGGGTTAACCTCGACACTGTGAGCCATTCGACAACGGAACCCACCTCGCCCGCAGCGCTCGCCGAGGCGCTGGAAAGCACCGGCTACCTCGCCGACGACGGCGTGGCCACCGCCGCCTTCCTCGCCATGCGGATGCGGCGACCGCTGCTGTGCGAGGGCGAACCGGGCACCGGCAAGACGTCGCTGGCGAGCGGGCTCGCCGAGGCGCTCGGGCTGTCGCTGATCCGGTTGCAGTGTCACGAGGGCATCGACGCCGAGCAGGCGCTCTACGAATGGGATTACCCGCGCCAGCTGTTGCACCTGCGGGCGCTGGAGGCCACCGCCGACGGCCCGGTCGATCCCGAGGTGGCCGAGCGATCCCTCTACACCCGGCGGTTCCTGCTCGCCCGGCCACTGCTGCGGGCGCTGACCGAGTCGCCGTGCGTGCTGCTGGTCGACGAGATCGACCGCGCCGACGACGAGTTCGAGGCGTTCCTGCTGCAACTGCTGGACGAGAACGCCGTCAGCATCCCCGAGTTCGGCGAGATCAGGGCCTCCACGCCGCCGATCGTGCTGCTGACGTCCAACCGCACCCGCGAGGTGCACGACGCGCTCAAACGCCGTTGCCTGTACCACTGGCTCACCCACCCCGACGCGGCCCGCGAGGTGGCCATCCTGCGGCGGCGGCTGCCCGGGCTGTCGGAGACGCTGGCCGCGCAGGTGGCCGGGGCGGTACACCGGCTGCGCGAGCTCGACCTGCTCAAGCCGCCCGGCGTGGCGGAGTCGCTCGACTGGGCCACCGCGCTGCAGGCACTGGGCAGCGTCGAGCTGGACGCCGCCAACGCGGAGCTGACGCTGGGCGCGGTGGCGAAGTACCGGGAGGACGCCGACCGCATCCGCGCGGCCGGGCTGTCGTCCCTGCTCGCGGGGTGAGACATGGCGCTGCCAGGTCTGGTCGGGTTCGCCCACGCACTCGCCGACGCCGGGCTCGGCATCGGCACCGACCGCACTGCGGCGTTTCTCACGGCCGTCAGTGAGGTCGACGTCGCTGATCCGGACCAGCTGTACTGGGCAGGCCGGGTGACGTTGTGCAGCGAGCCGGACGAGATCGCGGGCTACGACGCGGTGTTCGCGCGCTGGTTCCACGGCGAGCGCGGCCCGAACGGGCACGTCCGCCGCAGCTCCCCGCGCTACGCCACGCTGACGCCGGAGACCTCCGGCGCTGACGCCGACGACGAGGACGACTCGACGGTGCTGCGCCAGATCGGCGCCAGCGACACCGAGGTGCTGCGCAACCGGGACATGTCCGGCCTCGACGCCACCGAGCGGGAGCAGCTGGCCGAGCTGTTCGCGCTGCTGCGGCCCCGCCCGCCGACCCGGCGGTCGCTGCGGCGCAGACCGTCCCGGCGCGGCGCGCTCGACCAGCGCCGGACGGTCCGTGCGATGTTCCGTTCCGGCGGCGAGACGGTGCGGCTGGCCCGCCGCAGCCGCAGCGACCGGCCCCGCCGCGTGGTGCTGCTGATCGACGTCTCCGGATCGATGGAGCCCTACTCCGACGCGCTGCTGCGGTTCGCGCACGCGGTCGCACGCCGCACCCCGGGCATGGTCGAGGCGTTCACGCTGGGCACCCGGCTCACCCGGGTGTCGCGGCAGCTACGGCAACGCGACCCGGCGCAGGCGCTGCCCGCCGCCGCCAACGCGGTGCCCGACTACGCGGGCGGCACTCGGCTCGGCGAGACGCTGCGGATCTTCCTCGACCGCTGGGGGCAGCGCGGGCTCGCCCGCTCGGCCGTGGTCGTGCTGTTCTCCGACGGCTGGGAGCGGGGCGACCCGGCACTGCTCGGCGAGCAGGTGGCGCGGCTGCGCAGGCTGGCGCACGCGGTGCTGTGGGTGAACCCGCACGCGGGCCGCGAGGGCTACGCGCCGATCCAGTCCGGCATCGCTGCCGCGCTGCCGCACATTGACAGGCTGCTGGCGGGGCATACCCTTGCCACACTTGAAGAATTGTTAGGGGCGATGCGAGATGCACGACGTTCTTGACGACCTGTATACCCGGTGGGAGGCGGGCGATGCGGTCGCCGTCGGCACCGTGGTCGCCACCTTCTCCTCGGCACCGCGCCCGGCCGGCGCTGCGATGATGGTGGCCGAGGACGGCACCGTCGTCGGCAGCGTGTCCGGCGGCTGCGTCGAGGGCGCGGTCTACGAGCTCGGCCAGCAGGTGCTCGCGGACCACACCCCGGTCTCGCAGCGCTACGGCGTCTCCGACGACGACGCGTTCGCCGTCGGGCTCACCTGCGGCGGCATCCTCGACATCTTCGTCGAGCGGATCTCGCGGGAGAGCTTCCCGGAGCTCGGCGAGGTGGTCGAGTCGGTGCACGCGCAGCACCCGGTCGCCGTCGCGACGGTCATCGAGCACCCCGACGCGGAGCTGCTCGGCAGGCGGCTGCTCGTCTGGCACGACCGCGCGACCGGCAGCCTCGGCTCGCCGCGCATCGACGACGCCGTCCTCGACGACGCGCGCGGCCTGCTCGCCAGCGGCCGCACCGGCACGCTGTACTACGGCCCCGAGGGGCAGCGGCGCGGCGAGGGCATGTCGGTGTTCGTCAACTCCTTCGAACCGCCGCCGCGGATGCTGGTGTTCGGCGCGATCGACTTCGCGCGCGCGATGACGCGGATGGCGGCGTTCCTCGGCTACCGGGTGACGGTCTGCGACGCGCGGCCGGTGTTCGCCACCACCAGCCGGTTCCCCGAGGCCGACGAGGTGATCGTGGACTGGCCGCATCGCTACCTCTCCGCCGAGGTGGCGGCGGGCCGGGTCGACGAGCGCACCGCCGTCGCGGTGCTGACCCACGACCCGAAGTTCGACGTGCCGGTGCTGGAGGTCGCGCTGCGGGCCAAGCTGGGCTACGTCGGCGCGATGGGGTCGCGACGCACCCACGAGGACCGGTTGCAGCGGTTGCGGGAGGCAGGCATGACCGAGCCCGAGCTCGCCGCGCTGGCGTCACCCATCGGACTGGATCTCGGCGCCCGCACGCCCGAGGAGACCGCGGTCTCGATCGCCGCCGAGATGATCTCTCTGCACTGGGGCGGCGGCGGCCGACGTCTATCCGATGAGCAGGGACCTATCCACCGGGAGGGTGGCTAGCCCGGCCGGTTGTTGAGGGGCACTTGTCACGCCGACCAAGTAGCGGCACCCTCGAACGTGAGTCCGATCACAGCATGATCGGAGTTCCCGACGAGCGAAGCGACCCGCCGGATGCTTGCCACCGACTGCTGGAGGCCCCATGCGCATCACCGTCACCGTTGATGGAACGACGTATACGGACGAAGTGGAACCAAGATTGCTGCTCGTGCAGTACCTGCGCGAGCGGTTAGGCAAAGTCGGCACCGTGGTCGGTTGCGACACCAGCAACTGTGGTGCCTGCACCGTCCATCTCGACGGCCACAGCGTGAAGTCCTGTTCGGTGCTCGCGGTGCAGGCCGACGGCTGTGAGGTCACCACCATCGAGGGGCTGGCCAGGGACGGCCAGCTGCATCCGGTGCAGCAGGCCTTCCACGACAACCACGCGCTCCAGTGCGGCTTCTGTACTCCGGGCATGATCATGCAGGCGATCGACTTGCTCGCCGAGGACTCCGATCCCGATGAGCAGGCCGTTCGCGAGGGCATCGAGGGCAACCTGTGCCGCTGCACCGGATACCAGAACATCGTCCGTGCGGTGCGCGACGCGGCGCACGAGATGCGTCCGGGCGCCGGTCCCGAGGCCGAGCGGATCTCCGGCGCGCAGGCGGGGGTGCACCGGTCATGACCATGGCGGCGGAACCAGAGGTAGGCAAGGGGCGCCTGCGCAAGGAGGACGCCCGGCTGATCACCGGTCGCACCCGCTGGACCGACAACATCAGCCTGCCTGGCATGTTGCACATGGCGGTGCTGCGGAGCCCGATGGCGCACGCGCGCATCACCAACATCGATGCGTCCGAGGCGCGGCAGGCGCCGGGCGTGCTCGCCGTCGTCACCGGCGCCGACGTCGCCGACGAGCAGGGCAGCCTGCCGTGCGCGTGGCCGATCACCGAGGACATGAAGACGCCCAACGCGCCGTCGATGGCGGTCGACCAGGTCAACTTCGCCGGCGAGGTCGTTGCGGCCGTCGTGGCACGTTCGGCGGCCGAGGCGCAGGACGCGCTCGAGGGCATCGACGTCGACTACGAGGACCTGCCGGTGGTGCTCGACCTCCAGGAGGCCATCGCCGACGACGCCGACCTGGTGCATCCCGACCTGGGCACCAACAAGAGCGCCACCTGGATCTTCGACTCCGCCGAGGCGGGCACCGGCGGCAACGTGGACGAGGCCATCGCGGGCGCCGAGGTCACCGTCGAGCGCACCTTCCGGCAGCAGCGGCTGATCCCGGCGTTCATGGAACCCCGCTCGGTCGTCGTCGACCCGACCGGGGAGCAGACCACCATGTGGTCGGCGACCCAGATCCCGCACATCCTGCGGCTGATGCTGGCGATGACGCTGAACGTGCCCGAGCACAAGGTGCGGGTCATCGCGCCGGACGTCGGCGGCGGCTTCGGCGGCAAGCTACAGGTCACGCCCGAGGAAGTGATCACCTTCCTGCTGGCGCGCAAACTCGGCAGGCCGGTCAAGTACACCGAGACCCGCACGGAGTCGCTCGCGTCGGCCCACCACGGCCGGGACCAGCTGCAGAAGCTGACCATCGCGGCGCGCCGCGACGGCACCGTCACCGGGCTCAAGGTGGAGCTGCTGGCCGACATGGGCGCGTACCTGCGGCTGGTCACGCCGGGCGTGCCGATCCTGGGCGCGTTCATGTACAACGCGATCTACAAGATCCCGGCGTACCACTTCGCCTGCACGAACGTGTTCACCACCAAGACGCCGACCGACGCCTACCGGGGCGCGGGCAGGCCGGAGGCCACGTTCGCGATCGAGCGGATGATGGACGAGCTCGCCACCGAGCTCGGCATGGACCCGCTCGAGGTGCGGGAGAAGAACTGGATCAAGCACGAGGAGTTCCCGTACACCACGGTCTCGACGCTGACCTACGACTCGGGCAACTACGAGGCCGCCACCGCGCGCGCCAAGGAGCTGTTCGACTACGACGGGCTGCGCCGGGAGCAGGCCGAGCGCCGGCAGCGCGGTGACACGGTGCAGCTCGGCATCGGCATCTCGACGTTCACCGAGATGTGCGGGCTCGCCCCGTCGCGGGTGCTCGGCTCGCTGTCCTACGGGGCAGGTGGCTGGGAGTACGGCGCGATCCGGATGCTGCCGACCGGCAAGGTCGAGGTCATCACCGGATCGTCGGCGCACGGCCAGGGGCACGAGACGGCGTGGAGCCAGATCGTGGCCGACAAGCTGGGCGTGCCGTTCGAGGACATCGAGGTGCTGCACGGCGACACCCAGTCCTCGCCGCGCGGGCTCGACACCTACGGCTCGCGGTCGCTGACCGTCGGCGCCATGGCGGTGCTCTCGGCCGCCGACAAGGTGATCGAGAAGGCCAAGCCGATCGCGGCGCACATGATGGAGTGCTCGCCGGACGACCTCGAGTTCTCGGGCGGCAAGTTCACCGTGCGCGGCACCGACACCTCGACCGGCATCGCCGATGTCGCGCTCGCGGTGTTCGCGGCGCACGACCTGCCGGACGGGGTGGAGCCGTCGCTCGACTCCGACGCGACCTACGACCCGGAGAACTTCTCCTTCCCGCACGGCACGCACCTGTGCGCGGCCGAGGTCGACACCGAGACCGGGCAGGTGCGGCTGCGGTCGTATGTCGCGGTCGATGACGTCGGCAAGGTGGTCAACCCGCTGATCGTCGAGGGTCAGGTGCACGGTGGCCTGGTGCAGGGCATCGCGCAGGCGCTGTTCGAGGAGGCGGTGTACGACGAGTCCGGCACGCTGATGACGGGCACGCTGGCCGACTACCTGGTGCCGTCGGCGGCCGACATGCCGTCGTTCACCACCGACCGCACCGAGACGCCGTCGACGACCAACGCGCTCGGCGTGAAGGGCGTCGGGGAGGCGGGCACCATCGCGTCCACCCCGGCGGTGGTCAACGCGATCGTGGACGCCATCCGGCATATGGGTGTCAACGACGTCGAGATGCCGTGCACGCCGATGCGGGTGTGGCAGGCGATTCAAGGCGGCGCCCAGTCGGCGGCCGGGCTGGGTGCCGAGCCAGGCGGCGGAATGGGCTCGATCGACCCCGAGGGAGGCGCACGATGATCCCGGCTGAGTTCGACTACGTGGCACCGGCCACGGTGGACGACGCGGTACGCGCGCTCGCCGACGCCGGTGAGGAGGCGAAGGTGATCGCGGGCGGGCAGAGCCTGATCCCGGTGCTGCGGATGCGGCTGGCCGCGCCGACGAAGCTGATCGACCTCGGCAAGATCGCCGAGCTGCGAGGCGTGCGCGAGGACGGCGACGCGCTGGTGATCGGCGCGATGACCTCGCACTACGACGTCATGCGCGATCCGCTGATCGGTGAGCACGCCAAGTTGATCGCGGTGACGACGTCCACAGTGGCCGATCCGCAGGTGCGCCATCGGGGCACGTTCGGCGGCTCGCTGGCGCACGCTGATCCGGCGGGTGACCTCGCGGCGCCCGCGCTCGCGCTGGACGTGGAGATGGTGGCGCACGGCATGGACGGCAAGCGGACCATTCCTGCCAGTGAGTTCTTCGTGGACTACTTCACCACCGCGTTGCGGCCGGGTGAGCTGCTCACCGAGGTGCGGGTGCCGAAGTACACCGGCTGGCACGCGCACTACGAGAAGTTCAACCGGGTGGCGCAGGCATGGTCGATCGTCGGCGTCGCCGCCGCGGTGCAGGTCGAGGGCCACACGATCAAGCAGGCCCGGGTCGGTCTGACGAACATGTCGTCGGTGCCGGTGCGGGCAGGCGGGGTCGAGCGCGCCCTGATCGGGCAGGAGGCCACGCCCGAGGCGATCAAGACCGCGGCCGAGCACGCGCTGGAAGGCACCATGCCGGTGGCCGACGGCAACGCCGACATCGCCTACCGGGAGCACCTCGCCAAGGTGCTGACCTCCCGGGCGGTCACCGCCGCCTGCCGATAACCCGTCGTCCGGCTGGCATGGGCACGCCGTCGCGTGTGCCCATGCCGGCCGAGCGCTGGCCAGAGAGGAGGCACCGTGCAGCTTGAGCACGAGTTCGCCGTGGACGCGCCGATCACCGAGGTGTGGCAGGCGTTGCAGGACCCGGAGCGGGTCGCACCGTGCATGCCCGGCGCGACGCTGACCGGCGTCGAAGGGGACACGTTCACCGCGAAGGTGAAGGTCAAGCTCGGCCCGGTGACGATGCAGTACAAGGGCACCGGCGAGTTCGTCGAGAAGGACGAGTCGGCACACAAGCTCGTCATCAGCGCCTCGGGCAAGGACGTCAGGGGCGCGGGCACCGCGGCGACGCGGTCCACCGTGACGCTGACCGGCAACGGTGAGCGAACTACCGGCACCGTGGTCAGCGACGTCAAGGTCACCGGTCGTCCGGCGCAGTTCGGGCGGGGCATGATCTCCGAGGTCGGCGACCGGCTGCTGGCGGAGTTCGCGGCGAACCTCGCCGCCGAGCTGGTGCCCGCGAAGTCGACGCAGGAGACGGCGGGTGCCGCCGCGACGACCGAGGCCACGCGGGACACCGACGCGGCCGCGGCGACTCCCGAACCGGCCCGCCCGGCCGAGCGGGAGGCGATCAACCTGATGGACGTCGCCGGGGCGTCGGTGGCCAAACGCGTCGTGCCGATCGTCGCGATCGCCGTCGCGGTCATCGCGATCATCTTCATCGCCCGCGCCTGCGGCAAGGGTTAAGGGCGTGGCTCCTCGGCGGGGTCGGGCAGCGGCTCCGCCGGGGTGCCGGGCTGCGCACGTCCCGAGTACAGCTGCACGAGGGTAGCCCCGGTGAGCAGCACCGCCGCGCCGATCAGCTGCACCACCGCCAGCGCCTCGCCGAGCAGTGCCCAGGCCAGCGCCGTCGCCACCAGCGGCTCGCCCAGCCCGAGCACGCTGGCCACCGACGCGGGCAGGTGACGCAGCGCCGCGAGGCCGGCGAGGTAGGCCAGCACGGTCGAGATGATGGCGACGGCGATCAACAGCACGTACACCGGCGGCTGCCACGGCCCGAAGGTCGCGGCTGCGGTCAGCGCCTCGCGTGGGAGCGTCCACGGCGGGGCGACGACGCACATCGCGATCGCGCCGAACCCCATGCCCCAGGTGACCATGCCGAGCGGGTGCCGGGAGCTGACGCCGTGCTCGCCGAGCAGGAAGTACACCGCGGAGCACACCGCCGCGCCGAGCCCGGCGAGCAGGCCGACGGTGTCGAGCCGAAGCCCCTCGGTCACCCGGGCGACCATGGCGAGCCCGGTCATCGCCAGCGCGATGCCCGCCCACATCGGCCGGGGCAGCCGGGTGCCGCGCACGAACCGCACCCAGAACGCGATCAGCACCGGCGAGGTGAATTCGAGCAGGATCGCGACGCCGACCGGCACCCGCGACGCCGCGATGAAGTAGAACAGCTGCACGCCCGCGACGGCGAGCAGGCCGTAGGCGATCAGCACCCGCCACTCGCCGGGCCGCACCCGCAGCAGTGACGGCCGCAGCAGCCCGACCCCGGCGAACAGCACCAGCGCCGAGATCACGATGCGGGCCGAGGCCACCTGCTCCGGGGACAGCCCCGCCTGCATGGCCGGTTTGCCGATGACGCCGGAGCTGCCGAAGAACAGCGAGGCGGCCAGCATCAGCGCGAGTCCGCGCCAGCGGGGCGCCGGGGTGGCCTGCGGGCGCGCAGCGGCGGCTTCGGTGGTGGACACGGCGGGGTTCCTCGGAGTTCGCGACGGCGGGGACCGTCATCGACGGTAGCCGGACCGCCGCGCGCGGCGATTGAATATTTTCCCACCGCGACGCAAAATTCTTGCATGAGGACTGCTTGCAGGTCCGAATCATCGGAGACCATGCCGGCCGACGCCGGGTCAATGGCGCGGCTTTGCCGCGCGCGATTAGGAGGCCGCATGCCCATCGCGCGCTCACTCGACGACATCGACCACGAACTGCTCGCCCTGTTGCAGCGCGACGCCGACCAGACGCTGAGCGCGCTCGGCGAGCGGGTCGGGCTGTCGCCGAGCGCGGTGCAGCGGCGTATCACCCGGCTCAAGAAGCGCGGTGTCATCGCCCGCACCGTGGTCGAGCTCGCCCCGGAGGCGACGACGGACGTGATCCTGGCGGTCTGCGTCGTCACGCTCGATCGGGAGTCGAACGAGCGGCACGAGCGCTTCCAACAGCGGCTGCTGGCCGCACCCGAGGTGCAGCAGATCTACATGGTCTCCGGCGACTGGGACTACGTCGTCGTGTTCGCCACCCACGGGATGCGCCAGCACAACGAGGTCACCGGGCGGCTGCTCAGCGACGCCCCGAACGTCCGCCGCTATACGACGCTGTTCGTGCTCAAGCCCGTCCGCACCGGCAACGCGCTGCCGACCAGACAGGGTTAGGGCCGCCAGGGAGAGCTGGCGTCGGTCGGCCGGGTCGGGTCGTGGAAGCGAGGCACGTCCGGCTCGTCGCGGCGCAGCTCCGCCAGCCCGCCGGTTATGGCCCGCATGATCCGCTGGTGCGCCTGCCACGGCGCGCCCGGGGTACCGGAGTCCAGATCGGACAGATCGACCGGCGCTCCGAAATGGACCTTGAACGTCGGCCGCCGCATCGGCGAGGTCAGCCCGGAGCGCGCCAGCGGCAGGACGTCGCGCGGCGCGGAGACCGTCTCGGTGCCCCAGTAGACCGCCTCGTGCGCGCCCCACTGGCTGACCGGCACCACCGGCACCCCGGCGGCGAGTGCCAGCCGCGCCGCGCCGGTCTTGCCGCGCTCCGGCCACAGCCCCGGGTCGCGGCTGATCCTGCCCTCCGGGTAGACCAGCAGCGGCACCGTACTCGCGCGCAGTTGCTCGGAGGCGTGCAGGAACTGCTCGATCGCGGTCGCGCCGCTGCCACGATCCACCCGCAGATGCCCGCTGCCGCGCAGCGCCGTGCCCAGCAGCGGGGCGTCGAGCAGCCCACCGGCCAGCATGAACCGGGGCGCCACGCCGATGCGGCGGCAGGCGGCCATCAGCACCAGCGCGTCGAACACGCCGATGTGGTTCGCCGCGAGGATCAACGGCTTGTCGCGCAGCGTTTCGTCGAGGTCGCCGGTAACCTCGAGAGTGCCCATGACGTCGACGACGCGCTCGTCGATCGCCAGCATCGTGCGCCACACCGCCGGTGTGTCGCGGTAGCTGGCCGACCGGCGTGTCCGCTCGTGGAACCTTTTCCGCAGCGCGACCATGGGCAGCAGCATGCCATGCGGCCGCACCGAGGCAGCGGCGGCTGTGAGGCATGACTCCCGGTATGCCGGGAGTGAGGCGAGCGTGGCAGAAGTGACTGCTGAGTCAATCGGACTACCGTGGAGAGTATGGCGAGCCGGACGGTGACAAAGGGGCGCAAGACCACGCGTGGTGGCAAGAACACCAAGCGCAGCGGGTCGTCGCGGACGCGGACCCGCTCGACGTCGAGCGCGCGCCGGTCGCCGGCGCGGTCGAGCAGGAAGCGGCGGCCGAGCACGACCGCGCGCGTGCTGCGCGGCGGCTGGGACGTCACCGCGCGCGGTGTCGGCACGCTGGCGCGCGCGGTCGGCCGCAGCCGGGACCTGGAGCCCGCCCACCGCAGGGACGGTCTCGGGCTGGTGCTGATCGCGCTGGCGCTGGTCGGCGCGGTCGGCGCGTGGGCGCGCGCGGCCGGACCCGTCGGCATCGCCGTCGAGGCTGCGTTCCGCACCGCCTTCGGCGCGGGCGCGGTGATCGTGCCGCTCGGGCTGTTCGTGATGGGGATCGTGCTCATGCGCAGCGGCCCGCAGCCGGAGACGCGGCCGCGCCGGGTGATCGGCACGATGATGGCCTCTGCGGCGCTGCTCGGCCTGCTGCACATCGTCAACGCCCGGCCGCAGCAGCTGGAAGGCGTGCAGTATGCGGGCGGCTGGGTCGGCTGGGCCACCGGCGACATCCTCGCGCGCGGCGTCACGCCGTGGCTCGCCATCCCGCTGCTGATCTTCGCGCTGGTGTGGGGCCTGCTGGTGTTCACCGGCACCCCGGTGCGCGACATCCCGGAGCGGCTGCGGCACTGGGGCCTGACCGAGGAGGAGCGGGAACAGCTCGACGCCGAGCGTGAGGCCGAGACGCGGCGGCGCGCCGAGGAGGCCAAGCTCGACGCCGACGCCGACGCCGACGCCGAGGCCGCGAACGTGCGGCTGCGCAAGCCGTCCCGCAGGCGTCAGGGCACCGGCGCGGACGACACCGCGTCGGCCGAGGACAAGGCTGTCGGCGCTCCCGCGAAGCCGACGGTCACCCCCACCGCCGTGCCGGAGGCGCCGAAGCCGTCCAACGAGCCCGCGATGACGCCCACCCGCGCCGTCGACGGCGACTACACGCTGCCGCCGCCGAAGCTGCTCACCCGGGGCGACGCGCCGAAGAGCCGCAGCAAGGCCAACGACAGCATGATCGAGGCCATCACCGGCGTGCTCGACCAGTTCAACATCGACGCGCAGGTCACCGGCTTCACCCGGGGTCCGACCGTCACCCGCTACGAGGTCGAGCTCGGCCCCGGCGTGAAGGTCGAGAAGATCACCGCGCTGACCAAGAACATCGCCTACGCCGCCGCCACCGACAACGTGCGGCTGCTGGCGCCGATCCCGGGCAAGTCGGCGGTCGGCATCGAGGTGCCCAACTCCGACCGCGAGATGGTGCGGCTCGCCGACGTGCTGCAGTCGTCCAAGGCGGCCAAGGACAGCCACCCGATGGTGATGGGGCTCGGCAAGGACATCGAGGGCCACTTCGTCACCGCGAACCTGACGAAGATGCCGCACCTGCTCGTCGCGGGCGCCACCGGCTCCGGTAAGTCCAGCTTCGTCAACTCGATGCTGGTCTCGCTGCTGGCGCGGGCCACCCCGGACGAGGTCAGGATGATCCTGATCGACCCGAAGATGGTGGAGCTGACGCCGTACGAGGGCATCCCGCACCTGATCACGCCCATCATCACCCAGCCGAAGAAGGCGGCGGCCGCGCTGGCCTGGCTGGTGGAGGAGATGGAGCAGCGCTACCAGGACATGCAGGCCAGCCGGGTGCGCCACATCGACGACTTCAACAAGAAGGTGCGCAAGGGCGAGATCACCGCGCCGCCGGGCAGCGAGCGGGAGTATCGGCCGTACCCGTACATCATGGCGATCGTCGACGAGCTGGCCGACCTGATGATGACCGCGCCGCGCGACGTGGAGGACGCGATCGTGCGGATCACCCAGAAGGCCCGCGCGGCGGGCATCCACCTGGTGCTGGCCACGCAGCGGCCGTCGGTCGACGTCGTCACCGGTCTGATCAAGACCAACGTGCCGTCGCGGCTGGCGTTCGGCACGTCCTCGCTGACCGACTCGCGGGTCATCCTGGACCAGCCGGGCGCGGAGAAGCTGATCGGCATGGGCGACGCGCTGTACCTGCCGATGGGCACCAGCAAGCCGGTCCGGCTGCAGGGCGCGTTCGTCGACGACGACGAGATCGCCGCCGTCGTCAACTTCACCAAGGAACAGGCCGAACCCAGCTACACCGAGGGCGTCACGGCGGCGAAGTCCAGCGAGAAGAAGCCGATCGACGAGGACATCGGCGATGACCTCGACGTGCTGTTGCAGGCGGCCGAGCTGATCGTGACCTCGCAGTTCGGCTCGACGTCGATGCTGCAACGCAAGCTGCGGGTCGGCTTCGCCAAGGCGGGCAGGCTGATGGACCTGCTCGAGACGCGGGGCATCGTCGGCCCGTCCGAGGGGTCGAAGGCCCGCGACGTGCTGATCAAGCCGGACGACCTGGAGTCGGCGCTGGCGCTGATCCGGGGCGACGACCCGCCCGCCGACGACGGCGAGCACGAGTAGTTACAGCGTCAGCAGCATCCGGGTGTTGCCGAGCGTGTTCGGCTTGGCGAACGGCAGGTCGAGGAACTCGGCGACGCCGGGGTCGGGGGAGCGGCGCATCTCCTCGTAGACCTTGTCCGACACCGGGGTGCCGCTGATCGCCTCGAAGCCGAACGAGTCGAAGAACTCGGTCTCGAAGGTCAGCACGAAGATGCGCGGCAGGCCGAGCTCGGCCGCGGTGCGGACCAGCCGGGCCACGATCGCCTCCCCGACGCCCTGCCTGCGGGCGGTGCGGTCCACCGCGACGGAGCGGATCTCGGCCAGGTCCTCCCACAGCACGTGCAGCGCGCCGCAGCCGATGACCCGCCCGGAGCGCTCGGCGACCCAGAACTCCTGAATGTCCTCGTACAGCGTCACGAGTTCCTTCTCGAGCAGCACTCGACCGGCATAGGAGTCGATGAGCGCCTTCATCTCGACGACGTCGTTGATGCGGGCGCGACGGACGGTCAGGCCGGGGATCTGGGCGGGCTGCGGTGGCACGTCCGACAACCTATCGACCGGCCACGTCCGACTTGCGCGCGAGCCCCCGCATGCGCCGGTTACCCTGAACGTCGTGCCTTCTTCCACGACAGGGTCGTCCGGTCAGCGGCGCGTCACGTTGCTGACGCTCGGCTGCGCTCGCAATGAGGTCGACTCGGAGGAGTTGGCAGGCAGGCTGAACGCGGGTGGCTGGCAGCTCACCGCCGACGCCGAGGACGCCGACGTGGTGGTGGTCAACACCTGCGGCTTCGTCGAGTCGGCGAAGAAGGACTCCATCGACACCGTGCTCGCCGCCGCCGAGACCGGCACCAAGGTGGTCGCGGTCGGCTGTCTCGCCGAGCGCTACGGCCGCGAGCTGGCCGAGAACCTGCCCGAGGCCGACGCGGTGCTCGGCTTCGATCACTACCCGAACCTGGCCGACAAGCTCGACGACGTGGTGGCGGGCCGCACGGTCGGCTCGCATCAGCCGTCCGACCGCCGGGCTCTGCTGCCGATCACGCCGGTCGAGCGACAACCGGCCAGCACGGCCATCGCGGTGCCGGGGCACGAGTGGGTGCCGACCGCCGACCCGCTGCGCACCCGGCTGGACGATGCGCCCGTCGCCGCGCTGAAGATCGCCTCCGGCTGCGACCGCAAGTGCTCGTTCTGCGCCATCCCGTCGTTCCGGGGCTCGTTCGTCTCCCGCACGCCCGAGGCGGTGCTCGGCGAGGCCGCCTGGCTGGCCCGCAACGGTGTGCGGGAACTGTACCTGGTCAGCGAGAACTCGACGTCCTACGGCAAGGACCTCGGCCGGGAGTACGGCGCCGGTCGCGCGCTCGAGCTGCTGCTGCCCAAGCTCGCCGAGGTCGACGGCATCGAGCGGGTCAGGGTGTCGTACCTGCAACCCGCCGAGACCCGACCCGACCTGGTGCGCGTCATCGCCACCACCGACGGCGTCGCGGGCTACTTCGACCTGTCGTTCCAGCACGCCAGCGCCGCGGTGCTGCGGCGGATGCGGCGGTTCGGCTCCACCGAGTCGTTCCTGGCGCTGATCGAGCAGATCCGCGGCTACGACCCCGAGGCGGGCATCCGCACCAACGTCATCGTCGGCTTCCCCGGCGAGACCGAGGACGACGTCGCCGAGCTGGAGCATTTCCTCACCGAGGCGCGGCTCGACGCGGCCGGGGTGTTCGGCTACTCCGACGAGGACGGCACCGAGGCGGCCACGCTGGACGGCAAGCTCGACCGGGCGGAGGTCGACGCCCGGGTGGAGCGGGTGACCGGCCTGGTCGAGCAGCTCACCACGCAGCGGGCGGAGGACCGTATCGGCGGCGTCGTCGACGTGCTGATCGAGGACACTGCTCCCGAGGACGCCGCCGCGGTCGGCAGGGCGGTGCATCAGGGGCCCGAGGTGGACGGCGAGTGTCTGCTCACCGAGGTGCCGGACGGCGGCTACGCCGTCGGTGACATCATCCGCTGCGACGTACTCGGCGCCGAGGGCGTCGACCTGCACGTCCGCCCGACCGCGCTGCGGGCGCGCCGGTGAGCGGGGCGGTCGGGCGGCCACCGGCAGGCCAGGAGCCGGTGGGAGCCTCGGAGGTGGTGCCGGTGCGGACGCTCAACACGGCGAACCTGCTGACGATCTCCCGGCTCGCGCTGGTGCCGCTGTTCCTGCTCGCGCTGTTCCTGGGCGGCGACGGCATCGGCTGGCGGCTGCTCGCCACCGGGCTGTTCGCGGTGGCCTCGCTGACCGACCAGATCGACGGCTGGGTCGCCCGCCGCTACGGCATGATCACCGACTTCGGCAAGATCGCCGACCCGATCGCGGACAAGGCGCTCACCGGTTCCGCGCTGGTCGGGCTGAGCCTGCTCGGCGAGCTGCCGTGGTGGGTGACGATCGTGATCGCGGCTCGGGAGATCGGTGTCACGCTGCTGCGGTTCTGGGTGATCCGGTACGGCGTGATCCCCGCGAGCAGGGGCGGCAAGGCCAAGACCACCCTCCAGCTGGTCGCGATCGGGCTGTTCCTGCTGCCGCTGTCCGGCGCGTTCGACCCGGTGCGCTGGTCGGTCATGGGCATCGCGCTGGTGTTGACGGTGGTGACCGGGGTGGACTACCTGGTGCGCGCGCTGCGGCTGCGCGCCGCGGGGAGAACGGGGGAGAAGCAGGGTGAGTCCTGAGCCGGGTGAGCAGATCGACGTCGCCGGTCTGCTCGAGGCGCTGCGCGAGGCGGGGCAGACCGTCGCGACGGCCGAGTCGGTCACCGGCGGCGGGGTGTGCGCCCGGCTGACCGACGCCGCCGGCGCCAGTGACGTCGTGCGCGGCGGGATGGTCGTCTACGCCTGGGACCTCAAGACCAGCCTCGCCGGGGTGTCCAAGGAGCTGATCGCCGAGCGCGGCACCGTCGACCCCGACGTGACGCGGCTGCTCGCCGACAACGCGAGGGCGCGCTGCGGCGCCGACTGGGGGCTCGGGCTGACCGGCGTCGCGGGGCCTGGTCCGTCCGGCGCGATCGAGGCGGGCACGGTCTACGTCGCGATCGCGGGCCCAGGGGTCCGCGAGGTCGAGGCGCTGCGGCTGCCCGGTGATCGCGGCGAGGTGCGAGCGGGTGCCGTCGCGGCGGCGCTGCGGCTGCTGTGGGAACATCTGCGCCCGGTATCGCGTTGATGGGAGACGTTCGCCCTTGGCGGAAGGGATGGTCACCGTCTGCGGCTCGCGGCATCCTGCGGGTACCGTGGGTGACGCAACCTCTGCGATGAGGCGCACGCTCGTGGACGAGAGAGTGAGGAGGCGCGCGATGACCGTGCTGTTGCGCGAGGCGATCGGTGATCGGCTTCGCCATGCCCGCACCAACCAGCAGCGGACGCTGCGCGAGATCTCCCACTCGGCCCGCGTGAGCCTCGGCTACCTCTCCGAGGTCGAGCGGGGGCAGAAGGAGGCGTCGAGCGAGCTGCTCGCCGCCATCTGCGACGCGCTCGAGCTGCCACTGCCCGAGCTGCTGCACACCGTGGCCAGCGACATTGCCAGCGTGGACGAGATGGTGCTCGACGGGGCCGAGATCGCGGGAGGCGACGGTGGCGAGGTCACCGGCGCGGAACCCGCGGAGGCCACGACGCCGGGCGGGGTGTCGACCGCGCTGCGTACCACCATCGCCAGTCCGAAGGTGAGAGTCTTCGCGGCGTGACCGTCAAGATCAGGGTTGGCCCTGAATTCTCCCCGGGTCACCTGGTAGCGCGGCCGCTGAGCTGACACGATGGAACCTGCCCCGGTCATCCGGCGTTGTCGGTACGAATCCGGCATCGGCGGCACACTGGGTGGCACAGGTGTCCCGGGATGTGAGAAGGCAGGCGGATGAGATGGCCAACCCATTCGTGAAGTTCTGGAAGTACCTGATGGCGGCGTTCTCGTCGAAGGTCGACGAGTATGCCGACCCGAAGGTGCAGATCCAGCAGGCCATCGAGGAGGCGCAGCGTAACCACCAGGCCCTGTCGCAGCAGGCGGCGTCGGTGATCGGCAACCAGCGGCAGCTCGAGATGAAGCTCAACCGTCAGCTCGGCGAGGTGGAGAAGCTCCAGTCCTCCGCCCGGCAGGCGCTGGTGCTCGCCGAGGAGGCGCGGGAGAAGGACGACACCAAGAAGGCCGAGGACTACGAGGTCGCCGCCGAGGGCTTCGCGGCGCAGCTGGTGACCGCCGAGCAGAGCATCGAGGACCTCAAGTCGCTGCACGACCAGGCATTGCAGGCCGCGACGCAGGCCAAGCAGGCCGTCGAGCGCAACGCGCAGGCGTTGCAGCAGAAGCTGGCCGAGCGCACCAAGCTGCTCTCACAGCTCGAACAGGCCAAGATGCAGGAGCAGGTGTCGGCCTCGTTGACGCAGATGACCGAGTTGGCCGCGCCCAGTTCGACGCCGTCGCTGGACGAGGTGCGGGAGAAGATCGAGCGCCGCTACGCCACCGCCGTCGGCTCGGCCGAGCTGGCGGAGAACTCGGTGCAGGGCAGGATGCTCGACGTGCAGTACTCAACCACTCAGCTCGCCGGGCACAACCGGCTGGAGCAGATCCGCGCCTCGATGCACGGCGAGTCGGTTGGCCAGGTGACCGCGGGGTCGGGGGAGAAGGCCGCGGAGCAGGAGAAGAAGAGCGAGGCGAACCAGAAGCCGAGCGCCGATGTGCAGGCCGAGATCGCCAAGCGAGTACAGGCAGAACAGCAGCAGAACAAGGCATGAGGTAGCCCGAGGTGATCGACAAGTCGCGCTTGCTCGCCACGTTCCCGTTCGTCGCCGACCTCAGCCAGCAGTGGGCAGACTGGAACGAGCCGTCGGCCAAGCTGGCGCGGCGCAAGGAACGGGCCGCGCGCGGGCTGACGATCTGGCTGGTGCTCGCCACACTGTGTGGCATCGCCGTCGGCACCGGGTCGTACCCCTTCGTCACCGGTGTGGTGGTGTTCGGCGCGCTCGCGGTCAGGGCTGGGATGCGGCTGCGCACGCTGCGCCGCGTCACGGTCCCGGTCTCCGGCAGCAGGCGGCGCACGCTGCCGCCGCGCACGTCGGTGGCGTATGGGCCGATGCAGCGCCTCGCCGAGGCGCGACGGTCGCTGTCCGAGCTGCTGGCTCAGCTCGCTCCGGTTGTCGCCGATGACTCCCTCGCCGCCGCCCGGAGAACGGCGGCCGAGGCGGAGGACGCGCTGTACGGACTCGCCGCACGGATCGTGGCGATCGAGCGGGCCCGCGCCGCTGCTCCCGCCGCCGAGCACGGCTCGCTCGACGCCGCCGTGACGACGCTGGCCGAGCAGCTCAACGAGGGCGTCGACTCCTACGGCGGCCTGCTCGTGGCGGCGGGCAAGGCCGTCGCCGCCCAGGGCAGCGGTCTCGGCCCCGCCCGCGAAAGCCTCACCGACGCCACCGACCACCTCGCCGGCATGGCCCAAGCGCTCCGCGAGCTCAGCTCTTAGCGCGAGTCCCGCGTTGTGGTGCCGCGAGTCCTGGGTTGCGGGGGCGCGAGTCCCGCGTTCTGGTGCCGCGAGTTCCGCGTTGCGGGCTTTCAGCGTGCCGCGCGGGCGATCCGCCGCACCACCGCCGGGCCCTGGTAGATGAAGGCGGTGTAGAGCTGGATCAGGCTGGCACCCGCGTCGAGCATCCGCCGCGCGTCGTCCGGCCCCGCGATGCCGCCCACCCCGATGATCGGCAGCGTGCCGCCGGTTTCCTTGACGACGAACCGCACCACGTCGAGCGCCCGCTCGCGCAGCGGCGCCCCGGACAGTCCGCCTGCTTCCTGCCCGGTCGCGACGTCCTCGGCGTGCAGGCCCTCGCGAGAGAGCGTGGTGTTGGTGGCGATGATGCCGACGACGTCGTTGGCAGCGCAGACCTCCAGCAGCTCGGCCAGCGCGTCGTCGGTCAGATCCGGCGCCACCTTGACCAGCAGCGGTGTCGGCGTGCGGCTTCCCGCCAGCTCGGCCGACTCCCGCCGCAGCGCGGCGAGCAGTTCGGTGAGTGCGCCCCGGTCCTGCAACGTGCGCAGGCCGGGGGTGTTGGGCGAGCTGACGTTGACGGCGAAGTAGTCCGCGTACGGGTACAGCGTGCGCAGCGAGAACAGGTAGTCGTCGACGGCCTCGCCGAGCGAGGCGGCTTTGGACTTGCCGATGCTCACCCCGAGTGGCACGTCTGGCTTGCCACTCGCCGCGATGCGTGCCGCCAGCGCCTCGGCGCCCGCGTTGTTGAAGCCCATCCGGTTGATGACCGCCCGTGAGCGGGGCAGTGAGAACAACCGGGGGCGCGGGTTGCCGGGCTGCGGCAGCCGGGTGACGGTGCCCGCCTCGACGAACCCGAACCCGAGCGCGGGCCAGGCGTGCAGAGCGCGACCGTCCTTGTCCATCCCGGCGGCGAGGCCCACCGGGTTCGGGAACCGTAGTCCGAACACGGTTGCCGGCGCGTCGATGGCGTAGTGACGCCGGAGTGCGGCCAGCACGGGCGGCACGCGGCTCAGCCCGGCCAGCGCCGCCATCGTGCGCTCATGCACGACCTCCGGGTCCTGCCTGCCGATCCGGTACAGCGCGGGACGGCCGATCCTCTCGTACAGCACGCTGCCAGTCTCGCGCACCGGACGTCGTGTCCTGCGCTCGGGACGTCGTGTCCTGCGCGCACGCCCGCATGTTCGGCGTTCGCGCCCCACAACGCGGGACTCGCGGCACCACAACGTGGGACTCGCGACGCCGCAACGCGGGACACGCAGCCCTACGCGGTTTCGTCGGTGACGAGTTCGGGGTTGGGGGGTTCGAGGTGGTGGCGGCCCCGGCGGGCGGAGCGGAGGATGCGGGCGAGCACCAGGTTGAACGCGAGCGCGATCTCCCTGCCGCCCGGCGTCGCCCACTCATGGATCGGGGTGCACGCGCCCGCCGCCTGCTGCACCGCGAGCCGGTCGGGCAGCGCCACCGGCATCACCAGCGAGCCGAACCCCTCCCGCAGCTCGTTGATCCGGTAGTGGTGCTCGTGCGAACGGGCGCGGAACTTGTTCACCAGCACCCCGAGCGCCCGCAGCTGCGGGTTCTGCCCGTTACGGGTCTGCTCGATCGCTTGGAACGCGCGCTGCGCCCCGGACACGGCGTACATCGTCGGCTCGGTCACCAGCAGCGCGCCGGTCGCGGCCAGCAGCGCGGACCGCGTCAGCCTGCCCAGCGACGGCGGACAGTCCAGCACGACCAGGTCGTACCCGGACTCGTTCTCCGGATCGGCGAACCAGGACGTCGCGCGCGCCAGGTTGTCCAGCGGGCTGGCATGCGGTGACTGCTCGTTGAGCGACTCGATGTCCTCGTTGCCCGCGAGCACGTCCACGTCCTCGCTCCAGGCGCTCTGCGACACCGCCTGACCGAGGATCGGCGGCCGCGGCGTCGCCAGCACGTCGGCGAGACCGTAGTCGGCGCCAGCGGGGTCGAGGGTGGATGTCGCGTTGCCCTGCGGGTCGAGGTCGACCACGAGGGTCCTGATGTTGCGGCGGAGCGCGGCTGAGGTGAGACCCAGCGCGACGGTGGTCTTGCCGACCCCACCCTTCAGACTGAGCACCGCGACGATCTGCACACGATGCAGCGTAGCTGCCATGACCCGTCGCGGGGGATCTGGTGGCCCGGATCGGGCCATTCGACCCGGTTGCGGGACGGTGCCGGCCTCGGGCATTAGGGTGAGGCCATGCGAATGGACAGTCCCGCCGTGCGTGGCTCCGACGCCGTGCATCGCGTGCTCGATCAGGAACTCGCCGCCACCCGTGAGCGGGGGATCGAGCACCCCGTCGTCGTCGACGTCGGCGGCGGCAGCGGCGTGTGGGCGGTCCCGCTCGCGGTGGCGGGCTGCACCGTCACCGTCGTCGAGCCGAACCCGAACGCGCTGGCCACGCTGTCGCGCCGGGCGGAGGAGGAAGGCGTCGCCGACCGGATCACCGGCGTCGCCGAGGACGCCGACGCGCTCGGTGACATCGTGCCCGCCGGGTCCGCCGACATCGTGCTCGCCCACGGCCTGCTCGAGGTGGTCGACGACCCGGCAGCCGCCGCGGCCGCGCTCGCGAAGGCGGTCTCGGGCGACGGCGTGGTGTCGGTGCTCGTCGCCAACCGGCACGCCGCCGTGCTGCACCGCGCCCTCGCCGGCCGGTTCGACGAGGCACGCGCGCTGCTCACCGGGCCGGACGGCGTGCTGCCCGACGACGGCGAGGTGCTGCGCCGGTTCGACGTCGAGAGCCTGACCCGGCTGCTCGACGGCGCCGGGCTGGCGGTGGCCGCGCTGCGCGGCGACGGCGTGGTGTCCGACTCGGTGCCCGACCCCAACGAGGACGAGGTCACCGAGTTCGAGCGCACCGCCGCGAGCATGCCGCCGCTGCGCGACATCGCCTCCCGGCTGCATGCGCTCGCGCGCCGCGCGGGCTGACTCACCACCGCCATGGGGCGCAACACCGGCCTCCCCGACTCGCTGCGGCACCTGCGGATCACCGCGGACACCGCGCCGGAGGTGTGGCCGGACGACACCGGCTGCGGCGTGCTGCACATCGACATGGACGCCTTCTTCGCCGCCGTCGAACTGCGCACCCGGCCCGAGCTGGCCGACCGGCCGGTCGTCGTCGCGGGCAGCGGCAGCCGCTCGGTGGTGCTCTCAGCCAACTACCCCGCCCGCGAGTACGGTGTCCGCTCCGCCATGCCCGCGGCGGTGGCGCGCAAGCTGTGCCCGCACGCGGTGTACCTGCCGCCGACCCGCGGGCTCTACAGCGAAGTCTCCGCCGCGGTGATGGCGGTCTTCGCCGAGTTCACGCCGCTGGTCGAGCCGCTGAGCCTCGATGAGGCGTTCCTCGACGTCGGCGGCGCGCTGAAACGGCTGCGGACCACCCCGTCCCGCATCGGTGCCGAGGTCCGCGCCCGGATCGCCGCCGAGCACGGCATCACCTGCTCGGTCGGCATCGCGCCGGTCAAGTTCGCCGCCAAACTGGCCTCCGGCATGGCGAAACCGGACGCGATGGTCGTGGTGCCGCAACATCGGGTGCGGCAGTTCCTGCACCCGCTGCCGGTGTCGGCGCTGGCGGGCGTCGGGCAGCGCACCGCCGACGCGCTGGAGCGCGCCGGGCTGTACACCATCGCCGACGTCGCCGCGACGCCGCTCGCCCGGCTGCGGCGGGTGGTCGGCGTCGCGGCGGGGGAGCACCTGCACGCGCTGGCCAACGGCGACGACCCGAGACCGGTGACGCCGCACTCGCCGGACAAGTCGCTCGGCGCCGAGCACACCTTCGACGTCGACCAGGGCGACGCCGACGTCCTCGCGCGGGAACTGCTCGGGCTCTCCGGGCGGGTCGCGGCTGCCTTGCGTACCAAGGGATTGCTCGGCAAGACGGTCACGGTCAAGATCCGCTTCGCCGACTTCACCACGATCACCCGGGCCCGGTCGCTGCCGGCCGCCACCGATGTCGCCAGGGAGATCCACGCCTGCGCACAGGCGCTGCTGAGCGCCAACGTGCCGCCGGGATCGCTGGTGCGGCTGATCGGAGTGCGGATCGAGGGCCTCGCCGCCGAGGACAGCGGCCAGCAGCTGCGGCTCGACGGGGACGAACCGCGTTGGCGCGACGCGGAACTCGCGGCGGACACGGCGCGTAACCGGTTCGGCGACTCGGCGGTGCGACCGGCTTCGCTGCTAGGGTGGAACACCACTGATCAAACAGCGGCGAGTGCGGATCACGGCACGACGGACACAAGATGATTATTCTTGGGTAGAAGCTTGCCACATCGGGTAGTCCTGGGTCCGCCGGACTCGTATCCTTGACAGTGGCAGCCCGTAAGCAGGTGCCGACGATGGGATGTGGTGAGTTGCGCGGGGCAGCTCAGACAACATGCCGCGGGAGGAGGACAGATGCCACTCTCCGAGCATGAGCAGCGGCTGCTCGATCAAATCGAGCAGGCTCTGTACGCAGAGGACCCGAAGTTCGCGTCGAATGTCCGAGGGAAGCGACTCCGCAAGCCTGCCCGTGGCAAGCGAATTCAGGGCATTGTGCTGTTCGCGGTCGGTATCACGATGTTGCCGCTCGGCGTGATGGTGCAGGTGCGGCTGGCGGAGATTCCCATCCTCAGCGTGTTCGGTTTCCTGCTGATGTTCTTCGGGGTGCTGCTGTTCGTGACGTCGTTGCGTGCGCAGCCCGAAGGCGAGGCCGACTCCTCCGGCGACAAAAAGGACGGCAAAAGCGCCAAGCGCAGCTCGTTCTCGCAACGCATGGAAGAACGTTTCCGGCACCGCTTCGACGACCACTGATCGCCCCGCGTCCTACCTCCTGAGCCCGGGAAGCCCCGACATCACCGACGTCGGCAGCAGCCTGCCCTGCCAGGACAGCGGGGCGGCCCGGTTCAGGCTCTGCCGCAGTCCCTCGAACGCCGCCGCGAGCTCGGTGTCGACGTCGGTCTTGCCGCCGTACCACGCGCGCTCCATCACCCCCACGATCGTGTTCAGGTGCCGCTGCCCGTCGGTGTTGAGCCCGTACTGCGAGGCGAGCCTGCGCGCAGTGTCGCGGACCGTCTCGGCCTCGGCCACCGGCGTGCCCCGGTCGGCGAGCTCATCGAGCAGCTCCCGCCAGGCGGCCGAGGCCGCGTCCGGCCTGCCGAGCAGGATGTCGTGCAGCCTGCCGCCACGGTGATACTCCCGCAGCACTGCCGGGGCGACCAGCGCGCCCGCCACCACGAACAGAGCGATGGCCAGCAGCCAGGACACCATCCAGCCGACCAGCGCGAGCGAGAGCAGCCAGCCACCGGCCGTCGCGGGTGGCAGCCACCAGCGGGCGAGCGCGAGCCGCCGCGCCAGCGGTGTGCCGGCGTCGGCGCCGGGCCCGGACCGCAGTTCGCTGGTGCGCCGCGCGACGTAGACCGTCGCCGCCGTCAGCCCGGCGGCGAGCAGCATGAGTAGCAGCACCGGCCAGCGCATCCAGTCCGGCGCCTTCGCCAGGCTGACATTGTCGTGCTGGCTGGATTGCTGGCCGGGGTCCGGCTGCTGCGGCTCCGGCGCGGGCGCGCGGACACCGTCCCCCGGTAGCTGTCGTGCATCCGCCCTCGGGTCGGTGCCGCTGTCCGGCGAGTTGGCGGTGTTCGGGTCGAGGTACTGCGGCACGACGCCGCGGCCGTCGTCGAGCGGGGTCGGGTCGAACGGGACCCAGCCGTACTCGGGGCCGAAGAACACCTCGACCCAGGCGTGGGCGTCCCTGGTGGTGATGGAGTTGTAGCCGTTCATCCGCGTGCCGGAGGTGAAGCCGACCGCCACCCGCGCGCCGATGTCCTGGCTGCGGAGCATGACCGCCATCGCCGACGCGAACTGGGCGCAGTAGCCGCGCTTGCCCTTGAGCAGGAAGTTGGCCAGCGCGTCGGTGCCCGCGTTGCTCGCGGTCTGAGTGTCGTAGGTGAAGTTGCCGTCCGCGATGAAGTAGCGCCAGATCGCCGTCGCCTTGCCGTAGGCCGTCGTCTCCCCGGCGACGATCCGCTCGGTCAGCTGCCGCACCCTCGGGTCGATCGACGGCTGCGTGCTGTAGATCGCCGGGATCTGCCCGGTGCTCGCGTCGGCGGTGCGCAGCTCCGGTTCGGTCGGCTGGTCGAGCGCGGTCAGCACGGTGTAGGGCGGCGGGCGTTGCGCGCGCTCGGCGTAGACCGTGCCGCTGACCTGGTCGTAGTACCAGTGGTTCTCGATGCCGGTGATCTGTCGCGGCATGCCGTAGGTCGGCAGCCAGACGTCGCGCCAGTTCACCGGGTCGATCCTGATCGCCCGTGACCGGCCGAAGGCGTCGCCGGGGGAGCGGGGCAGCCGCCCGTTCGCGACCACCCCGGCGGGCATCGGCCCGGGATGCAGCCGCCAGCCCTCGTCGGGCGCGTAGGTGTCGAGGGTGAACGCGCGCATCAGCCGGTCGTCGCCGCCGAGGCCGCGCACCCGGAACAGCTCGGTGTCGCCCTGGTCGTTGAGCATTCCCTGGAGCTGGGTGAAGGGCTGCAACCCGAGCCCGGCCGAGGACGGCCCGGCGCCGCTGCCGCCCGAGCTGAACGGCAGCTGGCCGACGGTGCCGATCGGCGTGACGGTGGCACCGGCGAGCAGGCCGCACACGATCGCGACCGACACCACGAGCGACGGCGTCGATGCCATCGCCGTGGCGCGCTCGCTCGCCGCGGACCGGCCCTCCCGGCTCTGCCAGCCGCGGTGGCGATGACCGCTGTCGATGGCGATCAGTGCCGCGAAGGTGCCCGCGCCGAGCACGAACGTCCACCACGGCAGCATCTCGTTGGCCAGCGAGGCGGGCACGGCGTACAGACACAGCAGCACCAGCCCGGACGCGGCGGGTGCGACCACGGTGACCGCGATGGTGTCGACGAGCACCGCGACGAGGCCGATGCCGATCGTGACAAGACACAGGATCGGTGCGGTCGCGTCCACCGGCGGCAGGCTGGTGCGGATCTGCCCGCCCGCCTCGCTGAGCACCTGGTTGAGCTCGGCGAACGCATCGGGCCCGGGAATGACCGCCAGGATGCCTGACTCGGTGAACATCCCGGTGACCAGCAGCAGCAGCACCATGATCTGGCTGAGCCCCACGGCGAGCGCGGGCACCCGCAGCGACCGCAGCGCCAGCCCGGTGCAGGTGACGAGCACCACCGCCACGATGAGGTAGGTCAGCCACGACGAGCCCTTGATCACGCCGGTCAGCGCGGTCGCCGCGCAGACCGTCGCCAGCCCGGCGACCGAGGCGGAGATGAGCGAGCCGGTCCAGTCAGCGTGGGCGTGGCGTGCCGCCGCAGTCGTCATGACCCCACCATCGTCGGGTACCAGCGGCCGGCGCGGCACAGCTCCTCCCACACCTCGGCCGAGGTCGAGCCCGGCCGCGCGATCACCACGCTCCAGCCCGCCGCGCGCAGCAGCCGTGCCGACTCCTCGACCGCCGACGAGCGCTGCGCGCCGGGGGTGTTCTCCGACGACCACGCCGCCGTGTCGAGCAGCACCGCAAGACTGCGCATGCCGCGCGCCCGATGTTTGGTCAGCTCGTGGATGGCCTCGCTGCTGACGCTGCCGAGCACGGCGATGAGCTCCTGGCCGTGAGCGGGGTCGCCGCCGAGCGTGACATCGCGCTGATGCGCCGGTTGCAGCATGGCCAGCGCGTCGAGCGCGAGATTGTCGTGGGCGGGCCCGCCGTCGGAGGGCAGCTCGGCGAGCACGTTCGCGTGCTCGGTCACCAGCCGCGCCCCGTGACCGGAGCGCCGCAGGTGCAGTGCGGCGCTCGCGGCGAACGAGATCGCCCACTCGATGCTGGCCTTGGGGCCGGTGCCGTGGTGGGCGGCGGCGCGATGGTCGAGCAGCACGGTGGTGCCACCGTGACGGGGCTTCTCCTCCAGCCGCACCATGATCTCGTCCCGGCGGGCGGTCGACGGCCAGTGCACCAGCCGCAGGTCGTCGCCGTGCCGGTACTGCCGCACGATCGCGTCCGGCTCACCGGCGCCCGCGCCGCGCTTGATGGCGCCGTCCTCGCCGGTGCCGACCCCGGTGCCCGACGGCAGGCCACGGAGCTGGTCGGTCTTGGGCGCCACGATCAGCCGGGAGGTGCCGATGAGCGCACGGTCGAACTCGCAGATGCCGAACGGGTCGGTCACCCGGGCTTGCAGCGGGCCGACCTGCTGCACCCCGCGCAGCTGCGGCCGCAGTGCGTACTGCAACGGCACCCGTTGCAGGTGCGGCAGGTGCTCGACGATGAACCGGGGCCGCACGGCGAGGGTGTGGTTGACGCCGTCTTCCAGCAGCACCTCGCCGGACGGCAGCCTGCCGGTGCGCCAGAGCTGCAACTGCACCGTCGCCTCGGCCCCGGCCTGGATGCGGTCGGGCACCAGCGCCCGGGTCGCGCCGATGCGCACCTTCGACATCGACACGAACAGCACCACGAGCAGCGGCAGCGCGACGACGAACACCGCGACCCGCAGCAGGTCGCGCTCGTTGAGCGCCCAGGCGCAGATGGCGGCGGCGATCCCGGCCGCGAGGAGGCACCTGCCGCGTGTGGTGAGACCGGACAGCATGGCCGCGGGCCGTCAGCGTCGTGACGGGTTCGCGCGCGGCACCGGGACGCGCTGCAGCACCGACCGCACCGTGTCCGCTGCGGAACGGCGCGCGGCATGCGCCTCCGTCGTGAGCACGAGGCGGTGGGTGAGCACGGGCACGGCGATGGCGTGGATGTCGTCGGGGATGACGTACTCCCTGCCGTTGAGTGCTGCCTGGGCGCGGGCGCCGCGCACCAGTTGCAGCGTCGCGCGTGGTGACGCGCCGAGGCGGACCTCGGACAACGTCCTCGTCGCGCCCGCGAGGTCGACGGCGTACTGGCGCAGCTCGCGGGAGATGTGGATGGTCCGGACGGTCTTGATCATGCGGCGCAGTGTGGCCGCGTCGGACACCGGCGTCAGGTCGGCGAACGGGTCGTGCCCGGCGTGCTCGTCGACCATGGCCAGCTCGGCGGCCGGGTCCGGGTAGCCGATCGAGACCCGCGCGGTGAACCGGTCGCGCTGCGCCTCGGGGAGGATGTAGGTGCCTTCCATCTCGACCGGGTTCTGCGTCGCGATCACCATGAACGGCGTCTCGAGCTGGTACGTAGCCCGGTCGACGGTGACCTGGCCCTCTTCCATGGACTCGAGCAGCGCCGACTGGGTCTTCGGCGAGGCGCGGTTGATCTCGTCGCCGACGACGATGTTCGCGAACACCGGGCCCGGCCGGAACTCGAAGCCGCCGTTCTCCCGGTTGTAGATCGAGACGCCGGTGACGTCGCTCGGCAGCAGATCGGGGGTGAACTGGATCCTGCTGACGGTGCAGTCGATGGAGCGGGCGAGCGCCTTGGCGAGCGAGGTCTTGCCGACGCCGGGGACGTCCTCGACGAGCAGGTGGCCCTCCGCGAGCAGCGTGACGAGGGCGATCCGCACGACCTCGGGTTTGCCGACGAGCACCCGCTCGATGTTGGTCGTGATGTCGCGGGCGACGGAATGCAGCTCGTCGAGATCGGGCAGCCCGGGCTCCTCCCGGGACGTGTGCCGCGACCGATGCGACCCGTTGCCGATGATGTCCTCATCCGTCGTCGGGTACGCAGCGCCGTGGGCTGCTGCCTCGATCCTCGACGTCACACGTCCTCCTCGTGAGCAAAGTCCCACGATAGCGCGCGGGCGTTCGCGGCACTGCGCCTCAAAATGCGATGGGTGGCTGGGTACCACCACCAGTCTGCCTTGCAGTGTGTCAAAGTTCTGTCTCCGCGTCCGCCTGGGCCGGTTCATTTTCGCCGTCAGTCCTGCTGATCTCCGGCTGGTTCGCGGTCTCCCCACATCTCCCCACCGGCGCCCCGCAGCGGCGCGGTGATCGGCGCGGCCGCTCTCCAGGTAACCCGATAGAGGGAGAAATGGCGAACAGGCGGTGTGATCTCCCCACCACCCCCCACAGCCGCCCCCACCGGGTGACCTGCGGAAACGCTGGCTGGTGCGCCGCTGAGCCGGGGCCATTCGCGTTGACTGTGGAGAGATGTGGGGTACGGTGGCGAGTAGTGGGGCAGCAGGGAGTCCCTCGGCGGGGAGGTGGTTGCCGTGTTTCTCGGTACCCACACGCCCCGGCTCGATGACAAGGGGCGGCTGACGCTGCCCGCGAAGTTCCGCGACGCGCTGGCAGGTGGACTGATGGTGACGAAGGGGCAAGACCACTGCCTCTACGTCTTTCCACGTGCCGAGTTCGAGCAGATGGCACGCAAGCTGGCCGAGGCGCCGTTCACCAACAAGGACGTCCGGGCGTACCAGCGGTATCTGTTCGCCGGAACCGACGAGCAACGCCCTGACGGGCAGGGTCGCATCGCGATCGCGTCCGAGCTGCGGCGTTACGCGGGGCTCAACAAGGAGTGCGTGGTGATCGGTGCGATCACCAGGTTGGAGATCTGGGACGCCCAAGCATGGCAGGGCTACTTGGAAGAGCACGAGGACAGCTACGCCAAGGCGCAAGAGGAGGTGCTACCCGGGCTCTTCTGACGCGGCGGGCGAACCCTGGCTGTCGGGGGGTCAGGGTGGGCCGGTCGGAAAGAGAGACCGGAAGCGGATGTCGTGAGGCCTCTGTCCGCACGGAGATGGCCCTGGTGCACCTTCCCCGGCACCAGGTTCACGGCGGAGCGGGCGGAGACCTGACGGCATCCGCGCCACCTTCTCCCTGCCGGGGCACGGCGGCGGAAAGGGGGCACGGCATGGCAGACGGCGGCCACGATGCTGACGCATCGCACCAGCCGGTGCTGCTCGACCGCGTGCTCGCGCTGTTCGCGCCCGTGCTCGACGCCGACGACGCGGTGCTCGTCGACGCGACCCTGGGCCTCGGCGGCCACGCCGACGCGCTGCTGTCCGCCCACCCGTCGCTGCGGCTGATCGGCCTCGACCGCGACCCGCACGCGCTGGCGTACGCCGGGGAGCGGCTCGCCCGCCACGGCGACCGGGTCCGGCTCGTGCACGCCGTCTACGACCAGATCGCCGAGGTGCTCGCCGACGCCGGGGTGAGTGCCGTGCAGGGCGTGCTGTTCGACCTCGGTGTCTCCTCGATGCAGCTCGACACCGGTGAGCGCGGCTTCGCCTACGCCGTCGACGCCCCGCTCGACATGCGGATGGACGACACCGCCGGGCAGACGGCGGCCGAGCTGCTCAACTCCGCGTCCGTCGCGGAGCTGACCCGGATCCTGCGCGGCTACGGCGAGGAGAAGTTCGCCGCCAGGATCGCCAAGGCCGTGGTGGCCGAGCGGGACCGGGAGCCGTTCACCACCAGCGCTCGGCTGGTCAAGCTGCTCTACGACACCGTGCCCGCACCGGCGCGGCGCACCGGCGGCCATCCCGCCAAACGCACCTTCCAGGCGCTGCGGATCGCGGTCAACCAGGAGCTGGACGTGCTCGCGCGGGCGCTGCCCGCCGCGCTCGACGTGATCGCGCCGGGCGGGCGGATCGTCGTCGAGTCCTACCAGTCGCTCGAGGACCGGATGGTCAAGCGCGCGCTCGCCGAGCGGTCGCGCTCGCGCACCCCGGAGGGGCTGCCGGTGGAGCTGCCCGGCCACGGGCCGGAGTTCCGGTTGCTGACCAGAGGTGCGGAACGGGCGTCGGACGACGAGAGCGAGCGCAACCCACGGGCAAGACCGGTGCGCCTGCGCGCAGCGGAACGGATCGCGACGGAGGAGGGGCCCTCATGAAGACGGCGAGCAGGCCGACGGTCGAGGACGAGGTGTCGGTGGCGCGCAGCCCGGCGGGGCCGTCGCCGACGCGGACCGGCAGGCGACGGCCACAGCGGCGACCGCGGTCGCCGCAGCGCACACCGCGGCGCTCCGGCCAGCAGCCCAGCCACAGCCGCAGCTCGGCGGCGCAGAAGGCGTACGCCCGCCGGGCGCAGCGCACCGCGGCCGTCGACCACGTCGAGCACGGCCGCTCGGCAACGGCGACCGGCGTCGGATCGCTGCTCCGGGTGCGGCTGCCGCGCTCGCGCGCCTCGTTCGTGCTGTTGGTGATGGCGCTGCTGGCGACCGGCGTCGTGCTGACGATGTGGCTGTCCACCCAGGCGATCGCCGACTCCTACCGGCTGGAGCGGATGCGGACCGAGACCGCCCGGCTCGCCGAGCGCGCCGACCAGCTGCAGCGCCAGGTGGCGCAGGAGGAGTCGGTGACGACGCTGGCGACCAGGGCCGAGCAGCTCGGCATGGTGCAGTCGGGTAACCCGGCCCGCATCGTGGTGAGCGAGAACGGCAAGCGCACGCTCGTCGGCAAGCCGCGCCCGGCGGGCGGGTAACCCGATGGCGACAGGTCGGCGGCGCGGACCGGCCCCGCGCAGGGCGCCGGTGGCACGGAAGACGGTGCGCGGTGGCACGCCGTCCGGCGCCAAGCGGATGCGACGCAAGCGTCCCAGGTTCCGCTGGACCGGCAACCGCTTCACCTCGGGCGCCGTGATCATGGTGACCGTGCTGAGTCTCGCGGTGATCAAGCTGCTGTACCTGCAGACGATCCAGGCCGACGCGCTGGCCGCGAGGGCCGAGGACCAGCGCAGGACCTTGATCGAGACCCAGGCGCAGCGCGGCGACATCATGGATCGCAACGGCACCCGGCTCGCCTTCAGCGTCGAGACGCGCACGCTGCAGGTCAGCCTGCGGCACATGCGCCAGAACTGGAACGAGTTCGAGCGGAAGCACCCGGAGTCGAACATGGACTTCGAGTCGCGAGCCGCCGAGATCTCGGAGTACATCGCCGAGAAGGTGCCGCACCTGACCTCCGAGCAGATCCTGCTCGACGAGTTCCACACCCCGGGCCCGTTCACCTATCTCGTCGAAGACGTGCCACCGTCGATCGCCAACCAGATCAGCGCGAAGTACCCCGAGATCACGCAGGAGCACCGGGCGCTGCGGGTGTACCCCGGCGGGCGGCTCGCGTCCAACATCGTCGGGTTCGCGAACTGGCGGATGGACTCGCCCGATCTGTCCAAACACAACATCCACGGTCTGATCGGGCTGGAGAGCTCCCGCGACGACATCCTGGCCGGTGCCCCCGGCAAGCGGATCGTCGACACCCCCGAGGGCTCGGACATCCCGATCCCCGGCACCGAGCGGCAGGTCCGGCCCACCGTGCCGGGCTCCGACGTGCAGCTGACCATCGAGTCGGATGTGCAGTACGAGCTGCAGCGCAAGCTGTCCAGGTACGTCGAGGCGACCCACGCCAACGGCGGCAGCGCGGTGGTGATGGACGCCAAGACCGGTGAGATCTACGCGCTGGCCAACGACGCCACCTTCAACCCGAACAACATCACCACCGCCACCGGCAAGCAGCTGAACAACCAGGCCGTCACCACGCCATACGAGCCCGGCTCGGTCAACAAGGTGATCACCGCGGCGGCCGCGCTCGAGCACGATGTGGTGACGCCACTCGAACGGATCATGGTGCCCGGTCAGATCACGGTGGCGGATCGGCAGATCCAGGACGCGTGGGCGCACGGCCTGCAGCCGTTCACCACCACCGGAATCTTCGCCAGGTCGTCCAACGTGGGCACGCTGAAGATCGCGCAGCGGGTCGGCGAGAAGCGCTGGTTCCAGACCGCCGAGAAGTTCAGCCTCGGCCAGCCCACCGGCATCGGGCTGCCCGGTGAGAGCGCCGGCTACCTGCCGCCACGCAGCCAGTGGTCCGGGTCCACCTTCGGTAACCTGCCCATCGGGCAGGGGCTGTCGATGACCGTGGTGCAGATGGCGAGCATGTACCAGGCGATCGCCAACGACGGTGAGCGGGTCGAGCCCCGCATCGTCAAGGCGACCGTCCGCGGCGACGGCACCAGGGTGCCGGAACCGCCGTCGGATCGGACCCGGGTCGTCAGCGAGCACACCGCCGACCAGGTGCTGCGGATGCTGCGGGCCACCACGCAGGACGCGCCCGGCTACCTCGACGACGGGACGGCGCCACCGGCCAGGCTGGCGGGCTACCAGATCTCGGGCAAGACCGGCACCGCGCAGCAGGTCAACCCGGTGACCGGCGCCTACTCGCTGACGAACTACAACATCACCTTCGCCGGGATCCTGCCCGCCGACCACCCGCGCTTCGTCGTCGGCATCCGGCTGGACGCGCCGGACACCACGTTGCCGCTCGGCTACTCGGCCGCGCCGTTGTTCCACAACATCGCGTCCTACCTGGCCCAGCGCTACCAGATCCCGCTGTCGGAGAAGAAGGCTCCCATCGTCCCGCTGTCATCTAACTAACCGCCCGACACACCGCGTGACGTGAACGATCTCGGGATCGGTTCAGCTCCGGGAGGCCGGTGGGCTAGGCTGTGTCGACGTGACGCGACGCGCAAAGATCGTATGCACCCTGGGCCCTGCCACCGCGACCGCGGAGAAGGTAGGTGACCTGCTTCGCGCCGGCATGAACGTCGCGAGACTGAACTTCAGCCACGGCACGCATCAGGACCACAAGCAGGTCTACGACCTGGTCAGGAACGCGGCGGCCGAGTCAGGCGCCCCGATCGGCATCCTCGCCGACCTGCAGGGTCCCAAGATCCGGCTCGGCAGCTTCGCCACCGGCCCGACCGAGTGGCGCACCGGTGACGTCGTCCGCATCACCGTGGAGGACGTCCAGGGTACCCACGACCGGGTGTCGACCACGTACACCGGTCTCGCCGACGACGCGAAGCCGGGCGACCGGCTGCTCATCGACGACGGCAAGGTCGGGCTGTCGGTGACGCGGGTCGACGGCCCGGACGTCGTCTGCGAGGTCACCGAGGGCGGCCCGGTCAGCGACCACAAGGGTGTGTCGCTGCCCGGCATGGACGTCTCAGTGCCCGCGTTGTCGGACAAGGACAAGGCGGACCTCGAGTTCGCGCTGCAGCTCGGCGTCGACTTCATCGCGCTGTCGTTCGTGCGCTCGCCCGCCGACATCGACCAGGTGCACCAGATCATGGACCGGGTCGGCAGGGGCAGGCTGCCGGTCATCGCGAAGCTCGAGAAGCCGGAGGCGGTGGCCAACCTCGAAGCGATCGTGCTCGCCTTCGACGGGATCATGGTGGCGCGCGGCGACCTCGGCGTCGAGCTGGCGCTCGAGCAGGTTCCGCTGGTCCAGAAGCGCGCCATCCAGATCGCCCGCGAGAACGCCAAGCCGGTCATCGTCGCCACTCAGATGCTCGACTCCATGATCGGCAATCCCCGGCCGACCCGCGCGGAGGCGTCCGACGTGGCCAACGCCGTGCTCGACGGCGCCGACGCGGTGATGCTCTCCGGCGAGACCAGCGTCGGCCGCTATCCGATCGAGACGGTCGAGACGATGGGCCGGATCGTGACCGCCGTCGAGGCCGAGTCGACCGCCGTGCCGCCGCTGAGCCACGTGCCCCGCACCAAGCGCGGCGTGATCTCCTACGCCGCCCGCGACATCGGTGAGCGGCTCAACGCCAAGGCGCTGGTCGCCTTCACACAGTCCGGCGACACGGTGCGCAGGCTGGCGCGGCTGCACACCCGGCTGCCGCTGCTGGCGTTCACGCCGCTGGAGAGCGTGCGCTCGCAGCTCGCGCTCAGCTGGGGGACGACGGCGCGGATCGTGGCACAGGTGGACTCGACCGACCAGATGGTGCGCCAGGTCGACCAGGCGATGCTGGCCATGCCCCGGTACCAGGCGGGCGACCTGGTCGTCGTGGTCGCCGGGTCGCCGCCGGGCACGGTCGGCTCGACCAACCTCATCCGGGTACACCGGCTCGGCGAGGAAGACCTGGCCTGATTAAGAAATAACCCCGGAGTTCCCTGGCGGTCGGCGACTGGTTCGTGGCCAGGGCCTGGGCGTTCCTGCCCGTTCAGGTGATCTTTTCTGATCTGAGTCAAACTTCACGATTCGTGAGCCGATGTCGTTTGAGTCGATGGTTCGGCAGTCGAGGTGAAGACGAGGAGGTTCGGGTGGGGCTGGCTGTAGTGCAGGACCTGCGCGAGCACCGGGCAACGGCGAGCCTGCAGGAGATCGTCGAGTTCGAGACCGATGTGTTGTCGGGGTTCGTACTCGCCCGGTCCGCCGCCGGGCTGGCGGACAGCACCATCCGTTCCGATGTGACAAACCTGGAGCAGGTGCGGGCCTGGTTCGGGCGCCCGTTGTGGGAAATGGAACCCGCCGACGCCGACGCGTACTTCGGCAAGGCGTTAGGCAGCTCGGCCCGGAACACTCGGCTGGCACGCGCGCAGGCGCTCAGGGTGTACTTCCAGTTTCTGGAGTTGCGGCACAAGGTCGAAATCCACGCGATGACCGGCCAAGTCGTCGAGTGCCCGATTGATGAGATCAACCGGCCTCGTGGCCAACAGCGGGCGTCATTGCGGATCCCGCCGTCGGCCGAGCAGATCGATCGCCTGTTCGCCGGGTGGCGGCAGGAGTTGGTCGCCTGCCGGAAGTTCGCGCCGACGGCGCGTAACTTCGCCGCTGCCCGGTTGATGGCCGACGTCGGTATTCGCGTCAACGAGGCGCGCAGCCTGGACTTGTCCGACGTCAAGTGGGAGCTGGGCCGATTCGGGAAACTCCATGTCCGCAAAGGAAAAGGCACGCGGGGCAGCGGGCCGCGTGAGCGTATGGTTCCGCTTATCAACGATGCTGGGCGGACGCTGCGTTGGTTTGTCGAGGACGTGTG
>WHUB01000339.1:340-719 GCA_009377395.1 Actinophytocola sp. | reverse complement strand
CCGAAGCCTACCTCGAAACGATTCACCGTTGTGGGCCGCAAGTGGTCACGCCAAGGGCCAGGTGGGAGGAACGGTGGGAGGAACGGTCGTGGAGCAGGCCATGCTCGGGCAGCAGATCGTGGACGACCCGTGCCTGACCAGCGACGAGATACGCCTGTTGGCCCAGATCGCGAGCGGAGTCACGGCCGACGTGGCCGCTCGCCGTCTCGAGCTCAGCGCGCGGACGTTGCGGCGCCGGCTGCGGCACATCTGCGACCGGATCGGGGTCAACACCCCGATCGAGGCAGTGGTGTGGGCGGCGCGGCGTCAGCTCATCTGAGATCGCCGGCGGTCCCGCACCGCCTCCGACAACGTACGAAGAACCGGCATGGTCATCTCC
>WHUB01000339.1:0-330 GCA_009377395.1 Actinophytocola sp. | reverse complement strand
GAGGAAGCTCTCCAGCATCACCCCGACGATGCCGTCCTGGCCGCCGGCGATCTGGTCGGCGAGGTCGCGGGCGACCTCCGGCTGCCGCCGGTGGTCCTTGCCGCTGTTGTCGTGGCTGGCGTCGACCATCACCCGTCGCGGTAGGCCGGCGGCGGCCAGTGCGTCCAGGGTCGCCCGAACGTCGGTCTCACAGTGGTTCGGCCCGCTTCTCCCGCCCCGCAGGATGACGTGGCAGTCGGGGTTGCCGGCGGTCTCCACGATCGCGGCGAGTCCCTGCTCGGTCGCCCCGAAGAAGACGTGCGGGGACGCGGCCGCCCGAATGGCGTCGAT
>WHUB01000338.1 GCA_009377395.1 Actinophytocola sp. | reverse complement strand
GCATCGCCTCGACGGTAGAATCGCGTGCCCGCCCAGTTGACGCTCCAGCGTGATGCGCAGGTCACCGGCGGTCGACTTTCCTTCTTGGGCGCTCGCCACGTGCTCGACGTGCGACTTGGCGTTGGGCGGGTTCGCTGCAGGTGTCACACCTGCTCCGCCGCAGGCGGCGACGAGGAGCAGACCCGCTGCCGCCGGTAGCGCGGCGATCCGTGTGCGAGATGACAGCTACATGACTGACCCTTCGTAGTCGGCGGCGTGTCTGCATGAGTGATTTGGATCACGCCGAAGGGTGGATTGGTGGATGCGACGAGATGGGAGGAAACCCGCGGAATCGATCAGCCACGCTTCGGGGGCAGCGGGACGAATCCGCTGGTGCGCTCGATGTAGTCGCGGTAGCCGGGGCGGCTGGAAGTCAGGTGCTTCTCGAGGAGTGGTTTGCCGGTGCCGCGGGCGAGCAGGACGGTCATGAGCACCGGGGAGAGCACGGTCAGCAGGCCGATCCAGTGCTGGGCGGCGATCAGGAACAGTCCCCACCACAGGCAGGCGTCTCCGAAGTAGTTGGGGTGCCGGGAGTAGCGCCACAGCCCCCGGTCGAGCACTCTGCCTTTGGTGGCGGGGTCGGCGGTGAAGCGGGCGAGTTGGGCGTCGGCGATGGTCTCGAAGGCGAAGCCGACCAGCCAGGCGGCGATACCGAGGACGTCGAGCGGGCCGAATCCGGT
>WHUB01000337.1 GCA_009377395.1 Actinophytocola sp. | reverse complement strand
CAGAAAGATCGAGCTTAGCTGCGGTGAGCAACTCGTTGATGAGCTCAGGTATCACCTTGGCGGCAAGACGTCGCACCTCCCGGCCCCGCATGGTCAGGAAGTGCCCCTTCCCGTCGAGCGTCTCCTGCGTCGCTGGCTGGCGACTGCCCCAGCGCAGATCTCCACCAGATCGGATTGGCTGCCATCGGAGGCGAGCTTGCTGGACAGCAGCCCCGACCCGTCCTCGGTCTTCGACAGCACGCCCGCGCCTGCGCCATCGCCGAGCAACACGCAGGTGCGTCGGTCCTCGTAATCCAGAAACCGTGAATAGAGCTCGGCGCCGATCACCAGAGCGTTACGGCAGGCGGGGTCGGTCATCAGCATCGAATGCGCAACCACCAGCGCGTAGAGGAAGCCAGTACAGGCCGCGTCGATGTCGAACGCCGCAGCGCGTGAGGCGCCGATCTTCGCCTGCACCACCGACGCCGTGGCCGGAATCGGCTGGTCCTTGGTCGCGGTAGCCAGCACAATGACGTCGACGTCATCCGCACCGATATCGGCATGACGCATCGCTTTTTCCGCTGCCCTGGCAGCAAGATCAGACGTGATTTCGTCCGGCGCGGCGATCCGGCGTTCTTCGATTCCCGTCTTGCTGATAATCCATTCTTCACCCACACCCAGCCGCTCACTGAGGTGATCTCAGCGAGATCGTGTTCGGGCGTGTTCGATGTGGGTGAGGA
>WHUB01000336.1 GCA_009377395.1 Actinophytocola sp. | reverse complement strand
CAGCCGCTCGGCGACGCCAGCCAGCTGCAGCTGGTGCTCGAGGTTGGACTGCATGCCACCGGGGATCTGGTGGCTGTAGAGCCGCTGATCGAACTCGACCGGCACCCCCCTGGGGAAGCCCTCACGCGCCGCGACCCGCTCGAAGTGCTCCTGCACCGCGTGCAGGGGCTCGTCGTCGAGGTCCACGTCGTAGCCGAGTGCGCGCAGGTTCTCCACGACGTTGAACACCGACGGCTGCGAGGTGCCGTTCGCGAGCGGCGGCACGGCCGTGTGCACGTAAGCCATCCCGGCCATGCGCGGCAGGAGCTCACGCGTGCGCTCCGGGGTCAGCAGTCCACCGACGTCCTTGAAGCACAGCCGCCACGGCCGCAACGCGGCCGCTTGCCGCGTCTTGTCCAGGAAGTACTCGTCGGTGTGCCGCGGCGACACCGAGTACATGATGTTGATCACCGGCGTAATGCCGAGGCTCTCGAGCCGCTGCTTCTCCACGCCGGCGGCCGCGAAGTCGTTCCAGTTGTTGCCCGCCCGGGTGTAGGTGATCCCGAGGTCGACCACCTTGCGGATCAGCAGCTCCCCGACCTCGGTGGGCACGTGGCCACTCATGCTGGTCGAGGAGATGTAGCCATGCCAGCGCAGCTGCGTCTTCCTGGCGGCTTCAGCACCCAGCTTGATCCAGTCCCACGGATCCTCGGCGAGGTGCCGGACGAACTTCTTCAACCG
>WHUB01000335.1 GCA_009377395.1 Actinophytocola sp. | reverse complement strand
ACATTGGGCGTGTCGCCCGAATCAAGCAGCAACCCTTACTGAGATCACCTCATTGCGTAACTACTGTCATGGGAGTCCCGTCGATGCTCGACGTACTCTCCGATGAGATGCTTGGCCTTGACGCACAGTCGGTTCGCTACGTGTGCTCCGGTGGTGAAACGCTTTCAAACAACCTACTGGCCAGGCTCTTCCGAACCTTTCCTCGGGCACGCATTTTCAACTTCTACGGCCCTACGGAGGCGTCAATCGACGCCACCTATTGGGAGTGCAAGTCACCAACCGAATCCAACCGGATTCCCATCGGAGTTCCTATACCTAATGTTCGCGTAGTACTGCTGGATGAAAGTGACGATCCTGTACCGGTCGGAATGGTCGGCGAGATTTGCATCGGTGGTATCGCAGTCGCTCGTGGTTATCGCAATCAGCCAGACGAGTCCCGCAACTTGTTCCGCCCTGACATTTTTTCCAAGGCCGACAACGAACAGCGGCTCTACCACACCGGTGACCTCGGCCGTTACCGCCACGACGGAGCCATCGAGTATCTAGGCAGGCTGGACGATCAGCTCAAGGTTCGGGGATTCCGCATCGAGCCAGGCGAGATCGAGTCCGTCGTCGAATCCCACCCAGATGTTCGCCAGGCTGTTGTTGTCCAAGACAGACCAGAGTCACTGAGGTGATCTCAGCGAGATCGTGTTCGGGCGTGTTCGATGTGGGTGAGGAC
>WHUB01000334.1:465-722 GCA_009377395.1 Actinophytocola sp. | reverse complement strand
GGGGAGAATGCCGTTCTCGGCCCCCTTGCCGATGCCCACGGTCAAGGACGTTGGGGTGGCGAGCCCGAGCGCGCATGGACACGCAATGATCAGCGTCGTTACGAAGACGACAGTGGAGAAGATGAGCCGCGGCTCGGGGCCGAAATTGTACCAGGCGATAAATGCGAGCACCGCGAAGATCATGACCGCCGGGACAAAGTATCCCGAGACCGTGTCGACAACGCGCTGTATTGGAGCCTTCGAGCCCTGGGCATCCT
>WHUB01000334.1:0-455 GCA_009377395.1 Actinophytocola sp. | reverse complement strand
CAGTATCCTTACCAACCTTGGTCGCCGCGAACCGGAAGCTGCCAGTCTTATTTAGTGTCCCGCCGATGACTTCGTCGCCGGTCTGCTTTTCGACCGGCATCGACTCGCCGGTGATCATCGACTCGTCGATCGCGCTCGCCCCAGCAACTACCTTGCCGTCGACCGGGACCTTCTCCCCTGGGCGGACCACGACAACGTCTTCGACAACCACTTCCTCGACCGGAATGTCGCTTTCCTTGCCGTTCCTTACGACTCGAGCGGTCTTAGCCTGAAGTCCGATCAGTTTTTTGATTGCTTGGGAGGTTCGACCTTTTGCCTTGATCTCCAATGCAAGGCCCAGAACGACGAGCGCGACTACCACGTCGGTTACGTCCCAGAACACCTCGGCGAGCGCCATGTCGGGAAAGATTTCCGGCCAGCCGACGGCGACGACAGAGTACGCATAGGCTGCGCTA
>WHUB01000333.1 GCA_009377395.1 Actinophytocola sp. | reverse complement strand
CCTGTCCCGGATCGGTGAGATCATCGTTCGGATCATCACTGCGGAGGTCACCGTCACCTGCGCCGATGGCACCCGCTATACCGCCTCCTACCGGCTGGCCACCACCCTGCTCAACCCGCGCCGCTACCCCGCCCGAGCCTTGATCCCGCTGTATCACGAACGCTGGGAACACGAGGTCGCCTACCTGGCGCTACGCCACACCCTGCTGGAAGGCCGCGTACTGCGCTCGACCGACCCGGTAGGCCTGGAACAAGAGATGTGGGCCCTGCTGGCCCTCTACCAGGCGCTATGCAGGGCCATGGTGACTGCGGTCGAATCCCGCCCCGGCACCGACCCCGACCGGGCAAGCTTCGCCACCGCGCTGGCCGCCGCCGAGAACCTGCTCGTCAACGCCGCGAACATCACCGACGTCACCGACGGCGTCGACCTTGTCGGTGGCATCGGCACAGCTGTCCTGGCCGACCTGCACCCGCCCCGACGGCCGCGTACCAGCGTCCGCAAGGTCAAATCCCCGCTGTCGCGCTACAACAAGAAAGATCCCTACCGGCCCGAGCGCAGCACCCCGATCACCGCACTGGACATCATGATCCAGGACCAGGAGCCTCGATCAGCGACACCCCGAGAGAAAAGCTTGACAACCGCACCCGGACCCTAACGACGCGGCATTGGGTCTAGAGTGGGTCGGCAGCCTCGAAGGAGACGAGTACTGGGAGGGTCGTCGA
>WHUB01000332.1:484-726 GCA_009377395.1 Actinophytocola sp. | reverse complement strand
CGCTCGGCGAGCGCCGTGGCGTAGGCCAGACCGATACCCCGGCTCGCCCCGGTCACGATCGCTACCTTGCCGTCGATGTCGTCGAACATCTGCTTCTCCTTGGTCACGGGTCGGGTGGCGGTCACAGCTCGATGCTCACGGTCTTCTCGACGGTGCACGCCTCGATGCCCGCGAAACTGAGCTCCCTGCCCAGCCCGCTGGCCTTCATGCCACCGAACGGCACCTGAGGCGCCGGGACGGAG
>WHUB01000332.1:0-474 GCA_009377395.1 Actinophytocola sp. | reverse complement strand
CAGGCGCGGTGGGCCCGGCTCATGTCGCTGGTGTAGACCACCGCCGCCAGCCCGTACGGGGTGTCGTTCGCGAGCCGGATGGCCTCGTCGTAGGTGTCGAACGGGACCACGATGCCGACCGGGCCGAAGATCTCCTCCCGCGCGATCACGGTGTCGTTGGTGCCGGTGAACAGCGTCGGCTGCAGGAAGAATCCCGACTCGCCGATCCGGTTGCCGCCGGTGACCAACTCGGCTTGGGCGCGTCCCTTGTCGATGTAGTCGCTGACCCGGTCGAACTGCTTGCGGCTGATCAGCGATCCGATCTGTGTCTCCGGGTTGAACGGGTCCCCGACCCGCACCTGCTCGAGCTGGCGCGCGAGGCCCTCGACGACCTGGTCCATCGTCGAACGCTCGATGAGCAGCCGCGAGCCGGCGGCGCACACCTGGCCGCTGTTGGCGTAGAACTGCCTGGCCATCATCGGAATGTGCCGTTCG
>WHUB01000331.1 GCA_009377395.1 Actinophytocola sp. | reverse complement strand
CACATTGGGCGTGTCGCCCGAATCAAGCAGCAACCCTTACTGAGATCACCTCACTCTCGCCCACAGGTCGACGAATCGGCGTATGTGGCCCCGACAGCTGTTCTGTGTGGCGATGTGATCGTGGGGCCCCACAGCCGTGTGCTCTTCGGCGCGGTCCTTACCGCGGAGGGAGGCCCGGTGCAGATCGGCGCGCACTGCGTAGTCATGGAACACGCGATACTCCGAGGTTCCCAACGGCACCCGGTACGCCTCGGGGACCACGTCATAGTCGGCCCGCACGCACACTTGAGCGGATGCGTCATCGACGGAGACGCCCGGATCGCAACCGGAGCGATGCTCTATAACGGTGCGCGTCTGGGAAGCAGGGCGGAGGTCGAATTCGGTGCCGTGGTTCATGTCAACACGGTGGTACCGCCGGGAATGGCGGTACCGATGGGATGGTTCGCTGGCGGCGACCCCGCCGAGCTGATCCCGCCGCATGACTGGGAACGTATTGCTGCGGTGATGGGACCGCTGGACTACCCAGGTACGGTCTTCGGCGTGACCGAGAAACCCGGGGAGTCGGCTGTGCCTCAGATCGCCCAACGCTACGCCCGGACACTGGCGATGCACCGTTACGATCAGGTCGTTGCTCCGAAACTGATCGGCCGGCCGCGGTCATCCAGTCCAGGCTGAATCCGCCTGCCGTGCATGCGCCGCTGCAGACTGAGGTCGGAGCAAATTCAT
>WHUB01000330.1 GCA_009377395.1 Actinophytocola sp. | reverse complement strand
CACGATCGACGCCGGCGAGTGCCAGCATGCGCGGCACGGTCCCGAGGCTGGAAGCCAAGATGCCGACGAGCAGCTCGGTCTCCGCAGGTCGACGGCGCCCGTCCTGGCCGCTGACCTTGCGGCCGCGAAGGATGGCCTCCTTCGTCGAGGTTCCCCATCCGGGCCGCACCTGGCGCGGCGTCGCCGCGAGGCGTTCCTCGTCCACCGTGCCGACCCCGATCGCCGCCAGGCTCTCGGTGCGCTCCCGGCCGAGCGCGGCGGCGAGCGCGTGGCGATCGAGCCCGGCCTCGGCCAGCACCTTCGATGCCGTCAAGATCTCGTCGCATGCCAGCGCGAGCAGCAGGTGCTCCGCTTCGACCGCCTGTGATCCGCGAGCCCTTCGCTCTTCACAAGAGCGGCGGCCCGATCCTCATGCCACTGTCGTACTCCAAGTTGACTGTGCTGTACGAGGACGAGGAGCGTCTCTGACGCCCACAGCTTGTGCTCACCGAGCAAGGCGTAGTCAGTGCCCATGCCCGAAGGCTAGGCCGCTACGCCGACTGACGCTTCACAAATGAGCGGTGGGCGAAGGCGACCTCCAAGCTCCATGGGCGCCGAGTCCCTAGGCAAGCACCGGCACTACCGCTCATCAGCGTGCGCACGCAGACGCACGCTCTTGCCGCTGAGAGGTCCTGCCGATGACTTTCGGCACCCGCGGAGGTCTGCCTTGTGTACGCGAAACTGAGC
>WHUB01000032.1 GCA_009377395.1 Actinophytocola sp. | reverse complement strand
TCGTCGGCGTCCAGCTCCGCGACCTCGTCGTGCAGCCACAGCCACTCATGCTCACGCATCGTGAGCATGTCGGCAGTCGGTGCGAAGATCGTCATGAGGCGAGTATGTCGAACATATATTCGACTGTCAAACACCGCCAGATGGCGGCTTGAGTGGTGTCGTATCTGGTGTCATAGTGGTGTCATGGATTTGACGCCGTATGTCACCGCGTTGCGGGAGGATCTGACCACCGCCGCCTCGGCGGGCGACGAGCAGACGCGGCGAGTTGCCGCGACGTTGTCGGCCGCCCTGGAACCGGCCGCGCGGCTGGCGGTGATGAACGCGCTGTCAGACCTCGCGGCCGAGGTCACCGCACACCTGGACGAGCAGGTCGTCGAGGTGCGCCTGGACGGCAAGGACGTGCGGGTCGTGGTCACCGGCGCCGCCCGCGAGCGGACCGAACCACAGGAACCCGGCACCGAAGCCCCACCGCCGCCGCCCCGCTCGGAAGGCGACATCAGCCGGATGACGCTGCGGCTGTTCGAGGAACTCAAAGGCAAGGCCGAGCAGGCGGCGGCGGAGCAGGGCGTCTCGCTGAACACCTTCGTGCAGCAGGCGGTGCAGGGCGCGTTGCACCGCAAGGGCGGTTGGCACGGTGAGCGGCGCGGCAAGCCGGAGACCGGTGGCAGCAGGCTGCACGGCTGGGTCACGGGGTGAGCGCGATGACCGAGCCGAACGACACCACCGAGCCACAGGAACCCGAACTGGTTCGCACTCAGGAATTCCCCACCGACGGCCCGGTGGAGCTGGACCTCGGCGTCACGACGGGTCGCATCGATGTCCTGCTCGGTGACACCACCGGTGACACCACGACCCCGGTCACGGTCGAGCTGCGTCACGACACCGGCAGCGGCTCCCCCTGGACCCAGGGCATCGCCAGCACGCTGACCTGGCTCTCCGAGCAGTTCCGCGATCAGATCGGCACAGATCTCGCCGCCTCGGCGGCCGACGCGATCGAGCAGACCCGGCTCGACATGGTCGGCGGCAGGCTCGTGGTGCGCGCTCCGAAGCAACTGCCGCTGCGGCACATCCCGCTGGCGCTGACGGTGCGCGCCCCGGCGGGCTCGCACCTGGAGGTCAAGGCGGGCTCGGCGCGGGTCACGGCGACCGGCACTGCGGGCAGGGCGTCGCTGCACACCACGTCCGGCGAGGTCGCGCTGGAACGCGCCACCGGCTCCGTGACGGTGCGCACCGGAGGCGGCGGAGTCTCCCTCGGCCCGACGCCGAGCGGGCTGCACGTGCGCACCGGCGGCGGTGACGTCCGACTGGCCGACGTGCGCGGGTCCGCCACGGTGGCGACCGGCACCGGCGCGGTGCACGTGGCCGCCGCCAAGGGCGAGCTGGTCGTGCGCAGCGGCAGCGGTGATGTCAGCGTGGCCAACGCCGGGCCGGGCAGCGTGAACGTGCGCACCGGGTCCGGCTCGGTCCGGGTCGGGGTGCGCTCCGGCGTGCACGCCGAGATCGACGTGACCTCCGGGTCGGGCACGGCGTCCAGCGAGCTGACGGTGGCCGACGCCCCGCCCGAGGCGGACGTGCCGCTGCATGTTCGCGCCAGCACCGGCTCCGGCAACGCGGTCATCACCGGCGCGGGCGGCTGACGCCTCAGGTCACGGCCGCCAGCGGCGCGGCGAGGTCGCCCCGTTCCCCGACCGCGACGCCGGACAGCCCGAGCCACTCGGCCATCGCCCGCAGCTCGGCGGCCAGCTCGACGGTCACCTGCGCGACGTCGACCCCAGCCTCGGCGAACGCGCCCCGCACCCGCAGCACGCCCGCGGCCCGGTCGGCCTTGAGGTCCACCCGCGCCACCAGCTCGCCGTCGAGCAGGAACGGGAAGACGTAGTACCCGTACCTGCGCTGCGGCTCCGGCACGTAGATCTCGATGCGGTAGTGGAAGTCGAACAGCCGCTCGGTGCGGTCGCGCTCCCAGATCAGCGGGTCGAACGGGCACAGCAGCGCCCGGCCCTCGACGCGGCGCGGCGCCCGCCCGTCGGCGTGCCGGTAGGCGACGTCGCGCCAGCCGCGCACCCGCACCGGTTCCAGCGTGCCCGCCTCGACGAGCTCCTCGACCGCGCGCTTGCTGTCCTCGGGCGCGAGCCGGTAATAGTCGCGCAGGTCAGGTTCGGTGGCCACGCCCAGTGCCGACGCCGACCGCGTCAGCAGCTCCCGCACCGCGTCGGCCCGATCTGGCTCCGGCGCGGCGAGCACGTCCGCGGGCAGCACCCGCTCCGGCAGGTCGTAGTGCCGTTCGAAGCCGCGCCGGGTGCCGGTGGTCAGCTCGCCCGCCGCGAACAGCCACTCGCACACCCGCTTGACGTCGGATCGGTTCCACCAGCCGCCGGCTGGGCGCGGGCCAGCGCCGAGACCCAGCTCCCGTTCCAGCGCGCCCGCGCCGATCGGCCCGTGATCCTTGACGGCGGCCAGCACGTCGTCGGCCAGGTGCCCCGCGGTGTTGGCCACCGAGTCGGCGCGCTCCTCGTAGCGGCGCTGGTAGTCGGACATCCGGTGCCGCAGCAGCGGCCAGTCCGCCACCGGCAGCAGGCACGCGGCGTGCGCCCAGTACTCCACCAGCAGCCGGGGCTTGCGCGCGCTGTGCGTCCAGGCGGCGGCATCGACGAGGTCCGTCGGGTAGTGGCCGAGCCGGGCGAACAGCGGCGAGTAGTGTGCCCGCACCGCGACGTTGACCGAGTCCAGTTGCAGCACCCGCACCCGGTCGAGCACCCGGTTGAGGTGCCGCCGCGTCGGGGTGGTCCCCGGTCGTTGATCGCCGAACCCCTGTGCCGCTAGCGCGATCCGGCGCGCGACCGCCGGTGAGATCGTCCGCATGCGCGCATGGTGCCACGGCCCACCGACAACGCTGCGTTGGATTCACAAGTCGGGCTATTCACCACGGCACGTCCCCCCGATCACGTTCCTCACCCGCAGCGGGCCGTCGCGACCCACCCTGCGGGCGGGTCCCGCCAACCCACTTGTGAATAGCCCTCCTGGGTATGGTGCCGCCATGGCCCGCCCCGACGTGCACCTCGCCAGTCCCGACGACGCCGCCGAGATCGCGCGCATCCAGCGCGACACCTGGCACACCGCCTACCGGGACATCGTCGGCGCCGAGGCCATCGCCGCGCTCGAGGAGAGCAGCACCGAGCTGCGGTGGACGGAGGCGATCAAACATCCCGACACCGACGTCTTCGTCGCCACCGAGGGCGGGGTCACGGTGGGCTTCACGGTGGCGGGGCAGGCGCCCGAGGACGAGCTGGCCGATCCCGACGGCGGACTGCCCGAGGATGCCGCGCACACCGGGCTGATCGCGACCGTGCTGGTCGAGCCGCGCTGGGGCAGGCGCGGCCACGGCGGCAGGCTGCTCGCCGCGGCGGCACGCGCACTGCGCTCGCGCGGCGCGCGGCGGGCGATCACGTGGGTATCGGAGTCCGACTCGGCGACGCTGAGCTTCTACCGCTCGGTCGGCTGGGATCCCGACGGCACCGTGCGCACCCTCGACACCGGCGCCGCCCGCATCCGGGAGATGCGGCTGGCCGGTGGGCTGGAGCTGTACTTGGAGGAATAGGCCAGGCCTAATGTCGGGTTTCGCCATGAACGTCGGGGAATTCGCGCGACGCATCCGACCCGGTACGCGACGTGACACTGTAGTGTGGATGGGTATCTTTCTCCGCTCGACCGGGAGTACGCGTGCTCGCAACGCTGACGTGGCTGGGCGTCACGTTCGGCATCGCTCTTGGCAGCGCCGTCGTGCCGGTAATCAGTATCGAGGTCTTCGTGCTCGGCATGGCCTCCAGCGAGTCCGCGCCGCACTGGGCGCTGATCGGCGCGGTGGTCGCGCTGGGCCAGCTCATCGGCAAGCTGCCGTACTTCCTCGCCGCCCGCGGGTCCATCCGGCTGCCGAAGTGGTTGCACCGCGCGCAGAACTACCGGTCGGTCTCGCCAAGGCGGGAACGTTTCCGTATGCGCACCAAGCGGGTCAAGGTGTGGTTCGAGACGGTGCGGGAACGGTGTCACCGGCATCCACATTGGATGGCGGGAACCCTGGGGACCAGCGCGGTGATCGGCATACCGCCGTTCATGGGCATGGCCGTGGTCGCGGGCCTGGCCAGGATGCGGCTGTCGACCTTCTTCAGCATGAGCGTGACCGGCCGGTTCGCCCGCTTCGCCGCCCTCGCGGCCTCCCCCGCGCTGTTCGCGAGCTGGTTCAATCTTTGATACGTCATCGCGTCGGATCTGCGGCACACTGGAGGGGCCCATCCGGCGTAAGGAGACGGCGTGGAGCAGGTCAGCGGGATCGGTGGCGCGTTCGTCCCCGCGCAGGACCCGCTGCGGCTCGGTGACTGGTACGCCCAGCAGCTCGGCGCGCGCACCATCGCGGGAGCCGACGGCCTGACCCTGTTCGCGGTGGCGCCCACCGCGCACGACGGCCCGCCGGACGGCTGGTCGCTGAGTTTCCAGGTCGCCGATCTCGACGCGATGGTGGCGCAGTTGCGAGCGGCGGGCGCGACGGTCGAGATCGACCCGGCCGAGCATCCGGACGGCAGGTTCGCCACGCTGCGCGACCCCGAACAGAACCTGATCCAGCTTTTCGAGCCGACCGGTGTCCAGGTGCGCTCGGCGCAGCCGCTGGCGGTGCGGGTCGTCGACGACGAGCCTGCTCCGGACGCGCGGCGCACCGGCTGGCGCCGCTGGGTGCCGTGGCTGCCGTTGCTCGCCGCGGTGATGCTGGCGCTGACGCTGGTCGCGACCAGGCAGGACGACACCACGGCCGAGCCGCCCGGGCCCCCGGCGCCGTCGCGGGCGGCGCCGATCCCGCTCGACGACCCGGTGACGGTCACCGACGTCGGAGACCGGATCTTCGGCGTCAAGGCGGGCTGGGAGCTGATCGGGCAGGGCCTGGACGCCGTCGTCCGGATCCAGCTCGCCGAGGGACGGATCACCACCACCGAGATGCCGGAGCTGCAAAGCACCGGCCCCACCTCGCTCCTCTCGGGGCCCGGCTGGATCATCGTCCACCCGCTGGATTTCGTGCCCGGTTACCTCGTGGCCGACGGCGATCCGGCGCAGCCGCTCCCGGACACCTTCGCCAAGGGCGGGCCCGGTCCGGGACCGGACCAGGTCTGGGTGAACGCCACCGGGCCGGACGGCAGGAACACGCTGGAGCTGCGGGCGATGATGACGGGGGAACGAGCCGGGCGGCGCATCCGGATACCGGACGCCATGTCCGGGCCGGTCGCCTCGGACGGCGCGGGACACGTGCTGGTCTCGGGCCCGGGCGGCAGCTACGTGGCACGGCCGAGCGGGCTGGCCAAGGTGACCACCGGCGAGGTCGACGCCGTGGGACCGGAGCATCTGCTGGTCACCGAGTGCGACGACACCGGGCGCTGCCACCCTGTTGTCATCACCCGCGACACCGGGCAACGCCGCGTGCTCCCCGACGGCATCGGCGCCACCGCCTGGCCACACGGCGCCATCGCGCCGGACGGTTCGATCGCCGCCGTCGTCCGCGACTTCGCCAATGGCCGGCCGCTGCTGTCGATCATCGACCTGAAATCCGGTGAGGTGAGCGCCATCGGCGTAACGGCCAGGGGTGGCTTCTCGCAGTCGGGGCTGGTGTTCTCCCCGGACAGCCGGTGGCTGTTCGCTACCGACACCAGCGGCGCGCTCGTCGCGATCGATACCAGGACCTACCACATCCATCGGATCCCGTCCCGGCTGCCGTCGCTGACCCAGCTGACCCTCCGGCCCGGTTGATTCGTCAGTGGGGGTCGTTCTCCGACAGCGTGACGGCGGTGCGCATCGCCTCCCTGGCGCGGCGGCGGTCGCCCGCCAGGTCGTAGGCGTGTGCGATCCGGTACCAGCCACGCCAGTCCTCCGGGTCGGCGACCAGCTCCGCCTCGCGGCCGGCGAACCACGCGTCGGCCGCCTGCCGGTCGACCCGGCCGCTGGGCCTGCGCGGCAGCTCCGCGGTGTCCGGCAGGCCGCCCTCCTCGGCGAGCCGGAGCGACAGCCGCCGCACCCGCAGGCCGAACCGCCAGGTGCTGAGCAACACCCACAGGCCGAGCAGCGGCAGCGCCAGCACGGCGACGCCGAGCACGACCGGGACGACCTCGCCGGTGCGCAGCAGCGCGACCGCGCGACCGGCGAGCAGCACCAGATACGCCAGCACCAGCACTGTGAGCAGCACCGAGAGCTGGAACGCCTTGTTCCGCATGGCTAAAGGTCGAGGAACTGGTCCAGCCCGATGGTCAGGCCGGGATGCGTTCTCACCTCGCGCACGCCGAGCAGCACGCCCGGCATGAACGACGACCGGTGCAGCGAGTCGTGCCGGATCGTCAGCGTCTCCCCCTGCCCGCCGAACAGCACCTCCTGGTGCGCGACTAGTCCGGCCAGCCGCACCGAGTGCACCGGGACGTCGTCCACGCTGGCGCCGCGGGCGCCGTCGAGCGCCGACGTAGTGGCGTCCGGCGCCTCGCCGAGCCCGGCCGCCTTGCGGACGGCGCTGATCGCCCGCGCGGTGTGGGTCGCGGTGCCCGATGGCGCGTCGGCCTTGCGGTTGTGGTGCAGCTCGATGACCTCGGCGGTCTCGTAGTAGCGGGCGGCCAGCTCGGCGAAGCGCATCATCAGCACCGCGCCGAGCGCGAAGTTCGGCGCCAGCAGCACGCCGACGCCGGGCCTCGCCGCCAGCCACTCGCGAACCGTCTGATGCCGCTCCTCGGTGAAGCCGCTGGTGCCGACCGCGACGTGGATGCCGTTCTCGACGCAGAACCGCAGGTTGTCCATGACGGCGTCCGGGTGGGTGAAGTCGACGACGACCTCGGCGCCCGCCTCGGTCAGCCCGGTGAGCTGGTCACCGGCGTCCAGCCTGGCCACCAGCTCCATGTCGGTCGCGCCGTCGACGGCGGCACAGACCTCGGAGCCCATCCGTCCCTCGGCGCCCAGCACGCCAACTCGAATCACGCCATCACCTCGTGCACCTCGTCCGGCAGTTCGTCGACGCGAGAATACGGCCCGACGACGGCGACCGCCTGCACGTCCCGCACCAGGGTGGCCGCGATCTCAGCCACGTCGGCCACGGTCACGGCGTCGATGCGCGCCACCGAGGAGTCGACGCTGTAGTAGCGGCCGTAGTTCAGCTCGTTCTTGCCGAGGCGCACCATCCGCGAGGCGGTGTCCTCGAGCCCGAGCACCAGGCCGCCACGAAGCTGTCCCTTGGCTCGGACGATCTCGGCCTCGCTGAGCCCGCCCGCGGCGACGTCGGCCAGCGTGGTGCGCAGCACCCCGGCGACCTCGCCGAGCCGTTCCGGCTGGCAGCCGGCGTAGATCGAGAACAGCCCGGTGTCGGCGTAGCAGGCCATCGCCGAGTACACCTGGTAGGCCAGCCCCCGGCGCTCCCGGATCTCCTGGAACAGCCGCGAGCTCATGCCGCCGCCCAGTGCGGCGTTGAGCACGCTGAGCGCGAACCGGCGCTCGTCGCGGCGGGCCAGCGCCCGGGTGCCGACCAGCAGGTGCGCCTGCTCGGTCTCGTCGCTGCGCAGCACCAGCTCGCCGCGCGCGGTCAGGTCCGAGCTGCCCGCCCGGGGCGGATCGGGGTCGGTCGGCGCCGCGTCCCGGGCGACCGCCGGTGACTTCAGCACCCGGCGCACCACGTCGTCGTGCTCGACGTTGCCCGCGACGGCGAGCACCATGCCCGGCGGCCGGTACGAGTCGCGGTAGAACGCCCGTAGCGCCGCCGGGTCGAGGCCCCGGATGGCGCCCTCGGTGCCGAGCACCGGGTCAGCGAGCGGGTGGCCCGCGAACAGCGTCTCCTGGAAGACCTCGTGCAGCAGGTCCTCCGGATCGTCGTCGCGCATAGCGATCTCTTCGAGCACCACGCTGCGCTCGGTGTCGACGTCGGCGTCGGCGCAGATGGCCTCGAAGACGACGTCGGTGACGAGGTCGATCGCCAGCGGCAGATCGGCGTCGAGCACCTGCGCGTAGTAGCAGGTGTGCTCCTTGGAGGTGAACGCGTTCAGCTCACCGCCGACCGCGTCCATCTCCTCGGCGATCTGGGTCGCGGTGCGCTGCCCGGTGCCTTTGAACAGCAGGTGCTCCAGGTAGTGCGCCGCGCCCGCGACGGCCAGTGACTCGTCGCGCGTGCCGACGCCGACCCACAGACCGATGGTCACCGAGCGCATGCCGGGCACGTGCTCGGTGACCACCCGCAGCCCGCCCGGCAGCACACTGCGCCGGACGCCGATGTCGAGTTCGGTGCTCATCCGCTCCCTTGGCTCGGTGGTGGAAGCGTCGTTCACCTCACCACGTTACTGCTCTGCGTCGGCAGGCTGCTCCGACTGCTCTGGCTGCTCGGCCTGCTCGCCCTCTTCCTTCACCGGGACCAGGCTGATCTTGCCGCGCTGGTCGATGTCGGCGATCTCGACGCGGATCTTGTCGCCGACGTTGACGACGTCCTCCACCTTGCCGATGCGTTTGCCGTTGCCCAGCTTCGAGATGTGGACGAGGCCGTCCTTGCCGGGCAGCAGCGACACGAACGCGCCGAACGCGGCCGTCTTGACCACCGTGCCGAGGAACCGCTCGCCCACCTTCGGCAGCTGCGGGTTCGCGATGGCGTTGATCTTGTCGATCGCGGCCTCGGCCGAGGGGCCGTCGACGGCGCCGACGTAGATGGTGCCGTCGTCCTCGATGGAGATGTCGGCGCCGGTCTCCTCGGTGATCGAGTTGATCATCTTGCCCTTCGGGCCGATGACCTCGCCGATCTTGTCGACCGGGATCTTCACGCTGGTCACGCGCGGTGCGTACGGACTCATCTCGTCCGGGGCGGGGATGGCCTCGGCGATGACGTCGAGGATCGTCAGCCGGGCGTCGCGGGCCTGTGTCAGCGCGGCGGCGAGCACGTCCGACGGGATGCCGTCGAGCTTGGTGTCGAGCTGCAGCGCGGTGATGACCTCGGAGGTGCCCGCGACCTTGAAGTCCATGTCGCCGAAGGCGTCCTCGGCGCCGAGGATGTCGGTCAGCGCGACGTACTCGGTCTTGCCGTCCACCTCGTCGGAGACCAGGCCCATCGCGATGCCCGCGACCGGCGCCTTGAGCGGCACACCGGCGTTGAGCAGGCCCATCGTGGACGCGCACACCGAGCCCATCGACGTCGAGCCGTTGGAACCGAGCGCCTCGGAGACCTGCCGGATGGCGTACGGGAACTCGTCACGCTTCGGCAGCACCGGCACCAGCGCCCGCTCGGCGAGCATGCCGTGGCCGATCTCGCGCCGCTTCGGCGTGCCGACGCGGCCGGTCTCGCCGGTGGAGAACGGCGGGAAGTTGTAGTGGTGCAGGTAGCGCTTGGTGTTCTCCGGGGACAGCGTGTCCAGCGTCTGCTCCATGCGCAGCATGTTCAGCGTGGTGATGCCCAGGATCTGGGTCTCGCCACGCTCGAACAGCGCCGAGCCGTGCGCCCTCGGCACCACCGACACCTCGGCGGCCAGCGAGCGGATGTCGGTCAGGCCGCGGCCGTCGATGCGCACCTTCTCCCGCAGGATGCGCTGCCGGATCAGCTTCTTCGTCAGCGAGCGGAACGCGGCGCCGACCTCCTTCTCGCGGCCTTCGAACGCCTCGCCCTCGCCGATGCCGATCTTGGCCAGCACGTCGGCCTTGACCTGGTCGGTCGCGTTGTCGCGCTCCTGCTTGCCCGCGATGGCCAACGCGTTGGTGAGGTCGTCGGTCGCGATCTGGGCGACCGCCTCGTAGACGTCCTCGGCGTAGGCCGGGAACAGCGGGAACTCACCGGTGGGCTTGGCGGCCGCGTCGGCGAGCGCCTGCTGCGCCTCGCACAGCACCCGGATGAACGGCTTGGCGGCGTCGAGGCCCTCGGCGACGACCGCCTCGTTGGGGGCCCTGCGGCCCGCCGCGATCAAGTCGAGGGTGTGCTCGGTGCCTTCGGCCTCCACCATCATGATGGCGACGTCCTCGGGGTTGTCGCCGACGATGCGGCCGGCGACGACCATGTTGAACGTCGCCTGCTCCAGCTGCTCCCAGGTGGGGAAGGCGACCCACTGGTCCTCGATCAGCGCGACGCGGACGCCGCCGACAGGCCCGGAGAACGGCAGCCCGCCGATCTGGGTCGAGGCGGAGGCGGCGTTGATGGCCAGCACGTCGTAGGGGTCGTTCGGGTCCAGGCTCTGCACCGTGATGACGACCTGGATCTCGTTGCGCAGGCCGTCGGCGAACGACGGGCGCAGCGGCCGGTCGATCAACCGGCAGGTCAGCACCGCGTCGGTGGACGGGCGGCCCTCGCGGCGGAAGAACGCGCCGGGGATGCGGCCGACCGAGTACATCCGCTCTTCGACGTCGACGGTCAGCGGGAAGAAGTCGAGTTGTTCCTTCGGCTGCTTGGAGGCGGTGGTCGCCGACAGCAGCATGGTCTCGTCGTCGAGGTAGGCGACGACGGCGCCGGCGGCCTGCTTGGCCAGCCTGCCTGTCTCGAACCGGACGGTGCGGGTGCCGAATCGGCCGTTGTCGATCACGGCCTCCGTCTCGTGTACGACGGTTTCAGTCATTGTGGGTGTTTCTCCTCGTCTGCGTTTCAGACCGCGCGGGCACCCCACCTCCCTAGGTGGAGCACGCCCAAGTGACGAGGCCGGTCATCGATCGAAGTCCTCGGGAGTTCTGCCCGGGAACCACTACCGAGGACCGGCTTCCGTGTCCTCGAGCACGGCTCGCGCGTGTCCTGCGTTCTCTTGTACTGAAGGGGAGCACCCGGCGGGTGCTCCCCTTCAGTGTGTCATCGACGGAGGCCGAGGCGTTGGATCAACGTCCGGTATCGCGTGATGTCGACCTTCTTGACGTAGTCGAGCAGCCGGCGGCGACGGCCGACCAGCAGCAACAGACCACGCCGAGAGTGGTGGTCGTGCTTGTGCTCCTTGAGGTGCTCGGTCAGACCGATGATGCGGGTGGTCAGCAGAGCGACCTGCGCTTCGGGGGATCCCGTGTCCGTCTCGTGCAAGCCGTAGTCGGACAGGATTTCCTTCTTCTGTTCGGTGGTCAGCGCCACTCGTCTCTCCTTGTGGATAGGTGCCGTGTTCTGGAGCGTCAGTCCCGGCCGCCACGGACCGCAGCCGGACTCGGTAACTCAGCGTATCAGGGGGCTTCGTCCGCACGGCGGCCAGGCCGGGTTCGCACAGGTCAGTGAACTTTGGCTCCCGAGTCGCGAACGCGGCTCGGAATACTGCCTAATACACGGGCAACCGACCGCTTGCCAACGCAAGAGAGATCGAGAGGTGGCACTACTGCTGCGCTACGACCTGCTGTCCGCGTTCCGCGTTCGCGCCTGGCTGCGCGTCGAGCAGGGCTCCGCCCATGACGCGATGCTGCACGTCCTGCTCGGCTGCGTGCCGCACCGGCGTGCGCTGCCGGTCGGCGTCGACCGGCAGCCGGTGTGGCGGGACCCGGCGGGCGTGTTGCGACTGGACGCCGTCGAGGTGTCACACACCGCCGACGACTACGTGTTCGACGTCGTGCTCAGCGAACCCGACGGGGCGGCGGTCGCCCGGTGGGAGGGACTGCGGCTGCGGGCCACCACGCCGCCGCAGCGCGACGGCACGCTGCCGGCACGGCTGGTGGGGCCGTGGCTCTCACGGCGACTGGTCGAATGCGGACTGCACGAGCGCGTCGAGTTGGTGACCGCGCCGGGGCGGCGGACGTTCGGCGCGGCGACCAGGGTGCTGCAACAGCTCACCGAGACCGTCGCGGGTCACGACGGGCCGCACGCCAGCGCGAGCTACGCCCACGACACGCTGTTGCTCGGCGTGGCGGAGGATCCGATCGGGATCGACTGGGAGTCGGTGCCCGCGATCCCGGCGCACGCGGGCGCGGTGCCGTGCGATGTGCACGACCATCCGGTCGCCGAGCTGCTGGCCGACAAGCTCGGCGAGGACCCGGCGCTGGCACGGCTTCGGGTGTGGACGGCGCGGGAGGCACTGTCCAAACTGGGCTATGGGCACAGCGAGCCACTGCGCATCGACCGGATCGCCGAGGACGGGCTGACGATCCTTCGGGCGGGCGACGGTCAGGTCGCCACCGCCAAGGTGCACACCATCGACGAGCACGACGCGCAGGTCAAGGTCGCGGCGGTCGCGCCGTCACGACCCAGCTGACAGGCAAGTTGTCACTTGCCTATTGTGTCGGATGTGAGCGACGTCTTCAAGGCGCTGGCGGACACCACCCGCAGGGCGATCTTGGACGAGCTCACCGAACGGAACGGACAGACCCTGTTCGAGATCTGCGCGCGGCTGGCGACTAAACACCAGCTCGGGTCGTCGCGGCAGGCGATCTCGCAACACCTCGACCTGCTCGAAGCCGCCGGGCTCGTCACGACCCGGCGCGAGGGCCGCTACAAGTACCACTACCTCGACGTCACGCCGCTCGAACCGATCGTCGACCGGTGGCTGACGCCCAACCGGAGGGGAGACCGATGAGAATCAACCTGACCAGCGTGCTCGTGGACGACCAGGACAAGGCGCTGCGGTTCTACACCGAGGTGCTCGGCTTCCAGAAGAAGACCGAGGTCCCGGTCGGCGAGCATCGCTGGCTGACCGTGGTGTCGCCCGACGACCCCGACGGCACCGAGCTGTTGCTCGAGCCCGACGCGCATCCCGCCGCCAAGCCGTTCAAGCAGGCGCTCGTCGACGACGGCATCCCGTACACCAGCTTCGCCGTCGACGACGTCCAGGCGGAGTTCGAGCGACTGCGCGGCCTCGGCGTCACCTTCACCCAGCAGCCCGTCGCCATGGGGCCGGTCACCACCGCCGTGCTGGACGACACCTGCGGCAACCTCATCCAGATCGCCCAACACCACGGGTGAGGCGACTGCCCCTTGACCTCGAGTGCACTCGAGGTCCGAGACTGTGTCCATGACCCGTTCTTTGTTCGACTCCGCGTACGAATCCCAGTCAGGACCGTGGATCATCGGCGAGCCGCAGCCGACGATCATCGACCTGGAACGGGACGGCTGGATCCGTGGCGCCGTGCTCGATCCTGGGTGCGGCACCGGGGAGCACACGATCTACCTGGCCCGGCGGGGCTACGACGTGCGCGGCATCGACTTCTCGTCCCGCGCGATCGAGCAGGCCCGTGCGAACGCCGAACAACACCGGGTCGACGCCCGGTTCGACGTCGCCGACGCGATGGACCTCGGCGACGAGCCGCGCTACGACACGGTTGTCGACAGCGCGCTGTTCCACGTCTTCGAGCCCGCCGACCGCCTCGCGTACACGCGAAGCCTGCACGCCGCCACGAGGCCCGGCGGCCGGGTGCACGTGCTCGCGCTGTCCGACGCCGAGCCCGGCCTTGGCCCGCAGATCAGCGAGACGGCGATCCGCGATGGGTTCCGGGACGGCTGGGAGCTGGAAGAGCTGCGGCCAAGCCGATACCGGGTCATCGTCGGCCGCGAGGACGCGGCACGACTCGACCTGCCGGCAGGCGAGCCCGCCGACATGCTCGCCTGGCTCGCCCGCGCCCGGCGGATCTGACGCCGCCACGGGGGGTAGTCTCGGACCCGATGGCCAGTGCGGAGTTGCTCACCGACGCGTTCGGCAGGATCAAGGGCGCCGTACAGCAGGCGGTCGACGGCCTCAGTCCCGACGAGCTCGCCTACCGGGTCGACGACGGGGCCAACTCGGTCGCCTGGCTGGTCTGGCACCTGACCCGGATCCAGGACGACCATGTCTGCGACGCCGCGAGCACCGAGCAGGCGTGGACGGCGCAAGGCTGGGCGGATCGGTTCGGTCTGCCGTTCACCGTGGAGGACACCGGATACGGTCACAGTCCCGACGACGTCGCCGCGGTGCGCGTCGAGTCGGGTGAGCTACTGACCGACTACCACGACGCCGTGCACGAGCAGACGATCGCCTACGTCGGCACGCTCGTCGACGAGGACCTGACGCGGATCGTCGACCGGTCGTGGGACCCGCCGGTGACGCTCGGCGTGCGGCTGGTCAGCGTCATCGCCGACGATCTGCAGCACGCCGGTCAAGCGGCTTTCATCCGGGGCATTCTCGGGCGCCGCTCGGCCGGGTGATCGCACGGGCTCGGGCAATTGAGCTACCCCACCGTGGGGGCTCACGTTTTCCTGCTGGCCCTGTTGCCAGCCGTAGCGAAAATACTACTTTCAGTGCTCATGCGAGCTTCGACAGAGAAGGCGTTTCATCGAGCCTGGGGGTATCTGTTACTGGGCTTCGTGGGCTTTGCGTGGTTCGGTCTGACACTCGATCCGTCGGTCATGGCGGCGTTGTCGGGATTGGCCGTCGTCTACATGATGTTCCAGGCACCGATGTGGTGCTGTGCCGAGAACCGCGACGGCACCTATTGCCGGAAGAACTCTTATGGCCTATTGCGGGGCTGCTCCATCCGCCAGCACAAGTGGCAAAAGATCAAGATGGCCGCGGACAACTCATCGTGGAGCAAACTGTGCCGCCGGGTGTTCGCGGGAATCGGTGGCCAGTCCGCCGTAATCGGCGCGTTGGCTGCATCGGTGTCGGCATTGGCTGCTGTGGTGCAACTGGTCGTGACATAGCTGGGCGAATCCTGTAGCCGCCTATCCGCCGGATAGCTGAGCATGACACCGACTGGCAAAGCCAGGACATCCATTACCGGCATGTCCCAGCGCGATCAATAGGTCATCGACAGTCCGTGGTGTCCGGCCGGTACCGCGAGGTCTGCCGCACCAGCGCGTGGTGCACACATCGCGGCGCCAGGTCAAGTTGGTCCAACAGGAACTCGTCCTGAGTTGAGACCTCGATGTCGTACGCTTTCACGGCAACCGCCGGAAAGTCTCGGACGTTCTCGGTAACGATCAACTCCGCAGAACCGTGTACAGCCGCCGCGAGCACATGCCGATCCTTCGGATCATTTGTCATCGCAGGAACAAGTTCTTGGTATCCGTCGAGCGTGGAGCTGGGAAGTGATCCATCATGTGGCCGATCCTGCGCTCCACTGCCGCTTCTGCAATGCCGTACGCCAAGAGATTTCGGCGTAGTTCCGTCAGAATGTCAACCGACCACAAGGGCTGATACAGACCTTCCTCGGCGACGCTCAACAACGTGTCGCACAGCAGCGGTTTGAACAACACGCACGTGTCGAACACCGCTCTGAACATCAGCGTCGGCGATCCTGGTCATCGGACACAGGAGAGCGCTCGACCGTGGCGTCCTCCGGCAGGTCATACAGACCGGCGTCCTCAGCCTCGCGCACCATCTCATCCAGTCCTGCGGCCCTGGCACGACGCATGCGCTGTTGATAAGCGAGCAGGTCGTCAAGCCGCACTCTCCGGTGCCGCGCGGGCTGCTCGTACGGAATTTCCCCCGCCTCGAGAAGGCGGACAAGTGTGGGCCGAGATACCCCGAGTAGATCAGCGGCTTCGCTCGTGCTGAGCACCGTGTGGGTGGGCGCGACAGTGATGGCAAGCCCGTCCGACAGCGCCTGCACGACCTCCCGCAATACTTCGAGCAGCTCCTCCGGCAGCTCGATGTCGGTGCCGTCAGGAGCGATCAGGGCCGGCGAACGGCGATGCTGTTTCGTGCCGAGTGCGCCAAGCAGTTCGCGCAAGCGCTGAGGCTGCTCGGGAGGCATGACCGTTCGACCAGTGGAACTCATGGGTACAGCCTACCGCAAAAACGAACAAAACGAAAACGCCACACTGTCCCCTACGCCCCCAATTCCGCCCGGTGCTCGACCGTGTAGGTCGATCCTTGGTCGTCGCGGACGCTGCTCATCAGCACGACCTCCTCGGCCTGCCAGCGCGGGCTCCGGAAGTCCGCCAGGGCGGCTGCGGCGCGGCGCGCGGGGCGCTGCGCCGAGCGGCGCTTCCACCGGGCCAACGTGAGGTGCGGATGGAACGGCTTCTCGTCGGCAGGGTCCCGCAGCGCACCGGCCAATGTCGCCATCGCATCGACGTCTCCCTCGACACCCGCCCACAACACCCCGGAGAAGGTGCCCGCGCCGGCCAACCGGAGCCGCAGCGACGGATGCCCACGCACCCGCTCCGCCAGAAACCGCGTCCGCTCCGCCAGCTCGGCCTCGCCGTAGAACGCCAGCGTCAGATGCCACTGCGAACGCCCGGACCAGCGCACCGGCAAGGACCGCACGCCCAGCCGGTCCAACTCATCGTCCAGCGCGTCGAGCACCTCCGGCGGCGGGACGACCGCGGCGAACAAGCGCATCAGGTGGCGCTCTTGCCCGCCCTGCGGAGCAGATCGGCGATCGCCGGGAAGTCCTCGTCCAGCCGGGCAGCCGCGTCGACCAGGTTCTCGTTCTCGGCGATGTCGCGCAGCGCGGCCAGCAGCGTCTGCTCGTCGATGCCGGGATGGATCGGCATGGTGTCGCGGCCGACCGTCGGGTTCGACTCCTTCACGTCCTGCATCGCGGCGTCGATCGCCTCCTGGTCGCCGGAGGCGACGCCCGGCGTGAGGATCTTGCGTTCCAGCATGATCAGCCGCGCCAACACGGCCGGGTTGCCGATCTTGGCCCGGCGGCCGCTCATCACCTGGCTGAGCATCGGCGCGCTGATCCCGAGCACGTCGGCGAGGAAGGCCTGCGAGACGTCGAACGCGACCACGAGCCTGCGGACCCGGTCACCCAGCGGCTCCCCATACCACTGGCGCTGCAGCTCGATGTTCTTCTGGATGCTGTTGGTGTCTTCCACGCCTGCACTCCCCTGTCGGCCGCGACGACTATCCAGATACTGCATCTTGCCGCATCCGCGCGTGCGCCGGGCGGAAATGCCTCACCCGTTCGCACACGCACTCATGCCGACCCGAGGATCTCTCGCGTTTGCTTGACGTCGTCGCCGATCTGGTCGACCAGTTCGTCCACAGAGGAGTACCGCACCATGTCGCGCAGCCGCGCCACGAAGTCGAGCGAGGCGTGCTGGCCGTAGAAGTCCTCGTCGACGTCGAGCACGAACGCTTCGACGCTGCGTTCCCGGCCGGAGAACGTCGGGTTGCTGCCGACCGACACCGCCGCGCGCAACCGCTCACCCTGCCGTCCCGAGCTGCGGAACCAGCAGCTGTACACCCCGTCGGCGGGCACGGCGGCGTAGCGCGGGATCGACAGGTTCGCGGTCGGATATCCCAGATCCGCCCCACGCCCGTCGCCGCGCACGATGATGCCCTCCAGCCGGTGCGGCCTGCCGAGCGCGGCGGCGGCCGCCTCGACGTCGCCCGCGTCGATGCACGACCGGACGTACGTCGATGAGTAGGTGATCTCGCCTTCCACGGTCTGTCCCGCGGCGTGCCCGCCCTTGACCGACGCGCCTTGCAGCTCGGCGCCGTGCACGACGTAGCCGAACCGGGTGCCGAGCTCGCGCAGCAACGCGACGTTGCCCGCCGCCTTCGCGCCGAAGGTGAAGTTCTCCCCCACCAGCACCACGGCCGCGTGCAGCTTGTCGACCAGGATCTCGTGCACGAACTCGTCCGCGGTGACCTTCGACAGCTCCAGCGTGAACGGCAGCACCGCGAACACGTCGACGCCGAGCTCGTCGATCAGATCCGCCTTGCGGCGCAGCGTGGTCAGCTGCGCCGGATGACTGCCCGGGCGCAACACCTCGGCGGGGTGCGGGTCGAAGGTGAGCACGACGCTCGGCAGGCCGCGCTCCCTGGCGACCTCGACGGTGCGCCGGATCAGCTCCTGATGCCCGCGATGCACGCCGTCGAACACGCCGATCGTGACGACACAGCGGCCCCAGTTTCCGGGCAGATCTCCCAGTCCTCGCCAACGCAGCACACGCAGAGCGTAACGGCTGGAACGGCGCCCGGTTCAGGCTGGTGCGAGCACGACCAGGTACTTCGCGTGCCCGCCCTGGTCGGTGGCGATCGCCAGCGCGCGGCCCTCGGCGTCAACGATGCCGTAGCTGCCTCCGATGCCGGCGGCCGGGATCCGCTGGCCGTAGCGCACCGCCCGTGCGGTGGCGGCGTCGACGGCGTGGCTGGCGAACGCCGTGGTCACCGCCTCGTCGAGGCTGAGCGAGAGCGCCGAGTCCTGTTCCAGTCGCTCCAGCGTGCGAGCCGTGGCCAGGCCGAAGGGGCCGACCTCGGTGCGCCGCAGCGCGGTGAGATGCCCACCGACGCCCAGTGCGGCGCCCAGATCGCGCGCGAGCGCCCGCACGTAGGTGCCGGACGAGCAGTCGACGAGCGCGTCGATCTCGAGCCGTGGCTCGGTGCGCAGCGCGAGCCGGTCGAACCGGTGCACCGTGACCGGCCGGGCGGCCAGCTCCACCTTCTCGCCCGCGCGCACCTTCGCGTAGGCGCGCTCGCCGTCGACCTTGACCGCGCTCACCGCGCTGGGCACCTGCTGGATCTCGCCGGTCAGCTCGGCGATCGCGGTGTCGATGCCGGCCTCGGTGACCGCGGCGAGCGCGGCGGGAGCCGCCTCGGTCAGCGGCTCACCCTCGGCGTCGTCGGTGGTGGTCGCCACACCGAGGGTGATGGTGGCGAGATAGCTCTTGCGGTCGAGCGCGAGGTGTCCGAGCAGCTTCGTGGCGCGCTCGACGCCGATCACCAGCACGCCGGTCGCCATCGGGTCGAGCGTGCCCGCGTGGCCGATCTTGCGGGTGCCCATGATCCGGCGCATGCGCGCGACGACGTCGTGCGAGGTCATTCCGCCTGGCTTGTCGACAATCACCAGGCCGGGTGGTGGCGGGGTGCGGGACACCCGTGCAGCGTAACGACGCTGTCAGCTCACTCCGGGAGGCGGTGCCTGCCGTTGCGGGGGAACTCGCCGGACCCTGTCGGCGGGGACCAGCCGTTGGCCTGCGGCGGGGACTGCGGCTGCGCGGCCGGTGGCCGCACCGCGGTGCGCTGTGCCGGACGTCCCCGCTCGGCGGGGTGACGCTCGGCGGGATGGCGCTCTCTGCGCTGTGCCGGCGGGCGCTGCGGCCGCTGGGCGGGCGGGCGCTCGGCGGCGGGTCGCGGCGCCGGTGGACGCTGTGCCGCCGTGTGCTGCGGCTCGGCAGGCCGCCGCTCGACGCCGTTGCGGTGCACCGGCCGCTGCGGCTGACGCTCGGGCGGATCCCACTCCGCCGTGCGCCGGGGCGGCGCCGCCCCGGCCGGCCGCCGTGGCGGCGGACCGGCGGGAGGGCGGTCCGCCGCAGGCTGCGGCGCCGGGTGCCGGTGTCCGTTGCGGGGCACGACCGGCACCGCGGGCATGCCGTTCCGCACCTCGAACACCTGGGTGTCTTCCCAGCAGTCGCAGGGGCCGTCGTGGTGAGCAACCTCACGGGGATGATCGCAGCGCACCGGCTCCGGTTCGGCCGGTTCCGACGGTTCGGGCGGCGGCTCCGGCACGTCCGCTCTCTCGGCACCCCGCGAACCCCGCTTCTTCCCCCGTTCTTCCTCTCGCCCTGGCACCTTCTGCACCGGCAGGTTGGTGTACGTCGTGCTCATGCGCTCGGCTATCCGCGCCCGCCGTCTGTCGCGGATCCTGCTGTTCACGATCCACCAGAGACAGCCCAGCACCGGAGCGCAGGCCAGCGCGAATACCAAGAGGAAAAACCAGTTCATCTCGCCCATGTCAGCTCGATTCGGGGTCCGGCTCGGGGGTAGCCGTGCCACCAGTATGGAAGATGCTGGCAACCCCTGCGCCAGGAGGACCACGTAACAGGCTACGTAATCGCGCTTGACCTGGCCTGTTGCGCCGGAACGCTCTCGGCGAGTCGCGCGGTCGCCATCACGTGCTCCATCAGTTTGATCAGTATCTCCTTGATCGACTCCCGCTGGCGCGCGTCGCACAGCACCACTGGGATGACCGGGTCGACGTCGAGCGCGGCGCGAATCTCGTCGACGTCGTAGAGCTGGCTGCCGTCGAAGCAGTTCACACCGATGACGAACGGCAGCTCACGACGTTCGAAGTAGTCGATCGCGGCGAAGCACGCGTCGAGCCGCCTGGTGTCGACGAGCACGATGGCGCCGAGCGCGCCTCGGGCCAGCTCGTCCCACATGAACCAGAACCGGTCCTGGCCCGGCGTGCCGAACAGGTACAGCACCAGCTCGGGGCTGATCGTGATACGGCCGAAGTCCATCGCGACCGTGGTGGTCGACTTGTCCTCGATGCCGCTGACATCGTCGACGCCTTCGCTCAGCTCGGTGATCAGTTCCTCGGTGCGCAGCGGCACGATCTCGCTGACCGCGCCGACCAGGGTCGTCTTGCCGACGCCGAACCCACCGGAGATCAGCACCTTCACCGCGACGGCGTCGATAGCGGGGCCGGGTCTAGAGCTTGCGGATTCCATCGAGAACCTTCTGCATGGTGTTCAAGTCCGGAGCGTTGCGCATCGGCTGCCAGCCGGTCCGGTAGATGACGTAGTTGCGGTCGATGAGGTCGGCGAGCAGCACCTTCACCACACACAGCGGCAGGTCGATCTTGGCGGCGACCTCGGCCACCGACAGCGGGCGCTCGCAGACCCACAGCACGTCGGCGTACTCCGGCTCGACGCGGCGCTGGTGCACCTCGGGCTGGACCGACACGACGAGCGTGACGAGGTCGAGGCCGTGCCGGTTGTCCTTCGTCCGGCCGCGCGTCAGCGCGTACGGCCGGACCAGCGGGCCTGCCGCGTCGTCGAACCAGACCTCGTCCCTGCCCGCCATCCGCGTCCTCATGACGCCTTCGCGTTGACCCGCTCACCCTTGGGCTTGCGCGGCGTCGCGGCGATCGCGGCGCCGACCCGTTTGACGAGCAGGTTCATCTCGTAGGCCACCAGCCCGAGATCGGCGCCGGCCTGCGTGAACAGCGCCAGACATGCCCCCCGCCCCGCGGCCATGACGAGCAGGAAGCCGTGCTCCATCTCGACCACCGTCTGTCGCACCTCGCCGAAGCCGAAGTGCCGCCCAGTGCCGCGCGACAGGCTCTGGTACGCCGACGCGACCGCGGACAAGTGCTCCGCGTCGGGCCGCGACAGGCCCTCCGAGCGAGCCATCAGCAGCCCGTCCGCCGAGAGCACGACCGCCCGGTCCACGTCGACGACGCGCTCGATCAGGTCGTCGAGCAGCCAGTCGAGATCGGCTGACCGCGGTGTGACCGTCATGTGTTCACCTCTTTCACTTGTGCCCGTTAAGGCTGACTTTCGCTGCCCGGCCCCGGAGGTTGCCCTGCTGGAGCGCGGCCATGACGGTGCGCGTGCGTTCCGCGTCCATCAGGTCGTCGTCGTTGTCGGACTCGCTCGCGCCCCGCTCGTCGGCGGCGAGCTGCGGCGCCAGGTTCGCCTGCCGTTGCCTGCGCGGCAGCGGCGGCCTGCCGCCGGGTTCGGCGGGCGCCGTGCGTGCCGGTGGCGGTGCGGTCTGGTCGTCCGGCTTGTCGAAGGTGACCGTTCGCCAGGAGGAGCCGATCGCGGGCGCCTGGGCGGCCCCGGGCAGCTCGTTGTCCGGTTCGGACAGTGTGCCCTCGTGGTGCGGCTCGCCGGGTGGCTCGACCGGGCCGCCGATGGAGAGCACGGTCTGCTGCTGTGACGGCGGCTCGTGCGGGGTGGACTCCTGCGCGATCAGCTCGGTCGGCACCAGCACGATCGCCGTCGTGCCGCCGTAGATCGACTCCCGCAGCGTGATCTTGATGCCGTGCCGCGCCGCCAGCCGCGCCACCACGAACAGACCCACCCGCGACTCGGTCGACAGCGCCATCACGCTGAAGTCGGGCGGCTTGCGCAGCATCGTGTTGAGCTTGTCGAGCTGTTCCTGCTCCATGCCGAGGCCCTGGTCCTCGACCTCGATCACCACGCCACGCCCGACCGCGTTGCCGCGCACCTCGACCCTGGCCTGCGGCGGGGAGAACGCGGTCGCGTTGTCGATCAGCTCGGCGAGCAGGTGCGCCAGGTCGGCGACGACCTTGCCGTCCATCAATGTGTCCGGAATGGACACCGACCCGACCCGGGTGTAGTACTCCGTCTCGGCGACCGCACTGCGCACGACCTCCCGCAGCGACACCGGATTGCGCCACTGCCTGCCGGGCTGCTCGCCGCCGAGGATGATCAGGTTCTCCGCGTTGCGCCTGCTGCGGGTGGCGAGGTGGTCGAGCTGGAACAGCAGCTGCAGCTGGTCCGGGTCGTCCTCGGAGCGCTCGACCGAGTCGAGCACCTTGAGCTGGCGGTGCACGATCACCTGGGTGCGGTGGGCGATGTTGAGGAACACCGACCCGACGCCCTTGCGCGTCTCCGCCTCCTGCACGGCGGCCGCGATCGCGGTCTGCTGGGCCTTGTTGAACGCGCTGGCGACCTGTCCGATCTCGTCGCTGCCATGGTCGAGCCACGGGATCTGGTACTCGATGTCGACCCGGTCGCCCTGCCGCAGCCGCTCCACGATGTTCGGCAGCTCCCGGTCGGACAGATCGAGCGTCTCCTGCCGCAGCCGGACGAGCCGGTTGATCAGCGTGCGGGACAGCCGCAGCGCGACCACCATCGCGCCGATCGCGACGGCCAGGATCCCGGCACCGGCGAGGATCGACATCAGCACGCTCTGGTTGCCGCTGGCCGCGCCGATGTCGGCGGCGTACGACGAGTGCGACTGGTAGAGCGCGAGCAGTCCGGTGGACATCGTGCGGGCGGCGTTCTCCCATGCCGCCACGTCGAACGTCGGCCGGTGCTTGCCCGGCCCCTTGGCCATGATCTCGGCGTCGCCGCCGGTGAGCGTCTCCCACGCCGGGGTCTCCTGCATCGCGGCGTATCGCGCCTGCTCGGCGGCGGTCATGCGCGGCAGGATGGTCTCGATGATCTCGTGGTAGGTGCCCATCTGGTGGGCGAGCTCGTGGTAGGCCGTCGAGTCGAGACCCCGCGACATCGCCAGGCCGACCAGCACGTGCGAGCGGGACTGCGCCTCGACCGACCGGAACAGGTCGTAGCTGATCATCTGTTCGAAGGCGACCTCGGCGTCGCTCGCCGACCGGGCCATGCCCTGGATGCCGCCACCGACGTCCTCGGCGAGCCCGCCGTAGAACTCGTAGACGTCGAGCGGCGCGACGTTGCGGGCCTGCACCTGCTTGCGCAGCTCCGGCAGGCCCTGCGCGTCCTGAGCGAGGTCGTCGAACGCGGCGCGCACGCTGTCTCGGCCGTGCACGGCCAGCCGCTGCCCCACCGTGTAGACCTCGTCGAGCGCGATGTCGACCTCGCGACGCTGCCGTTGCAGCTCGCCCTGGTCGACGGTGCCCGTGGTGAGCAGCAGCACGGAGAGCCTGCGCTCCTCCTGCAGCTCGACGACGAACCGCGCTGTCGGCCCGACCGATGCCCTGACGTCCTCGGCGAACTCCTTGGCCTGCAACCCCTTGTCGACCAGGTAGCCGGACACCGCCGCACCGACGATGAGCAGCGCGATGCTCGGGATCAGCGCGATCGCGAGCACCCTGGCCTTGATCGAGCCTGAGCCAGTGCTGGAAAACGTTCGGACCATCGTGAGCCGTCCAGATTCTTAATTCCGCGAGGAGCACAACGGCACCATTCGATCGGCACCGCCCGGTTTTCTCATGACATTCGCGAGCGGTGACGCTACGACTGCCCATTGCCGCCGTCAACAATTCGAGTGAAAAGTTACGCCGAACGGACCTGCCGCAGCCACTATTGGCACCCATAACACATTCCGCGACCGCTCAGTCACGCGCTCTCACCTGCGGATATGCCTGCCATAAAATACGCCGAACAGCGTATGGACCGCACCGATATCCGTCCATAGAGTGTCGCTTTCAGGGCCCCGAGAAACCATTCTTCCGAGGGTGACAAGTGCCCACGTACGTGTTCTTACGTACCCGACTACGTAGGACCACGTAATCAATTCGCGTGCCCGGCGAAAAACTGCGCCAAAAACCAATCAAACGACGTCGAGGAAGTGCGAGAACGTGCCGACCTACACTCTTTCGGTCAACGGCAAGCGCGTCAGCGTCGACGCGCCTGCCGACATGCCCCTGCTCTGGGTGTTGCGGGACCTGCTCGGGATCACCGGGCCCAAGTACGGCTGCGGGATCGGCGCCTGCCGAGCCTGCACCAGCCATCTCAACGGCGCCGAGATCCAGCCCTGCGTGGTCCCGATCTCCGACTGCGCCAACAAGCAGGTGACCACCATCGAAGGCCTCGCGTCAGGCGGGACGCTGCACCCGGTGCAGCAGGCGTGGCTCGACGAGGACGTGCCGCAGTGCGGCTACTGCCAGCCGGGCCAGATCATGGCCGCCGCCGCGCTGCTCAAGCGCACCAGTCGTCCCAGCGACGCCGAGATCGACGCGATCCAGAACGTCTGCCGCTGCGGCACCTACTGCCGCATCCGCAGCGCGATCAAGAAGGCAGCGGCATCGTGACCAGTGAACGGAACACCCTCGACCGCCGCCGCTTCATCACCTTCCTGGTCGCCGCGCCGACGCTGACCGTCGCCGCCCGGCTCGGCATCGACCTCACGGCCGACACCCCTGCCATGGCGGCGAAGGGCACCACCGCCACGGGCGAACCCACGACCGACACCAACCTCGGCACCACCTACGTGCTGCGGGTGACCAGCGCCAACCGGATCGTGTTCGAGTCTCCCAAGGCCGACGTCGGCCAGGGCATCAGCACCGCGCTCGGGATGCTCGTCGCCGAGGAGCTCGACGCCAGGCTCGGCGACGTCGACACCGTGCTCGCCGACGCCGCCGACCTGCCGGGGCAGTCGGTCGGTGGCTCCGTCTCGATGCGCAACGCGTACACCCCGGTGCGGGAGCTGGGGGCGCAGGCCCGCGCCCGGCTCGTCACCGCGGCCGCGCGCCGGTGGGGCCTGCCCGCCGCGACGCTGACCACCCACGACACCGCCGTGCACGCCCCGGACGGCCGGAGCGCGAGCTACGGCTCGCTCGCCGCCGACGCGGCGGGCGTCACCCGCCCCGACGTGCCCGCCACCCCGAAACCGGCGAGCCGACACACCGTGATCGGCACCCCGGCGCCGCAGCGGGAAGGCCGCGCCATCGTCACCGGCGCCACCACGTTCTCGCTCGACGTCGCCGTGCCTGGAGCGCTGCCCACCGTCGTCGCGCGGCCGCCGACCATCAGCGGCACCGTCAGGTCCGTCGACGCCTCGGCGGCGCAGGCGATGCCCGGCGTGATCGCGGTGACGACCATCCCCACCGGCGTCGCCGTGAGCGCGCGCACCTTCCACGAGGCCATGAAGGGCCGCGACGCGCTGCGGGTGAGCTGGGGTCCCGGGCCGGTCGACACCGTCTCCGACAGCACCGTCAGCGAACGGCTGCAGCAGGCCATCCCGCCGTTCGCCAGCCTCCCGCTGCTGTCCAACCACGTCGACGGCCGGTTCGAGTTCGCCTTCGTCAACCACGCCCCGATGGAGACCAACTCCGCCACCGCGGACGTCCGGCCGAACTCGGCCGTCGTCTGGGCGTCCACCAAGGTGCCCAACAGCACCAGAAGCGCGGTCGTGTCCGCGACCGGGCTGCCGAAGAACGCCGTGACGGTGCACGTGATGCGCGGCGGCGGGTCGTTCGGCCGCCGGCTCAGCTCGGAGGCGCCGGTCGAGGCGGCACAGGTGTCGCAGGCGCTCGGCCGGCCGGTCAAGCTGATGTGGACCCGCGAGGACGACGTCCGGCACGGCCGGATGCGTCCGGCCAGCATGCACCGAATGCGCATCACCTACCTCAATGGACAGATGGTGAGCTTCCAGAACCTCAGCTCGGCGGTGCAGCTCGACTTCCTCGACAGCCCGGTGATCGACGGCATCGGGATCGGCGGCTATCCCAGCATCGGCTCGGCGTTCTTCGCCATCACCCAGGAGACGCCGTACGCGCTCGGTGCGGAGACCAAGGCGCTGAACGAGGTGCCGCTGGACTTCCCCACCGCGACGTGGCGGTCGGTGTACTCCGGCCACAACCGCGCCGCCGAGGAGCTGATGATGGACCGGCTGGCCACCCGGCTCGACCGGGACCCCATGGCGCTGCGGATCGAGCTGGCCAGGGAGGAACAAGCCAAGACGGTGCTGCGGACCTTGCGCGACGAGGGCGGCTGGGGCCGAAGCATGCCGACGGGCTGGGCGCAGGGTGTCGGGTTCCACAAGGAGTACAACGCCAGGGCGGGCTGCCTGGTCGAGATCGACGCGACCAAACCCGCCGCGCCACGCGTCACCAAGGCGTTCGTCGTCGCCGACGTCGGCATCCCGGTGAACCCTCGCGGGCTGGAGGCACAGTTCGCGGGCTGCGTCATGGACGGCATCGGCACGATCCTGCAGGCGGGCAACCACATCGACTCGGGCCGGGTGCGGGAGACGAGCTTCGCCGACTTCCGCTGGCCACGGCAGCGGCACGCGCCGCTTCAGTTCGGCATGCGGCTGCTGCCGCCGACCGGCAGCATAGGCGGCGGCGGTGAGCTGGTCGTCCCGGCGGCGGCCGCAGCGGTCGCCAGCGCCTACGGGCGGGCGACCGGCAGCGAGCCGTGGCGGTTCCCGATCAGTTTCTAATCCCGCGGCCACGGAGGGCGCGGGGCGGCTGGAGTCCGTTCTCCTCCTTGCCAGACCGAGTCGGGGGTGTCGCCCAGGACGCCCCCGGCTCGGCACCTGTCCCGCTGCCGGAGTTCGCCGAGCCAGCAGCCGGACAGCCACCACGCGGTGCCGACGACGGTCACCGCGAGCGGCACGAGCGCCAGCATCACGGCCATACCGGTCAGCGTGCGCCGACACGACGCCGAAAACTTCCGGGTTATCCCGTAACCGACTACGTAACCACTCGTTATGAGTTAGTGGTGTGGTGTGTTCTATAGGCTGTTCGGCGTATTGACCTGGACAGATGCGCCGCATAACTTTGCCCCACAATGGTGCGAAGGATCCCCGACCCGCGACTGCGGTCGTCTCCTCTTCCCGTCGAAGCTGCCAGTTTCGTCGGTCGACGCCATGAACTCGCCAAGATCAGGACTCTGCTCGCCAACAACCGGCTCGTCACGCTGCTCGGCGTCGGCGGTGTCGGCAAGACCCGGCTGGCGCTGCGGGCGGCGCACGACCTGCACCGGGCGTTCCACGACGGGGTGTGCGTCGTCGACCTCGCCGGGCTGTCCGACTCCACGCTGCTCGCGCAGACGACGGCCGCCGCGCTCGGCCTGCGCGACGACTCCACGCTGCCGCCGACCGATCGGTTGATCGAGCAGCTTGTCGAGCGGCAGCTGCTCCTCGTGCTCGACAACTGCGAACACCTCGTCGAGGACTGCGCCGCGCTGGTCGACGCCATCCTCAGCCACTGCGCCGACGTCCGCGTGCTGGCGACGAGCAGGTCCGCGCTGCAGATCGAGGCCGAGTGCACCTTGCCGCTGCCGCCGCTGTCGGTGCCGGAGGACGACGAACCGTCCCCCGAGGCGCTGCTCGCCTCCGACGCGGTGCAGCTGTTCTCCGCCCGCGCCGCGGCCTGCCTGCCCGACTTCGAGCTCACCGAGGACAACCGGGCCGACGTCGCCGAGCTGTGCCGCCGCCTCGACGGCATCCCGCTCGCGCTCGAGCTCGCCGCGGTGCGCATCCGGTCGCTGTCGCTGCGGCAAATCCTCGACGGGCTCTCCGACCGGTATCGGCTGCTCACCCAGGGCAGCCGCACCGCCCTGCCCCGGCAGCGCACGCTGCGCTCGCTGATGGACTGGAGCTACGACCTGCTCACCGAGGATGGGCGGCTGCTGTGGGCGCGGATGTCGGTGTTCGCGGACAGCTTCGAGCTCGACGCCGTCGAGGGCATCTGCCCCGACGACGAGCTGGCCCGCGAGGACATCATCGACCTGCTCGCCGAGCTGGTCGACAAGTCGGTGCTGCTGCGCGAGGAGCGCGACGGGCAGGTGCGCTACCGGCTGCTCGAGACGATCAAGGAGTACGGGCTGAACCGGCTGCGCGCCTCGGGCGAGCTGGCCACGGTTCGGCGGCGGCATCGCGACTGGTACGCAGACCTCACCACCCGCGCCAACGTGCGGCTGGAAGACGGCGAGCAGATCGACGCCTTCCTCCGGCTGCGGGCCGAGCAGGCCAACCTGCGTGCCGCGTTCGAGCTGTGCACCACCTCGCTCGACGGTGCCCGGGCCGGGCTGCGGATGGCGGCCGACCTGCGGAACTTCTGGATCATGGTCGGCGCGCTCAGCGAGGGCAGGCGGTGGCTGCGGCAATTGCTCGTATTCGCCCCCGACGCGCCGGAAGCCGTCGGCGGCCTCGCCGTCGCCAGCAAGCTCGCGGTACTGCAGGCCGATGTGGCCGAGGGCCGCAGGCAGCTCGCCCGGGCCCGCGCGCTCGCGACGTCGACCGGCCAGCAGGCGTGGCTCGCCGAGATCAGCCACAACGAGGGGATCGCCTCGCTGTTCAGCGGTGACCCCGCGACCGCGCTGAACCACTTCACCGACGCCTACGACGCGCACAAGGCGGCGGGCACCGACTTCGGCATCATGATCGCGCTGATCCAGGCGGCGACCGCCCGTTCGCTGCTGGGCGAGACCAGCCACGCGCTCGAACTGTGCGAGGAATGCCTCGAGATCAGCGAGCGGCACGGCGACCGCTGGTGCGCCGCGCTCGCGATGTGGACCCAGGCGCTGCTGCGCTGGCACTGGAACGAGCCGGAGCGTGCCGAGACGCTCGCCGCCGAGACCATGCGGATCAAGGAGGCGTTCGGCGACCGGCTCGGCATGGCGATGGCGATGGAGCTGATCGCCTGGGTGGCCGAGAAACGCGGTCAGCACGCCAGGGCGGCGACGCTGCTGGGCGCGGTGCAGGGCGCGATGCGCTCCGTCGGCGCGCCCTCGCTGTTCAACCATCTCGAGGACGGGCACGCGGCGTGCGAGGACAGCACCCGCGCCGCGCTCGGCGAGGAGTCGTGGCGGGCACATGTCGACAAGGGCGCCGCGCTCGACATCGGCAGCGCGCTGTCGCTGGCGCTGCGGCGCAGCTCCAAGGCGGTCGCGCCCCGGCCTCCCGAGCGCCCCGAGGGCGACCTGACGACGCGGGAGCAGGAGATCGCCAGCCTCGTCGCGCAGGGACTGTCCAATCGCGACATCGCGGCCAGCCTGGTGATCTCGCCGCGCACGGCGGAGAAGCACGTCGAGAAGATCCTGACCAAGCTCGGGCTCAGCTCACGCACACAGATCGGGGTGTGGTTCGCGACCGCTCACCCGGATGACGCGACCGCGCCGCCCGCCCGGTACCGGGAGCGGCACCACACCGTCGGCGCGTGACATCGCGCGTGGGCAATGGAGGTCCCCCACACCTCCATTGCCACCACAACCGCTCCCCTGACGGTACGCGCGGCGCGTCGAGTCGCCTACCTACGGAAGTCGGGACTCCGCCAGCGGCACCGGAACATCCCAGGTCTTGCGGTGGATCCGCACCGGCACGTCCTCGCCGCGGGCCTCGGCGAGAAACACGGCGGCGCGGGTGCGGCGGTACCAGACGGCGATCCGCCAGGCGCCGGTCAGCAGCATCACGACCATCGCGGACAGCGCGATGCGGAAGTCGCCGCCGGAGAACTGGAGCAGCACGCCGATGAGCAGCGAGGCGATGGTGGTCGCGGTGAAGCCGCCGACGTTGACCAGGCCGGTCGCGGTGCCGACCCGGCCCAGCGGGTTGTAGTCGCGGGCGAGCGCGAACGCGACCATCGACGCGGGACCGCCGAGCGAGAGCAGCAGGAGCGCGGCGATGAGCAGTCCGAGCGGCAACGTGGCCTGCCAGCTCAGCACCACCGACCACACCAGCACGGCGGTCACCAGGTAGCCGATCACCAGCGGCATCCTGACCTCGGCGCGCCGGGAGGTGAGCGCGCCGACCATCGGACCGCCCAGCATCGGGCCGAAGACCAGCACCATCAGCAGGCTGCTCGCCGTCGTCGCGGAGTAGCCCTGGCTCTGCACCAGGAACGGCATGCCCCACAGCAGGCCGAGGGTGGCGGGCGCGAACATGGTGGAGAAGTGCGTCCAGAAGCCGAGCCGGGTGCCGGGCACCCGCCACGCGGTGAGCACCTGCCTGCCGATCTGGCGCGCCGGGACGCGCGGCTGCGCCGGGCGTTCGGTGCCCGCCGGGACGTCGCGCACCACGGACTGGATGAGAATGGCGACCAGCGCGGTGGCCAGCCCGGCGCCGAGGAAGGTCGGCAGCCAGCCGGGACCGGCGAGCAGCAGGGTGAGCGGCAGGGTCGCGCCGAGGTTGCCGACAAAGCCGAGCGAGCCGGTCAGCGTCGTGACCAGGGTGTACTGCCGGATCGGGAAGTGGTTGGCCGCCAGCCGCAGCACCGAGACGAAGGTGAGCGCGTCACCGAGGCCGAGCACGCCGCGTGCGGCCAGCCCGAGCCAGTACGTTCCAGCCACGGCGAGCAGCAGCTGCCCGGCGGCGAGCAGCAGCAGGGCCGCAGTGAGGATGGTGCGCGGGCCGAAGCGGTCGACGAGGATGCCGGTGGGGATCTGCATCGACGCGTACACGCCGATCTGCAGCACCGTGAACGTGCCGAGCGCGGCGGCGCCGACGCCGAAGCGCTCGGCCGCCTCCAGCCCGGCGACGCCGAACGACGTCCGGTGGAACACCGCGAGCAGGTACACCACCGCGCCGGTGAGCCAGATGAGCCACGAACGGAGCGGCGCACCCTGCCTCGCCTTGGTGCGCTGCTGCGGGACGGACGGTTGCGGGGTGGGCTCGGACGACGGTGCTGCTGGCGGCACGACTCTCCTCACGCGCGGCGGGCGGACGATCGGACGGCGGCGCGGGAGCGAACGCGCGAGAACGGTACCCCCGTACCACACGGTATATCGCCACCTGGCCTCGATTCCATACCGATTCCGACCGTGGGATCGACCACACCACGCGGTTTGCGTCGTGTCCCACGTTCACGCCCGCGAGTTCGTACTCGCAGTAGGGACGCCTACCGGGGCAGGGACGCGGTGATCAGATCGCGCTCGATGGCGGTGTCGACGCGGTGCGCGAAGCCGTCGAACGGCGGGCCGTCGCGGACGTCGAGACCGGCGTCGCGCAGGATGTCGGCCAGCTCAGCGCGCGGCAGCACCCGGACGTTCCACGAGATGCCGAGCGCGCCGCCCGGCCGCAGCACCCGCAGCCACACCGGCACGGCGGCGGCCAGCAGATCGCGCGGGCTGCGAGCGAGCCCGGCCTCGCGGTGGCTGCCGTGCTGCACGCCGTACGGCGCGTCGGTGACGATGAGGTCGAACGAGCGCGGCGGGAACAGCTCGTCCACGGTGAGCGTGTCGGTACCCCGGTAGCTCAGCGTGTTGACCTCGCCCGCCTTGAACTGCTCCTTCGTCGGCGCGTAGGTGATGTCGAGCCGGTGACCGAGGCGCTGCTTCTGCTTGCGCAGCACGCCGGTCTCGGCCGTGTGCTTGAACCGCTTGGTGCGCAGCCAGGTCTTGATGAAGCGCTCGTAGGCCTCGTAGTCCTTGCCGTCGACCTCGACGCCAGTGGCGTCGAAGCCGTACATCATCGCCTGGTTGAGCGTGGTGCCCCGGCCGCACAGCGGGTCGAGCAGCCGCAGCCCCCCGCTCAGCATCGCGCGCGGCTCGGCGAGTGCCATGCAGGTCAGGTTCACCAGCAGCCGCGTGAACAACTCGTTCGTCTTGCCGCTGTACTTCTGGATGGTCAGCAGGTCGGAGTCGAACCGGTCCTGCGGCGTGAGCGGCACCGGCCGCAGCACCCGCCCGTGCTCGGCGACCTCGATGACCTCGAACAGCGCGTAGGCCGCCGAGGCGTTTGACAGCACCGCGAGGTCGTCCGGCGTCAGCGGCGAGGACGTGCTGAAGGTGACGTACTCGACGCCGCCGATCCGCGTCTCGCCGAGCTCCCGCAGCTCGGCGTCGATCCCGGCGTCGCCCAGGACGGCGAGCTCGTTGCGCAACAACCGGCTCGTCGCGTCGGCGTACACCCGGTTGGCGGCGGGGAGCACCAGCAGGGCGTAGTCGGTCATGCGCGGCCTTCACCAGACGTCGAGTTGGGCGGTGCCCGATGGTATCGCTGGGTAGCGTGCCTACCTGCGTCGTGTCCCACGTTCGCGACGGCGAGTTCGACACTCAGGACGCCGAATTCCCTACTCCGAGTACGAACTCACGGGCCTGAATGTGGGACACGACGGCACGAGCGCAGGACACGACGCAAACCGGCCGCGCTTACTCCGGGGCATCGGGGGTGCGGTAAGGGTCGGGCTCGCCTGCGGGTTGGGCGCCGGTGGCGCGGCGGGCGACCTCGGCGTCGGCCTCCCGCGCCTTGGCGAGCAGCTCGTCGATGCGGCGGGCGTCCTCCGGCACGGTGTCGGCCACGAACGTCAGCGTCGGGGTGAACCGCACGCCGGTGCCCTCGCCGACCTTGCTGCGCAGCACCCCGCGAGCGGACTCCAGCGCCGCCGCCGCACCGGCGGTGTCCGGCCGCGAGTCCACGCTGTCACCGAGCACGGTGTAGTACAGCGTCGCGTCCCGCAGGTCACCGGTGATCGTGGTGTCGGTGATCGTCACGTTGCCGAGGCGCGGATCCTTGATCTCGTGCTCGATGGCGGACGCGACGATCTGCCCGATCCGCTTCGCCAGCTTGCGCGCACGGGTCTTGTCAACCACGGCGCACCTCCTGTTCGTGCTCCTCGTCGTCCGGGCCGAACCAACGCCTGCGCGCGGACAATAGTTCCAGTTCCGGTCGCCCGGCCACCTGCCGCTCGCAGGCGTCGAGCACCTCGATGACGTGCCCGGCGTCGGCCGCCACGACCGCGATGCCGATCAGCCCCCGCCGGTGTAGGTCGAGATGTCCCGCCTCAGCCACGCTGACGTCGAAACGCCGGCGCAGCTCCGCGATGACCGGGCGCACCACGGACCGCTTCTGCTTGAGCGAGTGAACGTCGCCGAGCAGCACGTCCAGCTCCAACGCACCCACATACACCGTGCTCACCCCATCACGCGCACCGTCGGCAGATGCACGCCCGAAGACGCGCACCTGCCGACAGCTGCGGGCTTACTCGCGCGGCTTCTCGCGCTCCTCGTAGGTCTCGATGATGTCGTCGACCTTGATGTCGCTGTACTTGCCGAGCGTGAGACCGCACTCGAAGCCGTCGCGCACCTCGACCGCGTCATCCTTGAACCGCTTCAGTGACGCGATCGGCAGGTTCTCCGCGACAACGACGTTGTCCCGCAGCAGCCTGGCCCTCGCGTTGCGGCGGATGATGCCCGACTGCACCATGCACCCGGCGATGGTGCCGTGCTTGGACGACTTGAACACCTCGCGGACCTCGGCCCTGCCGAGCTCGACCTCTTCGAACTCGGGCTTGAGCATGCCCTTGAGCGCGTTCTCGATCTCCTCGATCGCCTGGTAGATCACCGTGTAGTAGCGGACGTCGACACCTTCGCGGTTGGCCATCTCGGTGGCCTTGCCCTCGGCGCGGACGTTGAAGCCCATCACGATGACGTTGTCGGCGATGGCGAGGTTGATGTCGCCCTCGGTGATCGCGCCGACGCCACGGTGGATGATCCGCAGCTCGACGTCCTCACCCACGTCGAGCTGCGTCAACGCGTCCTCGAGTGCCTCGACGGTACCCGAGTTGTCACCCTTGATGATCAGGTTGAGCTGGCTGGTCTCCTTGAGCGCCGAGTCCAGATCCTCCAGGCTGATCCGCTTGCGCCGCGCCGCGTGCTGCGCGTTGCGGATGCGGGCCTGCCGCCGCTCGGCGATCTGCCGCGCGGTGCGGTCCTCCTCGACGACCAGGAACGTGTCACCGGCGCCCGGCACCGAGGTGAACCCGATGACCTGCACCGGCCTCGACGGCAACGCCCGCTTGACGTCCTGGTTGTGCTCGTCGACCATGCGCCGCACCCGGCCGTAGGCGTCGCCGGCGACGACCGAGTCGCCGACCCGCAGCGTGCCGCGCTTGACCAGCACCGTGGCGACCGGGCCGCGGCCACGGTCGAGGTGTGCCTCGATCGCGACACCCTGGGCCTGCATCTCCGGGTTCGCCCGCAGGTCGAGCGTGGCGTCCGCGGTCAGCAGGATCGCCTCCAGCAGGCCGTCGATGTTGGTGCCCTGCTTGGCCGAGATGTCGACGAACATCGTCTCGCCGCCGTACTCCTCGGCGACCAGCCCGTACTCGGTGAGCTGCTGCCGGATCTTGGCCGGGTTCGCGCCCTCGACGTCGATCTTGTTGACCGCGACCACGATCGGCGCCTTGGCCGCCTGCGCGTGGTTGATCGCCTCGATCGTCTGCGGCATCACGCCGTCGTCGGCGGCGACCACGATCACCGCGATGTCGGTCGAGCTGGCACCACGGGCACGCATGGCGGTGAACGCCTCGTGACCGGGGGTGTCGATGAAGGTGACCAGCCGCCGCAGCTCATCGAGCTCGGTCTCGACCTGGTAGGCGCCGATGTGCTGGGTGATGCCACCCGCTTCGCCCTCGGCCACCTTCGCCTTCCGGATGGTGTCCAGCAGGCGGGTCTTACCGTGGTCGACGTGACCCATCACGGTCACCACCGGCGGACGGTACTCGAGATCCTCCTCGTCACCGGCGTCCTCGCCGAAGGTGATGTCGAAGGACTCGAGCAGCTCACGGTCCTCCTCCTCCGGGCTGACGACCTGGACGTTGTAGTTCATCTCGGTGCCGAGCAGCTCGAGCACGTCCTCGGAGACCGACTGCGTCGCGGTGACCATCTCGCCGAGGTGGAACAACACCTGCACCAGCGAGGCCGGGTTGGCGTTGATCTTCTCGGCGAAGTCGGTCAGCGAAGCGCCACGCGGCAGCCGGATGGTCTCGCCGCTGCCCTTGGGCAGGCGCACGCCACCGACGGACGGCGCCTGCATGTTCTCCATGTACTCCTGGCGCTTCTGCCGCTTCGACTTGCGGCCCTTGCGCGAGGGACCGCCCGGCTTGCCGAACGCACCGGCCGCGCCGCCACGGCCACGACCACCGCCGCGGAAACCGCCGCCGCCACCACCGGGAGGACCACCGGGGCCACCGGGACGGAAACCGCCGCCGCCACCACCGGGAGGACCACCGGGACCACCGGGACCGCCACGGCCACGACCACCGCCGGGACCACCGGGGCCGCCACGGCCACGACCACCGCCGGGACCACCGGGGCCGCCACGGCCGCCGCCGGGACCACCGGACGGCTTGGCCGGACGCGCGGGCATCATGCCCGGGTTCGGCCTGGGCGGCATGTTGCCGGGGGTCGGCCTGCTGGTGCTGGAACCGCCACGCGCGGCGGGACGCTCGGCACCGCCGCTACCGCGGCCGCCGGGACGTCCGCCCTGACGCTCGCCGCCCTGGCCGGGACGCGGCCCGGACGGGCGCGACTGCTGAGTGCCGCCGCCGACGCCGAACGGGTTGTTGCCCACCCTCGGCGCGCGCGGACCCGGCTTCGGACCGGGCTTGGGACCCTGCGGCTTCGGCGGCACAACGCTGCCACCGTCGTGCTTGGCCGCATCCTCCTGCGCCGGACCCGGCTGCGGGCTCGGCTTCGGCGGCTCGGGGGCCTCCGGCTGCTCCGCCTTCGGCTCCGGCTGCTCCGCCTTCGGCTCCGGCTGCTCCGCCTTCGGCTCCGGCTGCTCCGCCTTCGGCTCCGGCTGCTCCGCCTTCGGCTCCGGCTGCTCCGCCTTCGGCTTGGGACCGGGCTTCGGCGGCTCGGGGGTTTTCGACTCGGCCGTCGCATCCGGCTTCGCCGTCGCCTTCGAGCCGGACTTCGAGCCCGACTTCCCCTTGCCGCCGTCCTTGGACGCGCCGTCTGACTTCGGGAACGCGTCGCGCAACCGCCTGGCAACCGGTGCCTCGACGGTCGACGACGCCGACTTCACAAACTCGCCCTGCTCCTTGAGCTTGGCGAGAACCTCTTTACTCGTGACTCCGAGCTCTTTCGCGAGCTCGTGCACGCGGGCCTTGCCTGCCACTGCTCTCCTCGTCTGGTGAGGCCGGCGGCTGGACCCGCAGACCTCGTCCTATCGTCGCGCGTTCATGGCTTCAGCTTCACGGCTGACTCATGACGGGTCGACCTGCTTTCTTACCTCGGCTAGACACGAGACGTTCTCGTATCTGTCCTATTGCCTTGAGCCGTTCCGAGCCGGCGCTCGAAGTACTCCTCGACGCCATCGACGGCGAGCAGCCCAGAAACCCGTAACGCCCTGGGAAACGCCCTCCGCCGAGCCGCTGTGGCGAGGCAACCGGGATCGAGGTGCAACCACGCTCCCCGGCCGGGCATCCGCCGACCCTCGTCGACGACCACCCGTCCTGCCACCGCGACGACTCGCAGCAACTCGGTGACCGACGCCCGTTTCCGGCACCCGATACACATCCGTACCGGACCTGCGTCGTAGTGAGCCGAAACCGCGCGATCGATCACACACGAGTCTAACCCCACCGCCGTTTCGTCCCACCACCCCCCAGGACAGCGCGAGGTCAGTCGGCGGGACCGGCCGCGGCGGTGCGAGGTGGCTCGACCCGCGCGACCGGGGTCGGGTCGTCGGCACCGGCCGCGTCGCTGCGGATGTCGATCCGCCAGCCGGTCAGCCGCGCCGCGAGCCGCGCGTTCTGGCCCTCCTTGCCGATGGCCAGCGAGAGCTGGAAATCGGGCACGACGACCTGCGCGGTCTTGGTGCGCTCGTCGACCACCCGCACCGAGACGACCTTCGCCGGCGAGAGCGCGTTGCCGACGAACACGGCGGGGTCGTCAGCGTGGTCGATGATGTCGATCTTCTCGCCGTTGAGCTCGCTCATCACGTTGCGGACCCTGGCGCCGACCGGTCCGATGCAGGCGCCCTTCGCGTTCACGCCGGGCACCGTGGAGTGGACCGCGATCTTGCTGCGGTGACCGGCCTCCCTGGCGACCGAGGTGATCTCGACGGTGCCGTCGGCGATCTCGGGCACCTCGAGGGCGAACAGCTTGCGCACCAGGTTCGGGTGGGTGCGCGAGAGCGTGATCTGCGGGCCACGCAGCCCGCGCGACACGCCGATCACGTACGCCTTGATCCGCGCGCCGTGCTCATAGGACTCGCCCGGCACCTGCTCGGCGGCGGGCAGCACGCCCTCGGTGTCGCCGAAGGCCACGACCACCATGCCGCGGGCATTGGCGCGGGAGTCGCGCTGCACCACCCCGGCGATGATCTCGCCCTCCTTGGCGGAGAACTCGCCGTAAGTCTTCTCGTGCTCGGCGTCGCGCAGCCGCTGCAGGATCACCTGGCGCGCGGTCGTCGCCGCGATCCGGCCGAAGCCCTCCGGGGTGTCGTCCCACTCCTCGGCGACCTCGCCGTGCTCGTCGAGCCGGTAGGCGATCACGCGCACGTAGCCGGTCTTGCGGTCAATGTCGATCTTGGCGTGCGGCTGATGCCCGTCGGTGTGCTTGTACGCGGTCAGCAGCGCCGACTCGATGGTGGCGAGCACGGTCTCGAAGGGGATGTCCTTGTCCCGCTCGATCGCGCGCAAGGCCGCGATGTCGACGTTCACTTCGGATCCTCCTTCGTCTTCCCCCCAGTGTGCCCCTGCTCGACGACATCCGCTTCGTCGGCTTCGAGCTGTTTGAGCTCCTCGGCACGGGGCTGTTTGAACTCGATCTCGACAACGGCCTTCGACACCGATGCATAAGAGACGTCTCTGATCCGGCCGTCGGCGAGCACCCGCGCGCTCTTCTCGCCCGCATGGCCCACCCGTCCGACGTACTCGTCACCGTCTTTCGGCGTGATGCGGACGAGGCGGAACCGGGCGCGACGCCAGTGACGCTGCTGGGTCAGCGGCCTGCTCAGGCCGGGTGAGGTCACCTCGAGCTCGTAGGAGCCGACGATCAGGTGATCGTGGTCGTCGAGAGCGGCCGACACCGCGCGGTTGGCGTGCGCGAGCTTGTCGACCTCAACACCGTCATCGGAGTCGACGGTGACCTTGACCAGCTTCCTGCGACCTGCCTGCTGAACCTCGAGCGCGTCGAGGTCGAAGCCGACGGTGCTCACGGCGTCGGCGACGATCGGTTCCAGCCGTCTGGCGAGATCATTGGGCAAGGTGACTCTCCCCTATTCGGCTGCGGCGAGCAATTGTCGTTCTGCGGTGCTAGCTGTCCACCCAGCTTAGAGCACACCTCGCGGACACGAACGTTCGCGCCGCCGAGGCGAACCGCTCCAGCGACACCTGGCAGGATGGCTGACCGTGCGTGCAGGGTGGAGATCGGACAGGAACGGTTTGCGCAGGCGGGACGCGTTGCGGCTGGGCGCCATCGCCGCTCTCGCGGTTCCGCTCGCGGCCTGTGGCGAGGGCTACGACGACTCACCCGATCCGCTGAGCGCGCTCGCCGACGACGCCAGCGCCGACGCCAAGGCGGCGCGGGCGATCACCGGATCGGGGGCCGCGCTCGCCGCGACGGTGGCGCGGGTGCGCGCGGAGCACGCCCGCGCGCTGCGCCGCGAGGTCGTCCGCGCCAACCGGCCGCCCGCCAAGGACACGCCCGAGGGCAAGCCGGTCACCGATTTGGCCTCGCTCAGCACGCGGCTGACGACGGCCCGCGAGCGGACGCGAGCAATGGTGCCCACCGCGCCGGGGTACCGGGCGGGGCTGCTCGGGGCGGTCGCCGCGGGCTGCGCGAGCGTGCAGGCGCTCGACGTCACCCTCGGCAAGGTGGCCGAGCCGGCGTTCGAGCAGCCGGGCCAGGTGGGCAAGCCCGCAGGCGCGGCGGTCGGGGCGTTGCAGCGGGCGCTGGCGGCCGAGCACGCCGCGATCTGGGTCTACGACCTGGTCACGGCGTTCCTGTCGGCGGCGTACGACGAGGCCATCGAGGCGGCGGTCGAGGAGCACCAGGCCCGCCGGGAGGCCACCGAGCGGGTGCTCACCGACGCCGGGGTGAGCCCGGTACCCCCCGAGTCCGCCTACCGGACGCCGAAACCGGTCGCCGGCGAGGAGTCCGCGGTGGCGGTCGTTGTCGTCGCCGAGACCGACGCCACCGCGGCCTGGCTCGGCGTGCTGGAACGCACCGCCGACCCCGCGCTGCGCCGGTACGCGCTCGACGCGTTGCAGGCGTCCGCAGTGCACGCCACCCACTGGCGGGCGGAGGCCGGGATCTCCCCTGCCGTGGTCGCGCTGCCCGGCATGACTGCTTGAGTCAGCCCTGGCGGGATCCGATGCGGATGGCGGCGGAGGCGATCTGGTCGAGCAGCGCCGGAGCGGAGTAGTCGTCGTAGAAGGCGCCCTCGACGATCGTGATCGTGTCGCCGCTCAGCTCGGACGCGTAGGCGCCGCCCGCGACCTGCGGCGCGCCCGGGAGCTGCACGGTACCGTCGTAGAGCATGTCGGACACGTTGCCGGTGCCGCTGGTGTCGGTGATGCCCTTCAGCTCGGACGCCGACGCGTCGCTCGGCATGGTCACCACGACGACCGACACCAGCGCCTTCGCGTCGCCGCCGCCGGTGGTGGCGTAGAGGCCCCTGCTCACCCGCTGACACGGGTTGCCTGCCAGCCAGTCCTGCACCTGGCCGTAGGCGACGACGGCGCAGTCCGAGGTGACACGGGTCGGCGCCATCGGCGTGAAGGTGAACCGCCCGGCCCTGACCTGGGTCGGTGTCGCCGGGTGGTGTGGCGACGTCGTCGGCTGCTGCTCCGAGGTGGAGGTGGCTGGTGTGCCGGTGGCGGCCGGTGTCACCGGGTTGGGGTCGTGCCTGATCAGCCACCACACGAAGCCGGAGGCGACCGCGACCGCCAGCAGGGACACGGCCAGCAGCAGCGCCCGCACCGTCGGCGAGCGCTGGTCGGTGAGTGGCTGTCCGCTCATGGCATGCATACCGTAGCGGCTTCGACTTACGGCGTTTAATCGCGCTCGACGAACTCGGTGAGCAGTCCGGGCACGGCCTCGTCGGCGAACGCGATGCCCTCGGCGGCATCGACGTCGGGGACGGCGTAGCCACCGCTGCCCGCGGCGGTGGTCGCGACCAGCGTCACCAGCCCGGCCCTGCGCTGGAAGACCGACTGCCGCACCGTCCAGCCGATCACCCCGCCGCGTTGCAGCAACGCGGTGGAGCGGCGTACCGCGCCTCGCCGCGCGATGAGGTATCCGCCGGAGAGCCCGTGGCCGAGGTTGCGGTAGGCGTCCAGCGCGAGCAGCACCACAGCCGGCACGGCGATGACGGCGAACACCACCGGCACCGCGCCGACCATCCCCGCGAACGCGGGCCCGACCGCGGCGGCGATGGCGTCTCCCCACACGAGCCACGCCGTGAGCAGCGCGGCGAAGGCCAGCAGCACCGGGGCGAGCGCCCAGCGCAGCCGCCGGGACCGCGCCGCACGGGGATGCGACGTCAGGCCGGTCAGGGTGGCAGCGACGTCCGGTTCCCGCAGCACGTCGGCCACCACCCGCAGCGTGACGTTCCTCGGCGCGGCAGGCAGCAGGGTCTTCGGGTCGGCGCGCTTGCCCTGGGTGCCGCCGTTGCGCATGCCGGTCGCGATGGCGTCGACCCGCCCCGCCCGCGCCAGCCGCACCCCGAGCGGCTCGACGAGCTCCGCGCCCCGCAGCCGCCGTTCCTCGAGCGAGATGGACCTGGTCGTCAGCAGCCCGCGCCGGACGTGCAGCGTTCCGCCCGGCTCGCGGTCGAGGTGATATCCCCACCACATCTCGACGAACAGCAGCGTCGCGCCGACCGCCCCGGCGAGCAGCACGCCGACCGCGACGGTGGCGTAGCCGAACAGCGCTGCGGCTACCAGCAGGTCGGACACCACCGCGCCGGTGACGTCCTCGGTGCCGCCGAACCAGCTCGCCACGTTGCCCGCCGCGCCGAGGGCGGCGGCGCCGAGCGCGGGGGTGAGCACCGACAGCGGCGCGTACGCGGCCCACTGCCAGTCGAGCACGGCGAGGGTGCCCTCGTCGGTCGGGCGCTCGGTGCCGGCGGCGTGTCGCAGCAGCTCGACCCGCAGCTCCCGGGCGCGTTCGGCCGACACCGGGTCGAGCTTGAGCTCGGCCTCGCCGGACTCGCCGTGCTGGCCGGTGCCGATGACGACGGCGGCGAGCCCGAACAGCCGGTGCAGCGGGTGGGCGGTGACGTCGACGGTGCGGATCCGGTCGCGGGCCAGCGAGCGGCGCCGGTTCAGCACGAACGAGAATCGCAGCTCGAGGCGTGCCTCGGTGAGGCGGAAGGTGGTCGCGCGCCACCGGATGTACTCGGCGCCGACGCTGAGCCCGAGCACCGCGAGCGCCCCGCCGAACACGGCGAGCGTCGTCACCCAGGCCGGTGTGCCCGACGAGATCATCGCCGAGCTCGCGACCACCGCGCCGACGACGACGATCGTCCCGGTCAGCAGGGCGGTCATGGTGACCATGCGGCGGTCGAGCCGTTCGGCGCCCGCCATGCCGGTGTCGATCATGTCGCGTCGCCCGGTGTCGCCTGGGTGATGCGGGTGAGCTCGGCAGCCAGGTCGGCGGCCTGCTCGGCGTCGAGACCGGCGATGCGGACTGCGCCTTTGGCCGACGCGGTGGTCACGGTGACCGTCGCGAGCCGCAGTAGCTGTTGCAGTGGCCCGCGCACGGTGTCGACGGTCTGGATCCGCGACATCGGCGCGATGCGGGACTCCTGCCAGAAGTAGCCGGTGCGGGTGTAGACGGCGGTGTCGGTGACCTCCCAGCGGTGCACCCGGTACCACCACATCGGCATGAGGACGCCGAAGCCGATCCCGAGCACGGCGAGCAGTCCGGCGAGCGCCAGCAGCAGCGGCGAGAGCGTCCCCAGGATGGCGAGCGCGACGACCGGCGGCAGGACGATGAGCGCGATGCGCGTTCGCCACCACAGCAGCGAGCGGGGATTGAGCTGGTTGTTCGGTGGCCGCAGCCGCACCGTGGTCGCCATGTGATCACCCTAGCTGGGACGGCGCTCGGTCCACGGACGCGCGGTTTCGAGCTGGGCGGCGGCTTGCAGGATGGTCGGCTCGTCGTGCTGGCGGCCGACGAGCTGCACCGACAGCGGCAGCCCGTCGCCGCCGACCCCGGCGGGCACGGCGGCGGCCGGGTTGCCGGCGACGTTCCACAGCGCGGTGTAGGCGATCATCGGCAGTGAGCGCAGCTGTGCGGTGATCGAGTTGGCGCCGTCGAGGGCGCCGATGCGGCGGGGCCGATGCGCGATGGCGGGCGTCAGCAGCAGGTCGATGTTCCCGAAGACGCGGTTGGCCGTGGCAGCGAACCGTTCGGTGTTGCCGATCGCCCACTGGATCGCACGCTCCGGCATTAGCCTGGCCAGCGCGAGGGTCTGCTTGGTACGGCGCTCCAGCAGCTCGGGACGCTCGACCAGGTTCGCCTCATCGCGCACGCCGCCGTAGAACTGCGGCGTGAACACGGCGGTGGGGTCTGGGTAGTGCGGGTCGACTTCGCGGACGTCGTGACCGAGTTCGCGCAGCAGGGTCGCGGTGCGCGTCACGGCGTCGACGTGCTCGGGGTGCGGGCGCAGTCCCCGGATCGCGGGCTTGGCCGAGTAGCCGATCCGCAGCCGCCCCGGCGCGGTCGTCGCGGCTTCGGCGAAGCTCATGCTCGGTTCCTCGGCGTGCCAGCGGTCGGCGTCGGTGCTGCCCCGGATGGCGTCGTAGAACAGGGCGCTGTCGGCGACGCTGCGGGTGAGCGGTCCCGCGGTGCCGAGGGTCAGCCACAGGTCGGAATGCGGGGCAGTGGACACTCTGCCGCGCTGCGGCTTGAGCCCGAACAGCCCGCAGCAGGCTGCGGGGATGCGGATGGAACCGCCGCCGTCGCCGCCGAGCGCGGCCGCGACCATGCCCGCCGCGACCGCGACGGCCGAACCGCCGCTGGAACCGCCGGGGGTACGGGTGGTGTCCCAGGGGTTGCGGGTGGCGCCGAATGCGGCCGATTCGGTGAACGGCCACTGCCCGAACTCGGGCATCATGGTCTTGCCGACGATGACCGCGCCCGCCGCGCGGAGTCTGCGCACCACCTCGGCGTCGGCGGCGGCCGGGGTGCGGTTGGCGAGGCCGCCGAACGTGGTGACCTCGCCCGCGACGTCGACCTCGTCCTTGATCGCGATGGGCACGCCATGCAGCGGTCCGCGCTCGGCGGCCGGGACGTCGTCGCACTGCTTGGCTTCGGCGAGCGCGGCGTCGGTGAGGACGGTGCGGAATGCGTTGAGCGCCGGGTTGAGCCGCGTGATCCGGGCGAGCACGGCCTCGGTCAGCTCATGGGAGCTGATCTCGCCGGAGGCGATCATGCGCGCTTGCGTTGCCAGGCCCGCGTACATCAGATCTTCGGAGTCCATGGCAGGCATTGTCTATGCCCGCGCGAAGGCTCAGTCGGCGAGTGGCACCAGCCGCACGAACCGCACCCGGGTCGTCGGTTCGATCCGGACCAGCTGGTCGAGGTCCTCGACCTGGTCGCCGCCGACGAAGACGTAGTAGTAGCCGTGGTCGAATCCCTCGAGGGCGGCGCTGACCACCGCGTCGACGTCGACTCCCCCGCCGGGCGCGCCGTTCGCCGTTCGCAGCGGCTCGACCTGGTTGGCGGCGAGCACCTGGAGGAACCGCCACGACCAGTCCGGGTCGAGCGCTTGTCCCGCGTGGCCGCGCAGGACGTCGGCGATGAGCTGTCGCAATGGGACGGGATGAGAAGGCTCGTACGCGAACTCGTGCGGCTCGACGACAGCGCGAGGCCAACCCAGCACGCGAGCTTCGACGAGCATCACCGTGCCTCCTCGCGCGCCACCGGCCGATCACTTCACCCACTAGTCAGTGCGCCGGGGCCATCCGTTACGCATCGGTGTCCCGGATACCAGCATGCGGACCTCGGCGTTGGACCGAATGCACGATGCCGGTGTGACAGCGCTTCGCTCGGACGGCGGAGTCGATCACGCGGAGCGCCGCTGTGGGTGGTCCGATGCTGGTCAGCGCCGCTACGTACACGCGGGGCGGTATGCACGCCGATGCGCCGACTGCGTAGGCTGAGCGATCAGAAGGGCCGGTAGCTCAGTTGGTTAGAGC
>WHUB01000329.1:325-729 GCA_009377395.1 Actinophytocola sp. | reverse complement strand
AACTGGTGCGCTACCTCAACCGCGCCACGCTGCCGCCGAACGACGCGTTGACCGGGGCGCCGCATGTCGCTGGGCTGCTCGGGTCGCTGGCTACCGCCGCGAGTCGCGAGCAGCAGCTCTGTCGGCAGTTGTCGGCATCGGCACGCCAGTTCGCTGCGGATCGCACGTTGCGGCATGACCAGTGCGGCGGCGCCGCCGATATTTCCCGCCTGCAGGCTGCCTCGTGGGCCAACAATGCGGCGGGCGAGCTGCGGTCCGCCGTCGACATCGCCGAGGAGCTTGCCGCCTATATCGGTCGCGCGCGGACCGAGGTCGAGTGGCTCTCGCACGCCAGGCCGGGTGGTGGTTCGGCATGAGGTCGCCATCGACGTTGCAGGAGATGACCCGGCTGCACGTGTCGCGCC
>WHUB01000329.1:0-315 GCA_009377395.1 Actinophytocola sp. | reverse complement strand
TGATTCCCCGCCGCAGACGGTGGCGGCCTGGTATGAGCGCAAAGCGGCCCTGCTGGAGCACTTGGCCGCCGAAGGCACTACGGGCGCTGGGCGGCTGGCGGTACAGGCGCACCAGCACGCCGCCCACCTGCTCGCGATGACGGGCGAGGGGGTGGCGGCCTGATGGCTGGGGCCTATTGCCGCTACTGCGACCGCCGGTGTTTCGTGCCGCGCCGACTGCCGGACAGCTCGTGGCAGGGGCACATGGCCACCTGCCCGGAGGGCATGGCCCACGACCGTCGCGCGACCGGTCATGACCACACCACGGCGATCAAC
>WHUB01000328.1 GCA_009377395.1 Actinophytocola sp. | reverse complement strand
GGCACCTCCGCCTTGTACAGGTCCTGGCCGAGTCCGCCGAGCTCCTGGGCCGCGGCGAGCACGCCCTCGTTCCAGCGGTCGGCTGTCCAGGTCGTGCCGTCGCGTGGCGGCTTGGACACCGGCTCCACGATGCTGACCAGGCCGGCGGCACGGCAACGGTCGATGAAGTCACTGGTCATCGCGATACGCGGCTCGGGGGCCTCGTCTGGCCGCCAGAGCACGAGCAGCTTCAGGGCGACCGCGCCCGCCGCCTTCATCTCCGCCGGCACCACCGCGTCGTCGATGCGTGTGGTCGCGACATACTCGCGGTCGTCGCTGGTGAGCTCGTCGGCCGCGACGACGAGCCCGCAGCCCGGCGCGACGGCCCGCGCGGCGAGCACCGCGTCGAGGCAGAACTGCCGGTCGACCAGCACGCCGGAGGCGTGCGGGGACAGCCGGCGTACCGTCACAACCTTGAACTCGGTGAGCTCCGCGTCCGCCACCGGGCGGCGGTAGCGCTCGGCGAACATGCCGCGCAGTGCCTCGCGCTGGTCCACGGCGAGCATCGCGAACCCGCCTGACGGGCGGGTGAGGGAAGCGAACTCCGTGGTCGTGGCCGTCGGTGGCGTCGGCATCTGGCTCCTCGCGGGTCGGCGATCAACGATGGTGCGCCGTTGTGGGCACGGCGTCTCGGCGAGCGGCCAGGCGGGTCGCCTGCTCGTGGCCGGGGATGGCGGAGCGGCCGTCCAGCC
>WHUB01000327.1 GCA_009377395.1 Actinophytocola sp. | reverse complement strand
CGATCCAGCTGCGCTCGAAGAACCGCCCGACGACGTCGCCCGCGGTCGGCGAGAAGTCCGAGAAGGACTCGAGCACGAGCTCGCGGGCGTCGTCCCACGCGATCGTCCCCGGGACCGCCTGCAGCGGCGCGAACCGGTCGTAGTCCGCCAGCCGCGGCAGGCCGAGCAGGCGGGCCTTGAGCCCGGCGACGTCATCACGGAGTTCAACGGGCAGCCGATCCACACGGCGATCGACGTCATCGCCGCGGTGCGGTCGCATGCGCCGAACGAGGAGTGCACGGTGCGGTACGAGCGGGACGGCGAGCAGGCGACCACGAAGGTCACACTCGGCGAGGAGGACGACGACACCTGACCACGCACCCCGGCGCCTACCCCAACCGCCCGGCCGACGCCGCCGCGCCGCCCCTGGGGAAATGAGCCGGCAATAGAGATCACGTTACGTGCATGATTTCTGTGATCCCACGCCGAGTCCGGGGTTCCTATCGTCTGCAGGCTGTTCGAACCCCGGAGATCACGTTACGTCATTTCCCCAGGCGTGGGCGCGCTCACGGGGTGTGGCCGTGTCGGCGGCGTGGGTCATGAGGACGTGGTGCCGACACCGCGTCGTGGGGTGGCGAGGCGAAGCCGCGCGGCAGCGCCGCATCGCAGGTCGTAAAGTGGAGCGAGTCGCCAACTGCCGTCCCGCCCGCCCGGGCACCGGCGACATTTCCTGGTCGCGCACTGGAGGAGGACG
>WHUB01000326.1 GCA_009377395.1 Actinophytocola sp. | reverse complement strand
GGACACGTTTGGCCTGGACCACGGGGTTACTGCTCACGAGCGCCTCGGCGGTGGCCAGCCGGAACGCCGTCTGCCGGTCACAGGACTCAGTCGCCCAGGTCGCGGCGACAGGACGGGGCGGGAACCGCGTGCGCATCGCTTCACGCCCTAGCTGCGGCCCGACCGAGCGCGTCTGCACCGCCAGGACTGACGTGCCCGCAGTCACGTGGTGCTCGCGCCGAACAGCACGTTCAGAGACTCCGGCCGATAACCCGGAGCCGGAGTCGGACACGTGCGTGCCGCCGCTTGCTGGGTCTGCTCGGCGTGGTGTGCCAGCACCCTGCGGATCACGTCCTCCTTGCGGGGCGTCAGGTAGATTTGCGTGGTCGTCAGCTGTGCGTGTCCCAAAACGAACTGGACATCGGTCAGCGGCAGTCCTGGGTCCTCGGCCATCCGGTAGGCCGCGGTATGCCGTAGCGCGTGCAGCGTCGCTGTCGTCCCCGCCGTGTCGTTCACCCGCTCGAACATGCGGTGCGCCGCGTGGTAAGTCAGCGGGCGGAACGGTCGGCGCAGCGTCCACCACAGCGGCAGCCAGCGCCCCTCGGGGACCAGGCCACCCATCTGGACCTGGTAGAGCCTTAACCACACGAACGCGTCTGTGGAGGCTGGAAGCTCCTGGACCTCGCCCGTTCCCTTGCGGACCACTGAGGTGATCTCAGTAAGGGTTGCTGCTTGATTCGGGCGACACGCCCAATGT
>WHUB01000325.1 GCA_009377395.1 Actinophytocola sp. | reverse complement strand
GCCCCCTTGTCGGCTCAGGGTTTGACCTGGGAAACGGTGCATTGGTCCGCCCATCACAGGATGTGTCGTGACCCAAGCAGGCTTAGTTTTGGGCCACGACTCGACCTGTGAAGTCCAGGAACCGCCACCCAGGCGGCGTCATCGACACGCTGCCCAGTGGCTCGTTGCGCGTGGGGATGGTTGATGGGATCGACCCGTCATCCCCGCTGGCCCGACGGCGAGTAGCAAGCCAAGGCGGCGCTGGTACGGGTGATCGACGACGTCAACGAGCGCGGATAGCCCAGGACGAACGCGACGGGCAATCGAGGCACTGCCGCAATTCATGACACCCATACCAGTCATATGACTGCTGTTACGGTCATATGACTGGTACAGTAGTCATATGCACTTCGGTGAACCGTTCGGCGGGGTCATCCCCGGCCCTCGCGGCGCCGTGCTCTCGATCTTGTTCCGGACAGGCGAGCCACTCACGGGGCGACGGATCCACAGCATGGTCAGCGACGACTACAGCCTGTGGTCTGTCCAGGAAACGTTAAAGGCTCTACAGCAACTGGGACTGGTGCAGTCCCGGACCATCGGGCGCGCTGGCGTACACACGATCAACGAAGACCACGCCGCAGTGGCGCCCTTACGCGCCCTCCTCGACCCCATTGCGACACTGAAAGAGGCCATTGGCGAAGCCATCGACTCCACCGTGCACACTGTGCTCCTCTTCGGGTCGATCGCTCGCGGAGAAG
>WHUB01000324.1:365-740 GCA_009377395.1 Actinophytocola sp. | reverse complement strand
CTGATCCTGCTCGTGGTCATGGTCTTCACCTCCATTCTTGTGCAGTCATAGTTCGCCTGCCACAGGGCAACAGTTACCGCCCGACCTTCGCGTTGGGGACATGCGGCAGATACGGTCACGTCAGATGGCATGCTGGCTGTGGTTCAAGCGAGCGACTCTTGGTCCTCCGGTTGAGAGGTGCCTTCGCCTCGTCGCCGACGGGCAACGATCGGATCCGGATCCGGTCATCTGTGATAATGACAATCGCACCGGAGGTGAGGTCGTCGGCGAAGCTCGGCAGGTTGTCCAGGATGAGCTGCGCCCGGGCTGCGGTTGGGAGGACGGACCCGCGTAGAGGAGCAGGCTCGGGCGGCGTAGGCGTCCAGCGGCGAGCAA
>WHUB01000324.1:0-350 GCA_009377395.1 Actinophytocola sp. | reverse complement strand
GTGCGTGATGGCCCGCATCGGACAAGACCCGAGCGAGTCGGTGGGCTCTTCCCGCACCTGCGCCGGGACGGTACCGGCCAGGCGGCCACGACGCCTGGCAGCCCGCGATGGTGACCAGGACGCGCTGGAGCGGTTCATCGCCGCCACCCAACGCGACGTGTGGCGCTTCGTCGCGCACCTGGACAGCCCCGCAACGGCCGATGACCTGGCCCAGGAAATCAATCTACGAGCACTACGCGGCCCGGGAACCGCCGCCGGCCCGCCGGCTGACTCGGAACGCGGTCAGCGACGAGGAGCGGGAGTTGATCGCGCAACGGATCGAGGAGGACGCCGCCGCCGAAGAATTATCC
>WHUB01000323.1 GCA_009377395.1 Actinophytocola sp. | reverse complement strand
AGGAGACCACGACGCCTGCCGCTTCCACCGGCGCCGGGTGGTCGAGCTGCGCGAGCTTCTGCACGACCTCGCTGTAGTTGACGGTGCACAGCACGGCGCCGGGCAGCTGCTCGGCGACGCGTTCGTGTCCGGGCTCGCGGTAGATCAACGCGAGTACCGCGCTGGCGTCGAGGACCGCGGTCACGCCGGGCCGCCCTCGGTCGTGGCGTTCCGACTGGCGTCCTCGCGGGCAGCCTCGGCGCGCCGGTCGGCGATCAACGAGTCCACCGCGCTGCCGGTGTGGCCGGCCGCGCGGGCGGCCGCGATCGCCTCGTCCTGCACCCGGCGCAGCAGGTGCGCTCGGTCCTCGAGGACGACCCGGCCGCGCTCGACGTAGGCGACCAGGTGCGAGCCGGGTTCGATCCCGGCGGCGTGCCGGAGTTGGGCCGGGATCGTCACCCGGCCATCGGCGGCGACGGACACGTCCGCCGGTTCCGCATGTCCCTGCGTTTCCGTCATGCACCCCAGCCTACCGCCGTCTCCTCGCGTTTTCTGCCATACATGTCACATGTTTGCCGAATCGATGGAATATCTGCCGCATATGCCGCCGACTCGGCGGGACCGGGTGATAATCCGCTGTATCACCCAACCCCAACCACTCGCGGGACGTCGGTGCCACGGCGGCTTACCGTCTGCGTCATGGACGTCACGTGTCCCGCGTCAAGAAATTGGCAGGGTTTCGGTCGTTTGAAATGTCGGGACGG
>WHUB01000322.1:344-744 GCA_009377395.1 Actinophytocola sp. | reverse complement strand
ATTGACGCCGCGATCGCCCGCGCGCTCGCCTACGCGCCCTACTGCGAGCTGATCTGGTGTGAGACCTCGACGCCGGACCTGGACGAGGCGGGGCGCTTCGCCGAAGCCGTCCACGCCGAGTATCCGGGCAAGATGCTCGCCTACAACTGCTCGCCGTCGTTCAACTGGCGGCGCCACCTGGACCAGGACACCATCGCCAAGTTCCAGCGCGAGTTGGGGCAGATGGGCTACCGCTTCCAGTTCATCACGCTGGCCGGCTTCCACGCGCTCAACGCGGCGATGTTCGAGTTGGCGACCGGCTACGCCGACGAGGGGATGCCGGCCTATGTCCGCCTGCAGGAGCGGGAGTTCGCGATGGAGGCCCAGGGCTATACCGCCACCAAGCATCAGCGCGAGGTGG
>WHUB01000322.1:0-334 GCA_009377395.1 Actinophytocola sp. | reverse complement strand
ACGTCATCGACGCTGGCGCTCAAGGGCTCGACCGAGGAGAAGCAGTTCACCCTCGTCTGACGTGGCGCGTGCCGGTGCCGCCATCCGGCTGGCGACGATCTCCTCGAGCACCATGAGGCGGCGGTAGCCGATGATGCGGCCCGCCGCCACCGCCGCGGTCTCCCGCACTCCCCGCCGCACCGAGGTCAGCGGACTGGTCGGCGGGGCCCTCCGGGTGGGGGACACCTGGGCCTCCAGGCCCAGATCCTCCGAGATCGTCTTGATGCGCAACGCGTGCGACGGGTCCGAGACGAGCACGGCGCGGTCCATTCCCGCGCCCTCCAGGATCCGGGAG
>WHUB01000321.1 GCA_009377395.1 Actinophytocola sp. | reverse complement strand
AGCACCTCCCGCGCCTTGCCGCGCCCCAGCGCCGCGACCAGCCGCCACATCGCGGTCTCGTCGAGCGGGCTCTCGTCGACGACGTCGAGGTGCGCCAGCGCCGGTCCGCTCACCGTCACCTCGTCCGGGTCGTCGAGCGTGCGCAGCGCGGGCACCTCGGCGCGGGCCTGCGTGAGCAGCTCACCGGCGACGGCGACCGACGCCGGCAGCGCGGCGGGTGCGCTGGCCAGCTCGGCGGTCATGGCACGTACCGCGGGGCGGTGCCGAAGCTGGTCACGGCCATCCGGTAGTGCCCGCCGCCGTCGTCTTCGTCGCCCATCACCAGCACGCCCTGTGTGTCGTCGGCGAGTGCGGCCATCAGCTGTAGCGCGGCGGTGGCGGCGGTGCTGATGTCGGGCAGCTTCCACAGCAGCACCTGCCGCCGGCCTTCCTCGTCCGGCCAGGCCAGCCTGACCTCGATCCCGTACCGGCCGGCGGCCAGCGTGCGGCGCGCCACCTCGGTGATCGCATCACCCCGGATGTAGCGCGCCTCGTCCCCGAGCTCGGCCACCACCCACAACCGGGCACCGGGACGCCCCACCCCGCGGTTCTCCGTCCTCGTCGCGTCGTCGTGCGGTGTGCTCATGGCCGGCACGCTAGTTGGCCGCACCGACACACGGGGACGCGGCGCGCCGGGGCCGAAAAAGGCGGTGGTCAGCGGGGCAGCAGCTCGTCGGCGTCGAAGACCTCCGCGATCAGCTGGT
>WHUB01000320.1 GCA_009377395.1 Actinophytocola sp. | reverse complement strand
CCGGTGCGAGGCGGCGCAGCGAACCCTCCATGTTGGCGGTGGCCTTGCCGAACAGGGCGATGCCCGGGTTGACGGCGATCCCCCGCTTCGTGCAGAAGACGAGGAACTGGTTGAAGTCGTTGCCGAACTCCATGTTCTGCAGCGACTGCTTGGCCATCGTCGGGATGTAGCGCTGCATGTCGGAGAGGAAGCCGGGGACGTTGGCCCGCGACGTCAGCGTCCCCATCTCCAGCGCCGCCCGGCCGGCGGCCTCACCGTCGTTGAGGGCGGTGGCCATCATGAACCGGGTGTAACCGAGCGCCATCCGGCGGTCGATCCGGCCGACCATCCCGAAGTCGATGACCGTGGCCGGCTCGCCCGGGGCGACGAAGATGTTGCCGGGATGGGGGTCGGCGTGGAACAGCCCGTCCACCATGAAGCCGTGGAAGAGCATGGCGCACATGTCGCGGGCGATCGCCTCCCGCTCCTTGTCGCTGAAGTCGGCAACGTTGCACTCCCGGACCGACACGCCGGGGGCCTTCGACATGATGAGGACTTCTTTGGTGACGTCGAGGACCTCGGGCACCTCGAGGTGCTCGAACTGCTCGAGCATCTCCTCGAACTCCTCCATGTTCGCCGCCTCGGCGGTGAAGTCGATCTCGGGCCGCATGGCGGAGAAGACCACTTCGAGCATGGCTTCGGGCTGGAAGATTTCGGAGATATTCGGCGACCGCTTCATGGCCAGCTTCACCGCCTGGGCCAGGAT